>DATNPL010000019.1:0-6751 GCA_036703255.1 Coleofasciculaceae cyanobacterium
TGATTAAACCCGATAACTGCAATTTTGAGAGTGACAGGATTCATGGTGTTATTCCAACTGCCGTTGATTTATCTGCGCGAACAGAGCACTTGTCTCAAATGAGTCTCAAAACTCTGATTTATTCTATTATTCGAGGTGCCCTATAGGGAAAGCTGAAAAGTATGAGCCAGGAGCCTTTTATCGTCTTTTAACCTCCAGATCTGAAAGGTTCGACTAGCAAGCGTTTCAAGCCCTTATCTCTAAATATCTCCCTGAAAAAGCTATAAAGCCTTCATATTTAGTAGAAGTCTTTTGTTTCGATGATGAAATTTGCCAGCAATCTGATTCAAAGTCCAGATGGGCGATCGCACTGGATTGCTCCAGAGGGTGAGTTTTTGCAGAGGATTCAGCGACGATTGGTCGAATTAAGTCACTACATTCAGAATCTCCAAAATTTTATTGAACGAATCGAAAACGCATGGAACGCACTCCTAATTCAGCACAGATCAAATCTTGTCATTGCAGTCAGATCCATCGAGGCAACCGCCGTTGGTTTCTACGATCGCTCCTACCTGGGTTTGCGATCGCATTTCCTCTTCTGTTGGTGGCTCAGCCTGCCAAAGCGACAGAACATCAAGCCAAAGCATTCGTACTCAGTTGCATTGATTTTCGCTTTCTCGAATCCGAGCGATACTTTTTGACACTCCAGCATCTGAGTAATCAGTATGATTGGACAGCTTTGGCAGGAGCTTCTCTGGCGCTGACAGGATTTCCCCATGCCGCCGAAGCCGAAGCGTTTTGGGATCAACTTAACTTATCTCGACAACTGCACCAGATCGAAAAAGTAATCATTCTTGATCATCAAGATTGTGGAGCTTATGCCAGCAAAATTGATCCAAACTTAAGTCAAGATCGAGAGCGAGAACAACAGGTTCATGCAGAATACCTAAGCCGTGCTTATTGGGAAATTCAAAAGCGCTATCCAGATCTCACGGTTGAATTGTACTTTGTTGGCCTCAACGCTGAGGTTCGCTCTGTTTTACCCGTGAGCAAGCCTACCGCACCAGCTTAATCATCAGCGTGATATTAGCATTGCTCTGAAATCACTCAGTTCAACCAAATGAGGTTAACTAGAATGCAGCAAATTATTAGCTGAGAGTTCCTATAACAATTTTACGACAAGGGAGTTCATCGCTATGGACAGGGAATTGAGTGTCAGGAGTAGTTCATTGTGCCGTTCATTTCTGGGCATTTCTACACAACAAGCTGTTTTTGCCCAGAGGGAAAAACGTTACATCAGTTGCGAGCCTTGCATTCTTGGTAAACCGATTCACGCAACAGCGTGTTTGAGTTGTATAAATTCTGCTAAAACACTCTAAAGCTAGAGATGATTTTAGGAGGTTTGTGAGAACTTTAAATCAACATAGATAGAGGCATAGGCTGAGTTTTCATTGAGATCCTAATAAAATTTTATGAGATAAAAATTACAAACGTACAGGCTTCCAACAAGGAAACCCATTATTACCCTTATTTTTCTCCATGCCTATACCTGTATAAGAACTTCTACTACCCTAACCTTAATCAAAAATCTAAATCCTAAATTATGTTTGAACCCACCCTGAATCAAGCGCAAAGCGCTGCGGATTTTTAGTAGAAAAATGGTCATGTTAGATATTGACGAAATGAGTATAAAGGAGATCGATGATCTCTTACAGAAAGTAGGATATGGGCACTTGGGTTGTGTGCTTGATGGACGTCCCTATGTTGTGCCAATGCGTTATTATTTCGATGATTTCAATATCTACCTCTTCACCACGGTTGGGATGAAGAAGAAGTATCTGGATGTGAATCCAGAAGTCTGTTTACAGGTTGAAGACGTTCACAATCTAGAGCATTGGCGCAGCGTGACGGTGACAGGACGAGCAAAACACATCACAGATCAGCCTGAGATTGATCGCGTGATGCAATTTGTCAAAGCGCAAAATCTAGCGCTTCCATCCGCTATTAACCGCACCTGGATTGATGCTTGGGGTCGAGCAGAGGGGATGGCGCTTTACTGTATCCATCTCCGCAAAATGAGTGGACGCACAATGGATGGAGTTAGCAGCCAGCGACCGATCAGATTGCTAACCGCATCACTGCCAACCCCTGGCAGGGCATCTAGTTGATCCAATATGGCACCTCATTCACCTGTTTGGACACTATCGGCTGAGCAAGTCTACGAAACGCTGTCAACTTCGGCACAGGGACTTTTAGAAACAGAAACGCCCCTCAGAAGCAAACATTACGGGTTTAACGAACTGCCTGAACCCGCAAGGCCGCAGCCGATCTCTTTGATGCTCAAACTTACCGTCCTTGAAATGAACCCTTTAATTGCTCCTGAACTATCTACATTTACCCCTTTGACCCTGACGACTCTAGAGGATTGCAGTGAAGAATCTATCTATGCTCCAGGCTATATTCAACCGCATGGAGTGCTTTTAGTGCTGCAAGAGCCACACCTCAAAATTGTGCAGGCAAGTGAGAATGTGGAGCAATTCTTTGGCATTTCCGCAGCCACTTTATTGGGACAAAATTTACAGTGCCTATTTTCTCGCCCTCAGCTTAAACGCATGGCTAACCTGCTGCTGCAAGATCACTTGGAGCGTAGTAACCCATTTGAATTAAAAGCACGGCGAATGGCCTCTCTGTCAGAGGCTGAGAATTTAAGAGGAAAGGCCCTCACTTTTAGAAGTACACTCCATCGGACAACCAATGAGCTGATCCTGGAACTAGAACCTCAGCCCCCTATTGGAAAGACTCACACAATCCAGTTTTATGGGCATCTGCAAGCTGCAATTCTTAGCCTTCGCAAGGCGAGCAGTCTTGCTGCTTTAGCTGAAACACTTGCCAGAGAAGTGAAGGCGATCACAGGCTTTGATCGCGTCATGGTTTACCGTTTTGAAGCCGCTGAGCATGGAGTGGTCGTCGCAGAAGTGAAAGAGAGCCATCTAGAAAGCTTTTTGGGGCTGCATTATCCAGCGACTGACATCCCTATGCCTGCCCGTAGGCTATTTCTTCGCAACTGGGTGCGCCAAATTCCCAACATCAATTACATCCCTGCCCGTCTCCTTGCAATCCAGGATGACCCAAACGCTCAACCACTCGATCTGAGTGATTGTATGCTGCGGGGAGTTTCTCCCAACCACGTCGAATATTTACAGAATATGGGAGTTGCTGGATCACTCACCATCTCGTTAATTGACGATCAACGCCTGTGGGGACTCATTGCCTGTCACCATTACAGCCCTAAGCTGGTAGATTATGAAACGCGCAAAACCTGTGAATTTTTAGGACAGTTTGCCTCAATTGAACTATTACACCAGCAAGAACGAGAGTTGAACATTTATCGTGCCCAAGTTAAAACGATTCAGGACACCATGCAGCGAGAATTCCTGCATGACCCTAGTTTTATTCAGCAGGTTTTGACCCGAAATGCGACTCAATTGCTCGATTTGGTTCATGCTGAGGGAATAGCCATTGTGCTAGATCAGTCAACTTCATTAATTGGACGAACGCCGCCCATAAAAGATGTCCGGGCTCTTTTAACCTGGCTACCACAGCTCAATCAACCAGAGATATATCTGACAGATTGCCTTGCTCAATCGTACTTACCTGCACGAGAGTTCAAGGGCACCGCGAGTGGTGTTTTGGCGATCGCCATTGTGTTGCACCAAAAGTCTTACTATCTTCTATGGTTTAGACCCGAACAAATTCAGACCGTAAACTGGGCTGGCGATCCACGCACCTCTATATCGGTTGATCCAGATGGAGCAAAATACCTAACCCCGCGCAAATCTTTTGAACTCTGGCAAGAAATAGTGCAAGAAACATCATTTCCTTGGCAAGCGCTAGAGCGGGAAGCGGCGCAGATGATGCGCAATACGTTGATGTTAGCAGTATTGGAGTTTTCTCAAGCAGCGTTAGAGCAAGCCGCTGAACGAGCTGCGATCGCCAACCGTGCCAAAAGTCAGTTCCTGGCAAAGATGAGCCATGAGTTGCGGACTCCGCTGAACGCCATTCTAGGATTTACCCAGGTGATGAGCCACAGCCCCAATGCTCCCACTGAATTTCGAGAGCATTTAGGCATCGTCAGCCGGAGTGGCGAATATCTGCTGGCTCTGATCAATGATGTACTAGAAATGTCTAGCATTGAGGCAGGGCAGTTGATCCTAACAGAGCGCACCTTTAATCTCCATCGCCTACTGCAATCGCTGCAAGAGATGTTTGCCCTCAAAGCTTTGCAGAATGGCCTAGTGCTCTCCTTTGAGAAAGATGAAAGCGTTCCCCGTTACGTTTGCAGTGATGAAGCAAAATTGCGGCAGATTTTGCTCAACCTGATCAGCAATGCCATTAAATTTACGACTGAGGGGAGTGTGACCGTAAAAATCACAGCGGAGTCAACCCGCACCATGAAGCAAGGGCGTTCGGATAGCGATCCCTCAATGCTCTGCTATACACTCATACTCTTGGTTGCAGTGACAGACACCGGATGCGGAATTGATTACCATGATTGGGAAGCGGTTTTTGAAGCATTTGTGCAAACCGAGCAAGGTCGTCAGGCTCAAGGGACTGGGTTAGGGTTGTCTATCAGCCGACAGTTTGCCCGGTTGATGGGGGGTGATATTACCATTCAAAGCTCAGTCAATCAGGGATCAGCGTTTATCTGCAAGGTGCTTTTGCAGCAGCCAGAATCAGTAGTAGAAGAACTGGAAACGACTTATTTGGTGATAGGCTTGCAGCCAGGACAGCCGACTTACCGCATTTTGGTGGTTGAAGATGTACTCGAAAATCAGCAGTTGCTCAGGACTTTGTTGGAGCCAATTGGATTTGAGGTTCATATCGTAGAGAACGGAGTGGAAGCAATCGCCCAATGGCAGCAATGGCAACCTCACCTGATCTTAATGGACATTCAGATGCCTGTCATGGATGGCTACGCCGCAACTCAACAAATTAGACTGGAAGAACAATCGGTTAATTTTGCGGAGGTGAAACCACAAAATCAACCCACCACAAAAATCGTCGCTCTCACCGCCTATGCGTTTGAGGAGGATCGCACCGCTAGCTTGCAGGCAGGCTGCGATGATTACATGGCTAAACCCTTTACCGAAGCTGCTCTGTTCGATGTCATCGCTCGTCATTTGGATGTGCAATACCGCTACGCAAATAAAGTGGCATCAGAGCCAGCAACTTCAGTACGAAAACCTTTGATGCCGCAAGATCTGAACAGGATGTCACGGTCATGGATCACTCAAGTGTACGAGGCAGCGCTTGATTTAAACGACAAAGATCTCCGACAACTCATCGCTCAAATTCCTCAACACGAGCAAACGCTAATCGAAGGGATGAATTTCTTGGTCGACAACTTCCAACTAGAAGCGATCGCGGCCCTAACGCTGACTTAGGGAACCCATCATGCTCTTACTCAAACCAAATAATACAATTGATATCTTGATCGTGGACGACACTCCCGATAACTTGCGACTATTGACCCAAATATTAGAATCTCAGGGCTATCTCGTTCGTAAAGCACTCAACGGTAAAATGGCACTTCAGGGGGTTCATCGCCATCCACCCGATCTCATTTTGCTCGACATCACAATGCCAGAAATGGATGGATATGAAGTCTGCCAGCAGTTCAAAGCATCTGAAGCAACTGCAAACATTCCTATTATTTTTATCAGTGCCCTCGATCGAATTGATGACAAAGCTCGCGCCTTTGAGATAGGTGGACAAGACTACATCACGAAACCCTTTCAAGAATTGGAAGTGCTGATGCGAGTCAAAAATCAATTGCTAATTCAACAGCAATATCAACAGCTAACTCAGCAAAATCAACGACTAGAGCAAGAGATTGTGGAACGGCTGAAGGCTGAAGCAAAGGTGAGACAGTTATCTCTGACCGATGACTTAACGCAGCTTCACAACCGCCGAGGCTTCTTCTTATTAGCGAATCAACAGCTAAAAATTGCCCGACGTACTCAATCCCCTTGTTATCTTCTATTTGCTGATGTAGATGGCTTAAAACAGATCAACGATACGTTAGGACATGCGATAGGAGATCAGGTCATCACTGATGCATCCCAACTCCTGACGCAAACTTTTCGTGATGCAGATATTGTTGCCCGCCTCGGCGGAGATGAATTTGTTGTCTTAATTCCTACTGGTTCAGATAAAAAAAACAACTTTCATCTTCGACTGCAAGCCAATATCGATTGCTTCAATCAAGAGTTCGATCGGCCCTATCAATTATCTATGAGCATGGGTGTTCAGCTTTGTGCTGTGACGGACAATATATCGCTAGAACACTTAATAGCACATGCCGACAAGTTGATGTATGACCATAAGCACGCTAAGAGGAAGTGAGACATCTGTGTAACTGTACAGTGACTCTTTATTTGTCGTGGAGACAGATTAGTGTCGTTAAAGAGGCAAAGCTAAATCTGAATGACTTTTCCGCCTCAAGCCAGCTTAGGAATGCTGATGGCCAGTTGCTAGACCGCTGAGCAAAAGCTCTCTGCAATCCTGCAACAGAGAAGGTTTTGCTCAGCGACACGAATTTGTCTCGATGTCATTTAATTTGGCACTGTACAAATGCCACTCATTTGCAAATCGCGCCATTTTTGCTGCCTAGACAACCAGTGCTCCCAAGGCTCTCAGCGTCGTTTTCTGCACCTCAAACTGTTGCCAAACCCTTAGAGCCAGAGCTAGCCAGCCCACGAGTAATGGTTGC
>DATNPL010000056.1:0-11794 GCA_036703255.1 Coleofasciculaceae cyanobacterium
TCGGGAGTTTCGGACTAAATCCGATGAAATTGGGGCTTTCCCTCATGAAACCAGTTGCCTCACTGTCTTCTTCTTGGTGATGGAGCGAGATCACGCTAAACACGAGCGTAAATCTGTGGCGAAAACTTCATGACACTAACATATTGTCGAAGGGATGCGCCACACCGAAGCCAGTAAAATGGCAGTCGAGTACATCAAATCTAAGCCTGAGGTGGCTCAAGTCGTTGCAGAGCGTTATTTAGCTCCCCGACCCGACTTAGACAAGCTGTTGCAATATCCTCCAGAATCTTTGGGCTATGCCTACGCCTCAGCGATGAAAGCCCAAAACTTTGACCCAGAGTTTTATCGCAAGATTGCCGTAGAAGACGATCTCAGCTATATTTTGCTGCGACTGCGGCAGAGCCACGACGTTTGGCACACCGTCACAGGCATGAGCACTGACGCGACAGGCGAGATTGGCCTACAGGCATTTAGTCTGGCACAAACCCATATGCCGCTGGCGATCGTCCTGATTGCAGGTGGCTTGCTCAAAACCCTGAAACACCCAGCCGAACTCGATCGCCTCCTCGATCGGATTGCTGTGGGCTACAAGATTGGCAAACAGGCCAAGCCCTTTTTGGCGCAAAAATGGGAAGAAGGCTGGGAAAAACCTCTGGCCGTCTGGCGATCGGAGCTAGGTGTAGAAGCGATGAAGGAGTACATTCCATAACCTTTACTAATGTATAAACTCTACGACTATCGTCCCTCGGGCAACGGCTACAAGGTGAGGCTGCTGCTGTCTCACTTGGGCATTCCCTACGACTATGTTGAAAAAAACATTATCCAGGGAGAAACGCGCACGCCAGAATTTTTGGCCATCAATCCCAATGGTCGCGTTCCAGTGCTAGAGCTAGAGCCAGGAGTCTATCTGGCCGAATCCAACGCCATTTTGATCTACCTCAGCGAAGGCACCGCCTTTTTGCCTGCCGATCGCCTGGAGCGTGCCTTCGTCACCCAGTGGCTATTTTTTGAGCAATACAGCCACGAACCCAATATCGCCACTTCGCGCTTCATTTTGACCTATCTACAAAAGGGGGATGAGTATCGGGAAGTGCTAGAGAAAAAGCGCGAATTGGGCTATGCGGCGCTTGGCGTCATGGAAAAACGGCTGGCAGAGCATCCTTTTTTGGTGGGCGATCGCTACACTATTGCTGACATTTCCCTCTACGCCTACACCCATGTGGCCGACGAAGGCGGCTTTAGCCTAGAGGCTTACCCAGGCATCCGCGCCTGGATCGATCGCATCCAGACGCAGCCCAACTCTGTAGCAATTCTGCCATGATGTTTTCTCCGTAAACTTTACCTGAGAAGCGTTCCGCTGCGTCCTGACTCAACGTAAGATGCATATCCGGACAAAACATCGACTGTTTTTCAAACCCAATGGCATCAAACCATTAATGTTTGTGAAATTCTTTTTCAAAGTCTATGACTTTGGTGAAGATTAACAGCGAAATGCGTCAAGCTTAGTTTTATAGCGACTTTCTTTAGGAACTTAGCAGAACCGCCAATGCAACAGCCTCTCCTATCCGATCGTGCCCTGACTGTGGATCAGGAAAGTCTGTTGCGTCGCATGACCCACCGTATACGGCGATCGCTCGATCTACAAGACATTCTCTCTGTCACTGCCGCAGAAGTGCGCGAATTTTTGGGCAGCGATCGCGTCAAAATTTACCGCTTCAAACCCGATGGCAGCGGCGAAGTGGTCGCAGAGGCAATCTACAAAAACCGAGTCCCCTCACTGCTGGGGCTGTCTTTTCCCTCAGATGATATTCCTCCCAAAACGCGCAAGCTGTTTGTTGAAGCTCGCGTCCGATCGATCGTCGATGTCGAGAGGTGCCAAATTGGTCAAAGCCCGCTGCGCGACCCCGAAACCGGAGAAATCGGATTCACAGAAATGCAGTTTGTGCCCCTTGACCCTTGCCATGCCGACTACCTAACGGCAATGGGCATCAAGTCATCGTTGGTGCTGCCCGTCTTTCATCAAGAAGAACTCTGGGGGCTGCTCGTCGTTCACCATTCAGAGCCGCAAGACATCCCGTCACAAGAGCTTTGGGTGATGCAGATGGTCGTAGATCAGCTCTCGGTGGCGATCGCTCAATCCATGCTGCTGACCCAGGCACAAGAACGCGCCCAGCGAGAGGCCGCCATTAACCGCGTGATCACCCTGCTGCATTCTCAACAAACGATCGAGCTGCAAAAAGCCCTAGAGGAAACGGTGACGGCCTTGGGGGGTTCAGGGGGCAGGCTTTTCATTAATGCGGATGCGCTCGACTTTCACAGCAGCTATTGGCAGAGTAGCTTTTGTCCCATTGTTCCAAGCTGCCCGATTCGGCTTTACACCTGCGGCTCACAGCCTGCTCTCACCGACCCTTATGCAGTGATGGAACACTACAGCGCTTGGCAAGAGCACTTTCATATCGACTCGTCCTTGGCGCTGGCTCAGGCCAATCTACCCCCCAAGGATCAGGTGCGCGCCTGGATGATTCCCGATCTCTACCAAGAGGCAAGGTTGCAGACTCTGCAACCTGCCTTTTATTCCAGCAAAATTCGCAGCATTTTGGTCATTCCGCTTTGGCACCAGCAGCAGTTCTGGGGCTATCTCAGCATTTTCCGCAATGCCATCGAGACGGAGGTGCTTTGGGCTGGGCAAATTGACCCTGACCAGCGGCAAACCCAACCCCGACTCTCGTTTGATCTGTGGCGTGAAACCCGGTCAGGGCAAATTCATCAATGGCAGGCCGAGGAGCTTGAGCTGGGGCAGACCCTGGGCAGTCATTTTGCCGCTGCGGTACAGCAGTATGAAATGCACCAGCGGCTCCAGATGCTCAATGCCAATCTAGAAGAGCAGGTGCAAGAACGGACGACAGAACTGAAGCAAGCGGCAGAGCAGCAGCAGACTTTGTTTGAAGTTGTCACAAGAATGCGGCAGTCGCTCGATTTAGAGCAGATCTTTCGAACGACAACCCAGGCTGCCTGCGAATTGCTCAATGCCGATCGCGTCACCGTCTATCGCTTCAGTGCCAACTGGGGGGGCGAGTTTGTCGATCAATGCGAGTTTGCCCATCCCGATTGGGCAGAGGCTGTGAAATTTGATCAACACAATGTTTGGAACGATAGCTGGCTGCAATCCACTCAGGGCGGCTTCTTTAGCAATGGCAATACCTATGTCATCGATGACATCTATCAAGCTTCCCTCACGGAGTGTTATCTAGAAGTGCTCGATCGCTACCAGATCCGATCGCTCCTCGTTGCCCCCATTTTTGTTGGCGAGACGCTCAGCGGTTTGCTTGCCACCTATCAGCACTCTGGGGCGCGCCATTGGGAGGCTTCCGAGATCCAGTTTATGGCACAGGTGGCGGCTCAGTTAGGGGTCGCTATGGCTCAGGCAGAGCTGCTATTGCAAACGCGCCAGCAGACAGAGCAGCTCTCTCAAGCCTTACAAAACCTTCAGGAGATGCAGTCTCAGCTGATTCACAATGAGAAGATGTCGAGCTTGGGACAGCTTGTGGCAGGGGTAGCCCATGAGATCAATAACCCGATTAACTTTATTTATGGCAATCTCACCTATGTCAGGCAATATGTCGAAGATTTGCTGGGATTGTTGAAGCTGTATCAAGATAAGTTTCCCGAGGCCGGAAGTGAAATTAGCGATCGCATGGTGTCGATCGACTTAAAGTTCTTGGAGACCGATCTGCCGCATATTTTGGCTTCAATGGAGCTGGGCACCGATCGCATTTTGCAGATTGTGTCTTCTCTCAAGACTTTTTCACGGCATGATCAGGCCAGCATCAAACCTGTCGATATCCATGAAGGCATTGACAGCACGCTGCTGATTTTGCAGCATCGCCTGAGCCGCAGCAGCCAAGGTATTGAAATCATCAGAGAGTATGGCAAACTGCCGCTGGTAGAGTGCTACGCCGGACAGCTGAATCAAGTATTTATGAATGTGTTGAGTAATGCGATCGATGCTATAGAAGAGAGTAGAAGAAATCGGACACTGAACGACCCAGATATGCCGACTGCTCGAATTCAGATCAGAACTGTGTCTTTGGGCGATCGGATTGCTATTCACATTGCAGACAATGGGGCTGGCATGAACGAAGACGTGCTTAAGCATCTGTTTGATCCGTTTTTTACAACGAAGCCAGTGGGATCAGGTACCGGATTGGGACTGTCTATTAGCCATCAAATTGTGGTGGAGAGACACCAGGGTACGATGCAATGTGTATCGTCTCCCGGACAAGGAACGGAGTTTATCATAGAAATTCCGGTGATGAGAGCGCAGGTGATTAATCAGTAGCCGGGACGGGTTTGTAGGAGCGGGTTCAGCAGATTATCCGCCCCTACTGCAAATGCCGCAGCGTCAAGATATTTAGCAGCATAGCCTATACCCCACACCATACACCGTCTGGATCTGCCGTTTCTGGCTAAACTGTTCTAGCTTAGAGCGCAATCGACAGATATAGGTATCGATTGTGCTAAACCCTACGTCATATTCAGCGCCCCAAAGATGATCAATCAATTCGTGACGAGGCACAACCTGCTGATAGTGAAGGATCAAATATTTGAGTAAATCAAACTCTTTAGAAGTTAGTTGGATGGCTTGAATATGCCAATAGGCTTCGCGTTTTTGACAATCTAACGTTAGGCTACCAAACCGCAGAATGGGAGACTTTTCATTACGGGTATGGCGCAAACGGACTCGAATTCTCACCAGCAGATCTTCGATCTTGAACGGTTGAACCATGCAATCATCGGCACCCGCCTCATACTCCGTGATGGAATCGCTTAGCTCACAGGTTGGCGTCAATAAAATAATGGGCACTTGATGCATGATCGCCCGTAGGCGACGGCAAACCTCTAGGCTCGATAATTGGGGATGCAGCCCATCTAAAACGATCAAATCTGGAACGATCGAATCCGAAAGCACTTTGCGCGCAGCCAAAAGCCCTAGCTTGTCGTGATTGACCCTGTTAACGTGATAACCTTGCCGACGCAGCTCAGTTTCGATCGCCTGCAACTCTGTTGCGCTCTGCCTTGCCTCTTGTCTGATGATTAAAATACGAGTCAAGCCTGGGCTGCTGTGCAGATCTTCGGGGAGAGGGGCTGGCATGTGTTTTGTTCAAATAATCTGAGGAATTTCTCTGAAAAAGAGGGCTATGTCTTTTTCAGAGAAAATTAATTTGCAATCCTTAGCTCGCTACATGCTGCCTTAGCGATGCAACTCGTTATAGCAAAGCTTACAAAGCTGACGGCACAATGTCCCCCTCTGAAGGCATTGTCTTTGTCCCCCTTAAATCGTTAGGTCAAGTCTGGCCTTAAGGAGGGGCAAAAACCCCAACTTTCGATTAGTCTGGAACCGCTGTCGGGTAATTGGGGCGATCAGGGGTTGTAATCCAGCTCGCAACTGCGGCAAAGTAAAGGCGGATGCCTCTATTGTTTGATTTCCGTTTTGTAGGCTTTTATGGATGATCAAGATAGCCGTGTCAAACTTTCCGCCGCAACCTGATGAATCCATCGCGCAACTTCAGGCACGCATTGCTGCTCTTGAACTAGAGAACGCTAAGCTGCGATCGCAACTTCAGGATGCGCGATCGCCCGTTCCGGTTCAAGGTGCAAGTTTAGAAGCTGCCCATGCTGCCCTGCAAATAGAGGTTTCAGAATTTAGGCGGCGGGAAGGCTTTATCCGCGACCAGGAGCAATCCGCTCAAAGGCGAGTCGCAGAACTGAGTAAAGCCAACGAAGTCCTACAGGCTTCTCTGCAAAAGTTGGCCGAAGAACCGGAGCTAGAGAAATTTCTGGGGCATCTGCTCACGGTCTGCACGGAGAGATTTTCGGCGGCAGAGGCCGGACTGTGGCGCTACGAAAATGGTATTTTTCGCCTATTTGTCTCCTATGAAGATGCAGCCATTAAGATGCGATCGGGTATGGCTCACCCTGGATTTAGCCCAGAAATTGCCAAAAACATTCGCAATCAAGATGTGCTGACCCGATTACGCAAGCGAGAGATTGTTGCCGATTACGAAGAAGACTTTGAGACTCGCCCCGCTTACGAGCAGTTTCGAGATTACTTCAAGCGGCGGGGAATCAAGTCGGCGCTCAAGATTCCCATGTTTCTAGCTGACGAGCTGCGCGGAATTCTAGTCCTCAGGTTTGCCGATCGCCATTCTTTCAATCCAGAAGAAGCAGAGCTAGCCCATGCTCTAGCCAATCATGCCGTACTGGCGATGGAGTTAACTCGCCTTGCAGAAGAAGCTCAGCAGGCGGCGATCGCCCAAGAGAAAGAAAATGCGGCAAAAGCCCAAGCCGTTGAGCTTGCCCGCACCCATCAGCTCTTACGCAACAGCTTGAGATACCTGTCTAGCACGCCTGACCTTAGCGATGTTTTGGGACATTTGCTGGTAGAAGTAGTGCAACATGCCAAAGCCGTTGTGGGGCACATTTTTTTCTACGATGCTGCTACCGCGACCTTATCCCTGGGAGTTCGCTGCCGAGAGGAGCAAGCCTTTTGGGTCGCAGCAGAGGATGAGCCTGCTTTGTTTCGATCGCCCATTTCAGTTGCCCGGACTCCGATTTTTACCGCACTCTGCCAGCAGCCGAGGCTGGCCATTCTTCGGCAAGCGCAATTTGAGACAGGGCTGTGGACGGGTGTCGCAGAATGGTTTCAGGCAAAAGGCTACCAGTCTACGAGTAGCTGTGTGTTGATGATTGGCGATCAGCCTCTAGGACTGTTGGCAATGGCATTTGCAGAACAGATTATGTTGCGCCCGGTTGATGAGGAGCTAATTTTGGCGCTAGCGCATCAAATGGCGCTAGTCATTCGGCTGACCCATTTGGCTGACGAGGCCAAGCAGTCGGCTTTGCTGCAAGAACGTAACCGCTTAGCAGGCGAAATTCATGACACCTTAGCTCAAGCCTTCACGGCTATTTCGATCCAGCTCGGTGTGGCCAAGCGCATCGCACAACATGAGCCAGATGAAGTCGCGCAGATTCTTGATCGCGTCATGGAGCTGACAAACACGGCTCTATCCAAAGCGCGACGCTCTGTATGGGCGCTGCATCCAACGGCTGAAGAGTTTGCAGATTTGGCAACAAAGCTCTCTCAATGTGTTGAGCAAATGACGCAAGGCACTGCGATTCAATTTCAAATGGAGATTGAAGGCACGCCGCGATCGCTGCCCCCCCTGGTTGGCAAAAATCTGCTGCGGATCGGGCAGGAAGCCATCACCAATACCCTCAAACATGCACAGGCCACGCAGCTCCAGGTCAAATTAACCTACGAAACTCAAAGCGTCAGCCTATGCGTTCAAGATAATGGGCGCGGCTTCCTGTTTCCTTCAGATACAGGCGGCTTTGGGTTGATTAGCTTATCTGAACGGGCCGATCGCATCAACGGGCATCTGACCATTCAGAGCCAGCTAGGCCAGGGAACCCACATTTGCATTCAGGTACCTGTTGAATCTCTATGACATCCCCCTCTTCTCCCATTCAGATTCTGATTGTTGATGATCACCCGATTGTCCGCAATGGCTTAGCGCTGATGGTGAAATATGAATCTGGGATGGAAACTCTAGCAGAAGCCAGCAGCGGGGCTGAGGCGATCGAGCAGTTTCGGCGCTATCAGCCAGATGTGACGCTAATGGATTTGCGCCTGGGCGATATGAACGGTGTAGAGGTTATTGCCGCAATCCGCCAGGATTTTCCCAAGGCTCGGATCGTCATCTTGACGACTTATGATACCGATGAAGATATTTATCGGGGACTACAAACCGGAGCAAAGGGGTATATTCTTAAAGACGCGCCTTTGGATGAGTTGTTGAAAGCCATTCGCACGGTTCATGCAGGCCAGCAGTACATCCCTCCTGAAGTGGGAGCGAAACTGGCAGAGCGACTGAGCCAGCCTCAGTTGAGTGAACGTGAACGCGATGTGCTGCAACTGATGGCGCAAGGCAAAAGCAATCAAGATATTGCGGATAACTTGCACATTACGGAGAATACTGTCAAGTATCATGTCAACAATATCTTGAGTAAGCTAAGTGTGGGCGATCGTACTCAAGCCGTACTCATGGCTCTTAAGCGAGGAATTGCCAATCTCTAGGCTCAGGCGATCGCAAAGCCCTGAAAGCTGGAGGACTTGGCGATCGCCTGAGTAAAGATCTTATCCTTTTACATACAATTCTATACATAGCTTTATACACTTCTCAGTATCTAACTTAGATATCATGTAAATTCCCAAATCAGACCTGCGTTTTTCCAAAATTGGAAAGAAATCGGTCAGCAAATTAAGGATCTTCTCAGAATCCCCAGTCATGATAACGACAGCCGTTAGAATAGCCTGGAGTTGATCCGCTATGACACAAGCGCTACATCACCCTCAACGATATCGTGGTTTTGTTCTGACTCATACAGGTTTGCAAAAGCTCCGTGAGCGCATCAAACAGTTAGAAGCCCAAACTCGCTTGCGACAAAGCCCTCGAACCATTGCAGAGCGAGTCCAATTGAGTGAGCCTAACGGTATTCATCCCATCACCGTGAGAAAAATCCTCAATGGAGTTCATGGAGTAGATAAGCGATCGATCCAGCTCGTTTTTCAAGTGTTACAACTTCAGCTTGAAGACGGAGACTGCGCCCATGCTGGCCTATATCAGCAAGGCGTTGAGACGCAAGCAGCCCCTGCTGAACTGCCCGTAGAACTGACTCTAGAGCCATCTGAAACAGGCATAGAACGCATCGCAGAAACAGCCCTACCGAAGCGTCAAGAGTGGAGCGAGGTATTGGATGGAGCGAGGCTTTACGGTCGGGTTGAAGAATCTGCTCAACTTAGACAGGCCATCGTCACAGACCATTGCCGACTGGTCAAGATTTTGGGCATGGCCGGATCAGGGAAAACGGCGATGGCAACGCTGCTCGTGAAGCAAATGCAGCCTGAATTTGAGGTTGTGATTTGGAAATCTCTCAACCATGCGCCTGCCCTTCAGACCGTTGTGAGCAGTATGCTGCAATCTCTGATGCAGCAGACAGGAGAAAGCATAGAACTCCCGGCGCATCCTGAAGAACTGACAGGGCTATTGATCGAAAAGCTTCAGAATTATCGCTGTTTGATAGTTTTCGATCACTTCAATTCCATCTTGTCGGGCGAGCAATATGCTGGCTACTGTCGTCCAGGATATGAAGCCTATAGTGAATTCCTAAAAGTCATCGCAGAAGTTCCTCACCAGAGTTGCTTAATCATCACCAGCCGGGAGAAACCGAGAGCGATCGGCCTTACCGCAGGAAACTACGTGCGATCGCTCCAGCTTGACGGTTTATCGATTTCAGACTGTCAGCAGATGCTCAAAACCTGTGATCATCTCATCGGCTCGACCGATCATTGGCAGACGCTTGTTGATCAATACAACGGTAATCCATTGATATTGAAAATAGTGGCGATTCATATTCAGAATTATTTTGATGGGCATATCTCGGACTATTTGAAGTCTCTCAAAAGTGGACAGTTCCTGTTTAACAATTTGCGTGAACTTCTAGGTCAACAGTTCGATCGCCTCTCTCAATTAGAGCGGGAGCTGGCTTACCATCTCGCTCGGTATCGCCAGCCTGTTGCAGTATCACGATTCCGCGATGAGATTGACTCATTGATGAATCAGCAGTGCTTAATAGAAGGATTAGATTCCCTCAGTCGGCGATCGTTTGTGCATCGGCAAGGAACCCATATCACCCTTGACCCGATAATCCAGATTTATGTCAATGAATGTCTTAGCGAACAGCAAGACACCTTCTTGTCTCAGTCAAAGCTTAAGATCATGTTCAATCAGCATACGACTGCTTAAGCGGACTTATACCAACGGGATAGAGGAGTGCGCGATCGCACATTAAATCGCCCATTACCCGTTGCCAAAGCGATCGCGATCGTGCAGTTCGTCGAAATCGATGATTGGCCCCTTCGGCACAATTCGATTGGGATTAATCTCGGTGTTGTTGCATGAATACAAAAAAGGTCAGAGGTTTGGCATAACCTGACGAATGCACTAAGCATCCACCCATACAGAATCCGGTTTGGCGATCTGGATCATGCGATTTAACGCAGCACATTGTAGCAGTAACTCCACTGCCTGATGCTCAAGCAGGTCGCCGAGGACTTGCCCATCGTGAACGTCGTTAGTCGTCACCACCGCTGCAATGATCTCTCCTGTTGCCTCATCGACTCCCAAGTGCAACTTGCGCCATGTGCGTCGCTGACTCACTCCATGTTGCCGAGTCTTCCACTCCCGCAACGCCCGTAGACTTTCACCCCCGTCGAATTTCCCCCTACATGGACTGCTTGGTCTTTAGGGACAATCGGCAAACTCACCTCAAGCTGCCCCATGCGCCGCGACACCGTGCTGTGGTCGGGCACGTCCAACTCGACACCCATTAACTCAAAGAGCGATTCCAATAGCCCTTGGGTTTGCCGTCTAGCCTGATGATAGACCGACTTCATCGTCACAAAGGAGGCGATCGCTAGGTCACTGTACTCCTGGGAAGCACCCCGCTTGCCACTGAGCGTCGGGTTGTACCAGGTGTCGATGACTGCCTCGTCAAGCCAAAAGGTGAGGCTTCCTCTGAGCTTGAGTCCTGCGTTATACTCAGACTAGTTGCGGGTGGTGCGTTTCATCATTGTGAGAGTTTGTAAGGTGGTACTTCAAACTTATCACGTTGCTCCCCCGCACCCCCTATTTGTGCAACAACGTCTGGCATCAGTGCTGTCAATGTGACTATTGCAATCGCCCTTTGTTTATGACTTTTGTCAGTCAATCAGACAGATCAATCACAGATGCTGCGATCGCCCATTGCTGAAGCGATCGCTCTCCCATGTGTTATAGCCGTGGCCACTCAGGTTAGGACGCTGCCTGCTTGAGAACAGCTTCCATCGCATCCCGTAAATGATCTGAGTCGCGTAAGAGCTTGCGAATGCGACTTTTGAGCCAAGCCCAACACTTTTCAATCCGATTGAGATCTGGCGAATAGGGGGGCAGATAAATGAGTTTGCCTCCTGCCTCTTCAATCAATTGGGCGATGCGACCGCCCTGATGAAACGTCGCATTATCGACAATCACCCATTCTCCCGGTTGCAGCACCGGAATCAAGCAGGTTTCGAGCCAGGTCTCAAACACACTCCGGTTACAAGCTCCCTCGATCGTGAACGGGGCAATCAGTTGAGCGTCGCGGTAGCCCGCAATCCTGTTAATGCGTCCCTGCCACCGCCCTGATTTGAGGTCGTCGAAGCGTTCTCCCACCGGGGAATATCCGTAGCCGTAGTTATCGCGCTCGTCCATGCCTGATTCGTCCACATAAATCAAGTGAGGCGCTTGGGGGTCTCCCAACTGGGCTAAAAAGTCCGACCGCTTGGCTTCATCTCGTTGGCGATATCCGTATGTTTTTTTTACGGCTATGTCCAATTTTTGCCAATGCCCGCGAAATCGTTCGTTGACTGATCTCCCCCTCCCATAGCACTGCCATTTCGCTCTGGGTCTTGTCCCCATGCTCTTTGACAAATTCTCTAAACTTGTCCCAATCGCTGATCTTGCTCTTTTGCTGAGAAATTTGCCTGGGCTTAGGTTTGACATCACCCGTTTCGGCTTGACGCTGAAACCACAAGTTAATCGTATTGCGACTGATGTTGAACATTTGGCTGGCCTCACTTTTCTTAAAGCCGTTCAACTCGATCGCTTCCATCACCTTTTGTCGGAAATCATCGCTGTAGGGTTGAGCCATCGGA
>DATNPL010000057.1:0-2828 GCA_036703255.1 Coleofasciculaceae cyanobacterium
AACTCATTTATCTGCCCCCCTATTCGCCAGATCTCAATCGGATTGAAAAGTGTTGGGCTTGGCTCAAAAGTCGCATTCGCAAGCTCTTACGCGACTCAGATCATTTACGGGATGCGATGGAAGCTGTTCTCAAGCAGGCAACGTCTTAACCTGAGTGGCCACGGCTATAGCTCCGACGATCGGCACCATAGGAATCTATCGCTCCATCTCCCGCATCTCTCCAGTTGAAATCGAAAGTCTGGAGCAGATTGGCATTTACCCTTATCGCAAGGTCAGCCAAAGCAAGGTCGCACCTCATATCATGTCGGGTTGAATAGCCATAATAAAAGAGAGAGTTGCCCAAGTATTCAACCATGCCTAAACGTCTCCGCATCAGTCCTCATCTTTATCTTTCCATCGAAGAACTAGAAAACGCTATCGCCAAGCCAAGAGTGTGACAGAACGATCGCATTACCAAATCCTGTGGCTGTTGGCGCAAGGAAAACCGAGTGAAGAAGTTGCCGCCGTCACAGGATAGAGTCGCAACTGGATCTACGAATTGGTGCGCAGTTACAACCAAATGGGTGCAGAGGCAGTTGGAGATTTACGACGACACAATCGAGGTGCCTTGCCCAAACTCAATGACGAGCAGCAAGCCAATCTTTTGCAAGCCATTCGAGGCGTTGCACCGGATGGAGGATTATGGAACGGACGCAAAGTTGCCAATTACCTCACTGAAGTGTTAGGCACCCCTGTGAGTCGTCAACAGGGATGGGAATATCTCAAAGCGATGGAGTTGCGCTTACGAGTGCCACGTCCGCAACACCAGGAAACCGATTTAGCAGAGCAGGAGGCTTGGAAAAAAAGTTGCACGACGAGGTGGAACAGATACAGAAGCAGTATCCCGACGCCGACGTCGAGGTGTGGTGTGAAGATGAGCACCGCATCGGAGTGCAACCCGTAATGCGACGAGTTTGGGTAGAGCAAGGGGAAACGCCAGTGGCGATGGTCAACTGGAAACGGGAATGGTTGTAGTTGTATGCCTTTGTGCAACCCAAAACAGGAAAAACCTACTGGTGGCTCTTGCCTTATGTCAATACTGAGTTGTTCAACCGAGTGCTCAAAGATTTTGCAGAACATTTCAAGCTGGGCAAAAAGAAACGAGTGATATTGCCCCTTGACCCAGCCGGGTGGCATACAACTGAGAAGTTGCAGGTGCCGGATGGGATTCACTTGTTGCCACTGCCACCTTATTCTTCAGAGTTACAACCCGCAGAGCGACTTTGGCCGTTGGTGAATGAGCCGTTAGTCAATCAAGCGTTTGCCTCGATTGATGAGGTAGAGGAAGTGGTGTATCAACGGTGTCAGCGATTATTGCAGCAACAGACCTTAATTCGTGGGCTAACTTCCTATTATTGGCTACCATTTGCAATGGCAGCTTAATCATGTGCATTTAATCTGACTTGATATCAATCCTTGTTTACCCGAGCGACAGAACAACGTTTTCAAGGGCAGGGACAGGGCATTGAGATTGAGCGATTAGCTTGCCAGAGGGTATTGGGCTATCTAAACGAACTCGATCGCATTGCCGTTGGCGATCGCTCCGATGCCCTTACCGCCATTGCGCGTGAGGTGTGGGGCTGGCAGAACTGGCTACAAAGCAGAGGCTACAGTTTGTCGGTTGACCCGGAGGCTTACTTGACGAACATCGGCATGCGCATGGGCATTGAAGGCGATCGGGTGAATCGTATCCTCAATAGCCACTCCTATGGCAGAGCCGTTCAGGTTTCTACGCCCTCGCTCTGGATGCATGGAGGCGATCGCGCTTGTCAGGCACGGCTTAAGCAGGTGGTGTGATCATCTGTTTTCCTTTGCCTTGACTGCGATCGCCCCACAGCAGGGGCAGAGCATTAAGCTTTAGCAGTTCTGCGGCCTCTAGTCGCGCTAGAACGCTGAGTTGCTCCAGTCTTAGTCTGTGATGCCGTTTTAGCAGGTCGTCCTCAACGGGGCTTTTCCACCTCAGCCTCGGCTTCAGGTTGCGCTGCCACAGCAGACTGACGTCGCCCTTTCGTTGCCTGCGCCACAGGAGTTGTCTCAGGCTTGGCGCTGGCCTCAAGTAGCTCTGCTTCTGGCTTAGGCGGCACCCCTGCTGAAATTGGCTCAGCGCTGAGTACTTTGGCCTTTCGCTTCGTCTTATCTTTGGACGACGCCTGCTTCTGTGTGCGACTGCCATTCGTGAGCACATAGCGCTTCAGCGTGGTGGGGCTGATGACGATCGCCACTTCTGCCAAAAGCGTCGCCACATCCTCGTAGCTGTAGCCTTTGGCGAGTGCAGCCTTAATGATGTCTTGGAGCTGAGAAACCGCCTCTCGCAGAGAGATCTGCTCTTTTGTTTTCTCCGGTAAGTCTTGCAGCAGCGATCCCACTTGGTCTAATGCAGTCTGAGGAACATTGCCCGCTCTTGATTGTTTGAGTGTTGCGGTTGCCATCTTTGAATCACCAGGGATTGATCACGATTTCCCCATTGTATTCACAGGCTGATCAAATGAACCCATGAACCTGGTTATTTCTGGGTTATTTCTGTATCTTTATCTGAAACATATTGAAGACAGATGCTGCATGCCAGGGGTATCAACAGCGATCGGATTTCAGTGCGTCATTTTCATCGCTGGTGTGCTGAGATATTAGAGTTGTTGGGTCAATAGTCCGGACAGTTTTGGAAGGGGAAAAATCGGGCTATGTAGACAAAAAGCTACCTCTCAGTTTAGGGTGCAGATATTGAAAACTAGCACCTGAGAAATAGCAGTATGGATATTCTACAAGCCCTCTTGTCCAAAATGGGGCATTTA
>DATNPL010000122.1:0-14511 GCA_036703255.1 Coleofasciculaceae cyanobacterium
TTTTCGCCACTAATCACTTCCAAAACAAGTTTCGCCTTAAATTCGGCGCTGTATTGACGACGGTGAGTTGCCATTGTTTTTCCCTCCATAGAACAAAAATACTACTCTTAGCTCCTTGTCCGAAATTTGGGGGTCATTACAATGTTTCACCTGTCCAAAACTTAACTCCAGCCGCATCGATCCTGTTTTACCTGTGGGCAGCGTCAGAGGCATTGCCACAGGATCAGTCAGCAAGTTGGCACTACTGGTTTCTGACTTTGTAATGGCAGTTGTAAACATTGCACTATCGGGTACTTGTTGTAGGATTGCTTGTCGCCTATCCAGATCGAGGGCAAGGCACTGATAGGTTACTATTTGCCCCTTACCATCCTGTCGTCTGTAGATGGCATGGGGATGGACTTCCCGGTAAGCAACATCTACCGACATCTCTTCTAGTTCTTCTCCTGATTCAGCATCCACCAGTGTGATCAGCGTTTGGCTACTGCCGCCGCGAAAGTTGACATCTCGATGGGGATAGCCCCTCGCCCATAAGCCGTTCCGTCCCTGATGCAAATGTCCCTGTGTCATCAGTCGTCGCACGATTTCAACAGCATCCTTACCAAAGTAATGCTTGATTTGATCGGCTGGGATTCCAGTTTCTGCGGCTGCACACAGCAGGTGTTTCGCTGCAAAAATGGGATAAGTATCGTTGAATGAAACGTCCTCTATGTCCCCTGTGATTAGCATCTCTGGATGTTCTGCTATGTAGCGATCGATAGCACTGAGCGCATTTGGAATTAATACGGTCAATCCTGGTTTAGACCGTCCTGCCCGTCCGCTACGTTGCTGATATGCCATTTTGGAGCCGGGATAGCCCCGCATCACACAGCACTCCAGTACTGGTAAATCAATGCCCGCTTCCAGCGCTTCGGTCGCAATCAACCAGCGGATGGTTCCCTGCTGAAGTTCTTCCATGACTGCTGACCGTCGCTCTGTGGTAATGCCACTGTAGAAGGCAGCGACTTGCGGTGTTTTGAGCAGTCCCGTCAGATCGCGCACACTCCGACGCGAGTTGCAGAAGGCAATCCCCGACTTCCCCTGTGCCAGCAGGAATTGAATAATGCGGGCCGTATCCGCTGTGAGGTTGTAACTGGGTTGGGTCACAATCACCTGACGAGCAGGAACAGCAGCGCCACTCTTACGAATCCAGAGCAATGGTTTGGGATTATGTTGCGTCGGTTTCAGACTTGCCAGCTTTTTGGCAAGCTGTCTGGGATTGCCGCAGGTGGCACTCAGAAAAATGAATTGCAGTTTTCTGGAGTCGCCCCCGTAGCGATCGACTGCCAGTTTGATCCGGCGAAGCAACCAGGTCATGTTGGCACCATAGCAACCTGAAAAAGTATGCGCTTCATCAATCAGGATGTAGCGTAACCGCTCGTAGAAGGCTGCCCATGCGGCTGCTTTCCAGGCTTGTTTAAGCTGAAAGTGAATCAGTTCCGGAGTCACCCCCAGAATATGGGGTTCACTGGCAAGAATGCGATCGCGCTCCTCAGTCTTCACATCTCCCGTAATCATTCCTAGTACAGGTCTAGATTCAATTGGCATCGTAGAGAGCAACTCCGAAAGCTTGTGAAATTGATCCAGTGCCAAAGCTCGCAAGCCATAGAATGCCAGTGCTCGATGCCCTTCATCCATGCAGCCTTCCAGAATGCCGGGATAGGCACTGAGGGTTTTACCACTGGCAGTAGGCGAGGTCAGGATCAGGCTTTTCCCGTTGCGGATGGTTTGTAAGGCTTTTAGTTGGTGGGAATAGAGATGCTGAATGCCCTGTGCTTTCAATGCCTGAATCAATTCTGGAGGCAAATCCGCTGGGATATCAGATAGGTCAGCTTCCTGTGCTGGCATCGTTTGCTGCCAGAGCAGATCCTCACCCAGAAAATCAACCAGTCCTGTAGGTGCAATGGGTTCACCCTGATCCATGTGTTCGATGGACGGTGTGGGAGGACTCCAAAAGCTCTGGAGAAGAACACCGTAGTTGGGTTGTACATGCATGGGGGTTGCCTCAAAACTCAAAAAAATCCCCCTGGAGGGGGTGGAAAGTTTGAGCGGAGATTCATGTTGTTGATCAGTGCACGAATAAATGAGCGATCGCGATTAACTTTGGCAGCACCGACGCTGTTCCCTCTCCCTGTTTTAAGGACACCTCCAAAGCCAGTAGTTGTGTCACCGCCTGAACGAGAGTACTTACCGACAGTTTGGCAACTTCCTGCCGCAGGTAGTAAAGCCGTTTGGGGTTGCCCAGTCCGCAAAGTTGAGCAATTTCGGTGTCGCTACGTCGTGAGCGATCGCTGAGAGCACTTTTGACCCACAGCCAAGTGCGGCACTGTGTGAGAAGAGTCGCGACAATGACCAGCGGCACTTCAGCACGAGCCAAGAGTTCGTGAAGTAAAAGCAGCATTTGGGCTAAATCTCCCTGCCGCATCGCTTCAGCCAGTTGCAGGCTGGTTTGAGTCTGGCAGGGTACCAGTTGCTGCACGGCTTGTTTGGTTAAGCGTTGATCTTGAGCAAACGTCGCGAGCTTTTGCAATTCAGAGGCAATCCGAGTGGTGTCATTCCCGATCGCCTCTGCCAAATAGAGCAACACATCTTTCGGTAAAATCAGACTGATTGCTTTGGCTTTATGGGCGATCGCTTCCATAATCAGATCCGTTCGCCAGGGCGGAATGAGAGCAAACTCCTGCAAGGTGCCATGCTTAAGCAAGTGTTTGGCAACTTTCAATCGCTTGTCGATTGAAGCAGCGGTAAAAACCAGCGTGGTTGTTTCTGGAAGCTGAGGGATAGTTTGTAGTTGCGTAAGCTGCTGTTCGCCAAAGTGGTGGAACTGGCACTGCTCAATGACAACGACTCGCAGCGTATCGCCCAGGGGCGGCGTTTGAGCAGTCATGAGCGCTTCCGGTAGTTGCATAGTACTAAAAGCATGGAAGTTGAATGCCTGCCAGGTTTGATTGAGCGATCGCTTCAGCTTTACGATCTGCTGGTTGAGAGTGTAGGTATCGTCACCCACAAGAATTTGAATTGTCATAAGCGTGGCGGTTTAGGACATCAAGAATCGCTTACTGGACTACCGTCATTGCCTTGAAAGAAAGCGTTATCGGTTGGTTTGATCGCATTGCCTTTTGCAGAAGCTTGCTGATTTTGTCTGCATGCGCTTCAAACTTGCTCACGTCCGTGGGGCTAACGCGCACAACTGCCTGATTCTCCTTCAAGGTGACGAGGGTCGCTTTTTCCAGTAGCCGTCGGGCGTTGGGTTGAGCCGTCACTAGAACCCTCTCCCAGACTTCCTTGAGGTTTGAAGTGCCATTGCCATTTGTCTGTTTGCCATGGGAGGACACAGCTTGTGACGTTCCTTTGGAAAGGGGCATTCGTTGTGGCATCAGGTTCAACAAGCAAACCTCCAGCCAGACCTGAGCATTGGCAGTGTAACGCAGCTGGTTTTCTGCCGTTTGCAGGTGTGCCAGTCCAGCTTGCAACGTCTCATCACTCCATTGGTCAGCCAGCGATCGCAAATGGCCCCGATTGATGGGACTGGTGAGTAAATCCGCTTTGCCAGGTGCGGCTTTGAGAATCAGTAAATCGCGATAGCTCTGGAGCAACGTGCTGAGAATAAGTCGTGGCGCTTTGCCAGCATCCAGCAAGCTGCGAGAGGCTTGCAGCAATTTAAAGGTGTTGTGGTTGGCAAGCGCATCAAAGAGGTTAAGCAAGTCGCCTTCACTCACACCGCCTGCCAGCTCAATGATTTGGCTAGCGGTGACTTCACCACTGAGCAAACTTGCCTGTGCCAGCAGTTGCAGGGCATCGCGCATGCCACCCTCACACAAACGGGCGATCGCTTTCAGCGCCACGTCTGCGATCGCAATGCCTTCAGCGTCTGCAATCTGCCTGAGCTGACTGGTAATGACTTGCGTGGCAAGGGCGCGAAATTCAAACCGCTGACAGCGACTGACGATCGTCGGCAGCACTTTGTGTAATTCGGTCGTACACAAGATGAACACCACATGGGACGGTGGTTCCTCAATGCACTTGAGTAAAGCATTTTGAGATTGGGTCGTTAATTGGTGGCATTTATCCAGGATTACAATCCGGTAACGTCCCAATACTGGCGCTAGATTGACCATGTGAGCGAGTTCGCGGGCCTCATCAACGCCATTGTGGGATGCCGCATCAATTTCGGTCACATCCAGACTGTTGCTCCACTCAATCGAGCGGCAGGACTGACAGGTGCCACAGGGAGTGACTGTTGGTGCTTCGTCACTGAGGCAATTGAGCGACTTAGCAAAAATACGAGCCGTGCTGGTCTTGCCTGTACCTCTGGAACCATTGAACAGGTAAGCAGGGGCGATCTGTTGATAGGCGATCGCATTGGTCAGCGCCGTTTGCACATAGGGTTGCCCGACCAGTGCTGCTAAGGTTTGGGGACGGTAGGCAAGATGGAGTGGTTGGGTCATAATTTTTTGGATCGAATGAATGAGTTCTTGGGCATCGCCAAGCGATCGATCAGTCTGATGCTTTCGCTTCGTCATCTGGTTCAGCGTCCTTGGCTGCTTCAGCGTTAAATTCTTTCGCTGTTGTTTTAGCTGCCCGCTCCCGATCAAACAACGGCATCACAAAGTAGGTGGCTTCCAGATTGAGTTCCGGAACTTCTACATCACCAGCAGAACAGATATTGACCGGAGTATGCGGCTGATCTAGCACCAACTTCAGAGCGGAACTGCCCAGCATTTTGATCACATTCAGCAAATATTTGACGTTGAACAGCAAGTCCATCCCATCCACATCAGCGGAAAGTATGGCAGGCATCATCTGTTGACCTTTACCATACTCACGCTCGATCGATAGGGTCACAACTTGCGTTGCCTGGTCAAAACGTAGGCGCACAGCATGTTCCTTCTTGTCTGCCAAAACCGCTAATCGATCTAGTCGTGCCAGCAAATCATACTTGTCGAGCATCACTTGTTTGGGATATTGATAGCGGTTCAGCAGCGCTTGACAGTCAGGATATTCTCCTTCTAAGCATTGACACAGCAATTGTTTTGTAATGCCATTCTCAGTCACCTCAAACGAGACTCGATTCCCTTCACTCACAAACTGTAAGGGGGTATCCAGTTTGATTTTCTCTAATGTCCGTGTCAGTTCTCTCAGAGCTTTCATGGGAATAGTACATTGAATATCCTCATCAGCATGTTTTGATTGGCGGCGTCTTCTCTCGATTCCACTGAGATCTAGTTTGATCATTGCTACCTGATGTCCATCGGTTGCCGTGCATTTGAGCGTTTGCTGTGTTGGATTGAGTATCCAATTTAATCCAGTAAGGATACGTTTTTCTTCATCGGTGCAGATCGCAAACATGGTACCCTGAATGCCCGCTTTCACAACTTTTGCAGGTAACTCAATCTGCTTTCCCGTGATCGATGCAAGCGGTGGAAAATCATTCGCATCCATACCTCGCAAGTCGGTCACACCATTTTCCTCATCCACTAACTGAGCCTGGTGATCTACTGTGGAATTGTCTTTTGCTTGAAGCAAGCTGATTTGAGTTGTCAGGGTCAATATGCCAGTTGGGCATTTACTCACTACGTCTGCCAAAATATCCGCAGGCAGGCTAATCTCACCGCCACTCATCACCTGCGCTTCCAGAGTGGCGGTGAGAGTCACGGTCAAGTCAGAAGCGGTTAGGGTTATCTGTTGATTGGCTTCATTGGCAGCCAGTAATGCATTGGTCAACACGGGTTGATTGGTGCGGTTGGGCACAGCGGCTTTCACAAAGGCAAGCGCCTCACTCAAAGTTTCCTGTTTGCATACCAAATGAATGTGCTGTCTGATTTCAGGGGCAGCGGTTAAATTAGGATCAGCAGCCTTGGAACTGCGCCGCTTTGAGGCTGTTCGTTGGCTTGCACCGTTAGAGGATGTTTTTGTTGATCTGGTTCGTTTTTCCGTTGCAGTATTCATTTGTGTCGGGATTTATTTTTGTTGCTACGTCCTGTTCTGGCTGCGGTAGCAGGAGCACATTCAGCAAAGCTCAGCAAATCAATACTCGTTGTTGAGCGCGGCTGGCACTCACATACCAGAGCCGATTATGCTCCTTGACTTTGGCTTTGCGTTCTATGGGAGTGTCTGCGCGGTCTGGGGTTAAGCGCTTACTCAAGTCAGCCCCATCAATGCCCACTTCTCGGAATGTTGAACCTTGGGAGTTATGCACAGTCAAGGCAAAACAGGGGCGTACATTTGCAAAGGTCTCTAAATGCTGATAGTATCGCCGCCACAAGAAGGGAGTCCGCTTGGCACTTGCCAGCAATTGTTCAGCTTCTAGATCAAAGCGGGGTTGGTCTTCCTCATGAAGCGTGTAAAGCTGTTTTTGCAATCCCTCATCCAGTTCAACCACCAATCGCCATGCCCGATAGCCTGCATAACGGTCTTCATGGATTTCGCGTATGGTGAACTCCGTCGAAGTCTGCATAAGAATGGTCTTTCGATCCGGAGCGTAGATGGGGTCACGGGCAATCAGGCGCTC
Organism: Coleofasciculaceae cyanobacterium; assembly: GCA_036703255.1. Lineage (GTDB taxonomy): Bacteria > Cyanobacteriota > Cyanobacteriia > Elainellales > Elainellaceae > Drouetiella. The sequence continues at coordinate 6,548 of DATNPL010000122.1, forward strand.
GTTTCTTACAAAACGAGGTGAGTGGCTGCCATATAGATGCGCTCGAATTTGCCGGTTATAATAGTCCACCTGATGATTTGTCCAGCACAGGACTCGAAAGCGATCGGGGTCTTGAGCAAAGTGCTGTGTGATTTGTTTGCAAGCATGTTGCAGCAGGCGAGACCGTTTAATGAGCAATGCACCCTGTTGCTTGTTGGGTGAAGCCAAGGCAAATGGTTTGAAGGGCATTTTTGTTTTGATGACCGAATGACGGCAGGTGGTGACAAACTCTAACAGTGGGTTGTCTTTACCCTGGCGCACTATCTGGGTCAGTATCGCTTTATCTGGCACGTTGAAAGCAGGCGATCGCCCCTCATTAACCGGATTTAATTGCGCTGGGTCACCCATGAGGATGATCTTAGGACGTTTAGCAGCAAAGAACTGAGGGCTGGTAACAGATGCGATCTGCTCAATGAAATGCCAGAGTTGCTGATCGACCATAGAACATTCATCAATCACAACCAGATCAAACAATCCGGCGTAGTTTGCTTCAGTCTGTTGTAATATTTTCTCTTCCCCTCGTCGTGTCAGACTCAAACCCATCAGGGAATGGACGGTCATAAAGTCTACCCCTGTAATACCCTGCTCACTTGCCATTCGGCGCAACACATTCACGGCTTTGTGGGTAGGAGCCGTCATCACGATGCGCTTGCCTTGCAACAGTAGTTCCTTCACAAGCTGGAAAATACAACGAGATTTCCCAACGCCAGCATAGCCAGCCAGTAGGAAGAGATAAATCGCAGTTCGATTCATGAACCAGGAGAGCTGATCCAGAGCCTTGACCTGCTGTTCAGTGGGCTGAAACTCGGTTTCCAGCGGCATAGTTGGCACAAGCGACTGAGACATACACATCCCCTCAAAATCAACTTCTGTGCCGTGCGGCGGTAGCTGAGGGATATGTGCGTACTTTGTGGGGGCAAAGTCTATCTTGCGACTTATGAAATTGATGAAATTCGTTCAATACAACCAGGAGTGTAGTAACGTGCTGATTTCGATATGATTCAGATTCACTTTCGAGGACAGACTTGCCTTCCTGCTATTAATCATTATCCCAATGGCAACATTGCCCTTTACCTGATCAAGGCTGTGGATAAACAACCTGCGGTTACCTGCACAGTAGATGTTCCTGGCTACGAACTATTAGAAAATGAATGTCTAATCAAAGCGTGTGCTGAAAATTTAGGAGTGCTAGAGGCATTGGTCAAGGCACAAGTCGTTACATCGCTTGGAATCGTATTACCTTACACACGAACAGGCGCGATCGCCCATCTCTGTCAACTTACACCTGCGACATTGAAGTGCGTTGAGAAGCCGGTTCAGTCGATCTCTAACCATAGGAGTATGAAACTTACTTTGGTCGGTTCGTAACTTAAGTCGCTATAGAAATAACTGCGGCAACCGTTATGAGCTATCGCCATCTTTCTGAGTGGTTTAGAACAGTTTTTTACTGAATTGGCTTCTCAGGCACAGTCCGGCGGTAGTGGTGAGACTGTAAGTCCAGAGGTAATCAAACTCATCTTCAACCTGATTCGAGGTGTCTTTCTGTTACTGGTGGCAGCGGCAGCGCTGTTTGCCTACAACCAGGCGCAGCAAGGCAACGATTGGCGACCGATCGTGACGCAGGTAGGACTGGCATTTGCCATCGTGATTGCGATCGATGTTGTCACGTTTCTCTTTGTCGGCAACGGCACTGGCGCAGCGGGTGGGTAAGGAGGATAGGTGAATGTCACGTAATCCCGACCACTTCATCAAGTACAACAAAATTCTCGGCAAAGAAGCCTCAATTGGTCCGATTCCAGCCAATCAGTTAGTGCCATGGATTGGCTTGGTGCTGGTGTCTTACATCCTCACCAATGGTTTCTTCAGTCTGGGTTTAGGGTGGTTTTTCGGTAGTTCATTCTGGCTGGTTGTCAGTTGGTGGCTGCTGACGGGCAACCGACCGTACCGCTTCCTCAACCAGTGGCGCAGTCCACCCGGCAAAGACTGGTGTAACGGCAACCAAGCCTACATCCCCCTTTTACCCTCACAGCGTCCCCGATTCATGCGCCAGAAGTACGGCGACGGTGTTGTCCGCATCAAACTCAAACCACGCCTTGTTCCAACCCCGTAGGGAGGTAAACAGCGGTTTATGCCCTTTCAAAATGATATGAATCTTTGCTGCATCGCAGAAATCAAAAAAGATGGACGGGAGGTGAGTGCATTCCTGCTCGAAGTTGGCAAGCACCAATACCAGTTTGTGTTTGCGTTTCAACTGGAAGGGCTACACGATCTGCTGACGAAAACCGAGATTGTTGCTGTAGCAGATGCTTTAGAAGAAGGCTTGAAGTATCTGCCCGCTGGAGAACGGATGACATTCTGTACGGGGTGCTACAGCAACGATACACTCCGGCAACAAGACCTGGAGGCACTGGCAGATATCTGTGGCTTCACCCCGATTTCTGTCTTACTACGGAATGAGCAAAAGCGGTTACAGGAGTTGACTGCGTCGGGCAAGCGCCAGGTCTGGCAGCAGTATGTTTTTTGCACCTGAACCGGGGATGACACAGGTGAATCGGCTCACCAAGATTGGTGGCATGGGGTACAACACGGGTGGCGCGACCTTTCCCAGATAGCGCTGGGCACGATTACAGGCAATACCCGCATTTACCAGGAACAGTTCTATAAAAAGTTGTTGCTGAGGGCATTTCAGGAAGGTTTTACGAGTTGGGAGATGCTGCTCAATACCAAAATTGGACTAAAGCTCACCCCCTGCAACAAAGACGAACTATGGCAGTGGCTATGGGGCCGTTTTAACGATGGAGTGGCTCCAGCAGTTCCCCAAGTCCTCAGCTTGGAAGAGACAGAAGATGGTTTCAAGCTATATGAAACCACGACTACCCACAAACACAGCGTTACCGTTTTGATTGAAGGGATGCAGGGACAATCTGCCTGTCCGATGCATCAGCAACGGGATGACACCATTCGGCTCCCTGGTCAGAACCAGAAACAGCGGTGTGCCGTACTGGTGATGGAAGAAGCACCTGCCGGATGTTAAACACCCGTGAACAGTTGCGTTGGATCTGGAAAGCGTTGTCTGCTGGGTTTGTACATGATACCGAAGCCTGGGTCGAAATTAGCCGTGCCAATGACTACTTGATTCAGGATAACCTGACACGTCAGGCAAAGCAATCCCGTTCTGCCAGTACTCGTGCCTTCACAAAGGGTCAGGGGCGCGACATTGGGCCTGAAGTAAAGCAAGAAGAATCATTTGATGCTCAACGGCAACTGTATGAGGGAGTCCAGGCGGTGCACTGTGCAGCAGCATTCTGGTTTATCGAGACAGTCAGCGACAACTAGACCTCGCCTGCCAGACGCTGGCAAACAATTTCGATTCTGCCAAAGTGATTCGAGAACCCCACATTGCCTGGGAACTGTGGCTACAAACGTTGCCCATTACCAATAAACGTCTGTTGCAAGACAACAACGTGATCAGTAGCGAACGACGACTTACACCCACGACCCAAACAGTTGCTGGCTTTTTGCCGATTACTGTTCCCAAAGACCTTGACCAACAGGGAGTGGAATTTCTCAGCGATCGTGTTGTTGGTCGCCCATTCTACTTCGATTATGAGTACGTCAGACTTCTGTGTTGCGATGGCTGGAAGAATCGAGCAGGCGGCATTCCTTTAGGATGTTTTCTGTTGTGCTTTTATGACAACGATACTGATGAAGATGTTCAAGAAGCTGTACTAATCAGAGCCCTTGGTCCAACCAAGCTGCCGACGGACAACACAGTGATTCAAGCAATGGTCGAATATTATAAAGATAATTTAAAGTTGAAGGGCAACAACTCTGACCTAGATGATGAAACACGATATGAGTTTAGTTTTTCTGGTTTAGAATGCCGTGCCCTTGGAACTTTCTACAAAGATAAAGAGGGCAATATCTGTTTTGGCGCAGATGTAGAAAACTTTTTTAGTGCTCATAATTATAGCTGCTACAAGCCTACTGGGAAAGTGCTTGAAAAAATTGTAAACTTTCGCGATGGCAAGACTAACCCTGGAAGTAAAACAGACGTAAGGATTGGTAAAGTTCGATATGCATCTAGCCGACGTTTCCAAGAACAAGAGCCTGAGGAAGTACCGTTTTATGTGTCTCCTGAGGATTTTCTTGGTAAGCGTACAGCTTTGTTTGGAATGACTCGTACAGGCAAATCAAATACGGTTAAGAAGATTGTTCAGGCAACAGTCGAAATCAATAAGAGCGTTTCCAAAAACTATAATCCTAAAACCGATCAAAATCCTGCTAACACATTTACTGATAACAATGTACCTAAACAGGGAGTAGGTCAACTAATCTTTGATATTAATGGTGAGTATGCAAATCCGAATCTGCAAGATGAAGGTACTGCAATATCAGAGATATATGGAAAAGATTCTGTCACAAGGTTTAGCACGATTGCCAAACCTAACCAGCCTGACTTTAAGATGATGAAAACAAACTTCTATAGAGATATAGAAGCAGGATTTGACATTATTAGGTTTGATTTGCAAGATGACAAAGCTGATTTTGTTAAGAATTTTCGAGATGTGAGCTGGGAAATTCCCGAAGATTTGAAAGATGACTACGCATTTAAGACTCGACATGAAAGACGTATAGCTGCCTATAAGTGCTGTTTACATAGAGCAAATTATCCTATAGACAATCAGGATAAAGCTATAAAATTCTCTGGGACAAAGGAACTGGATGAGTTGATAGGGATTTCCCCTAGCAAAGGTATTTCATTGGATGAAGCTTGTTTGTGGTGGGAAAGAGTTTATGACTTGATGGGTGAGAACAACCAATTTTTTGTAGATTATCTAAAGAAAAACAAGGAGCCTTGGGCTGATATAGATTTAATGTCAATACTTGCAATGCTGACAAGAAAACAGAAGCCAGGAGATAAACCAAACTGCGGCGGTTATAAGCGATTGTTGCGTTCACAAAGTAAGCATACCAACTCAATTGGACAATCGTACTCACAAGAAATTATTAACCTACTACGTTCAGGCAAGATAGTCATTGTTGATCTATCGCAAGGAGACCCAAATATTCAAAGGCTTTACTCAGAAAAAATTTGCCAACATATTTTCTCTAACGCAATGGGGAAATTTATCAAAAGTGAGCCTAATAACTTTATTCAAATCTATTTTGAAGAAGCTCATAATCTTTTTCCGCGCAAAGAAGATAAAGATCTTTCGCAAATCTATAACCGACTTGCGAAGGAGGGAGCAAAGCTAAATCTTGGACTGATATATGCAACTCAAGAAGTTAGTTCTATTTCTTCTAATATTTTAAAGAATACACAAAACTGGTTTGTTGCACATCTTAATAACCAAGATGAGCTACGCGAAGTTGCAAAATTTTATGGATATGAAGATTTTGTTGGCGGGCTTGCTCGATTCAGTGCAGTTAACGATAAGGGATTTATTAGAGTAAAAACCTACTCAAACCCTTATATTGTTCCTGTTCAAATTAGCCGCTTTCCAGATGACACTACGCTAACTCAGATGAAGCTGAATGTTTAAGTATAGTCAATCTCAAGGTTTAAGCTTATGGCTTACATTAGCAAGCATGGTCGTCGCTCAATAGAGTCAGCTAGTAAAATTAATCAAGCACACATTATTAGGCAACCTGACGTTAAATCGTTCTTAGAACGGTGTACGTTGCCAAAACCTGCTGACCCCTCTGTAATTGCCCAACAAGTGGTACCTATAGAATTCCCTGAGAAATCACCTACCCAATTTATTATCACTGTTGATGGTGGCTACACAGAAGCGGAGATTCGCAAAGAAGTTCCATCTAGTGCTGTTACCTTCTATAACTTCGGGGCATTGCTGCTTAAAGTAAGCGATCTTGACGATCTTAAGCAGCTACCGTTTATTCTGCCCGAAGATATGAAGAAATTACGAAATATTCAACGAGCAAATCCTTTTACTTTGCCTACTCGGAATGTTTCTTTAGACGGCAAGACTTTAACCCACTCAGTTCGACAAGCGGTTTATGAATTCTTCTCCAAAAGTCAAGATGGTGATCCTCCTTTAATCAAAGCCTTGCGATGGTTGATTTTTGAGGAATATAATTCCGATAAAGCACCAGGAGATTACAATTTGTCTCGCTGTCCTTATTGCAGTGCGAAGGACATTATCATCAAACCGAATTTTAGTGACGCTTTCCCATGTTCAAACTCAACTTGCCAGAAAGAGCTATTTCTTACAGATATCTTTCGATTACATGAAAAAATTGATGACGAGCTGGGTGCAGGTGGAATTGTTAGCCATGTAATGTCGGTATTAGAACATCTTTTGTTGGTTCAATTTATCAAAATCATTTGGGAAAACAGATCGTCTAACTTGAACTTAGATAAGGTCATTTTCATCAAAGACGGACCTCTCGCATTCTTTGATGTGACAGCTAATATGCATCAACCGATGCAAAAGCTTGTTCAATTCATGATGAGTCAGCCATCAGCAGACGGCAGTGATCGTCAAGGCATACTGCATCTAGTTGGAGTAGAAAAGACCGGAGCCTTTGTAGATCATGCAGCACAGATTCGTGAACAAATTCCAGCAGGTCATGCTCTGATTCTCAACAATAAATATATCTATCGCTACATCATGCCAGGAGATGAAAATACAACTGATCCCTATGGTCGAAGTAGCTACTACAGCAGAAAACTAATATTTAAGGCTCCGGATGAAAATGTCTATGTCTTGACATTGCCGACAGCAGAAGCACATTTAGATCCACAACTGTCTGATCTACTTAATGCTTGTAATTGTCTTTTTCATGTCAGTCGTTTGAAATGCCATATGTATGACGATGCATTAGTCCCTGTAGCACTTGTCAATAAACTTGTTTCTCTAGCTGACCATCCAAGTAAAAAGATTCTTAGTCTGTTTGCTAAGGGGAAAGTTTCATAGAATTTGCTGTACCTACACTGATGACGCATAAGTATCCTTTGTCTGGAATACCAGCTGCAGAAAGATAGCAACACCCAAAATAGTCGGCTCAAGGTTGATCTGACTGAGGCTAACGTAGCTGTTGCCCTGCCGCAAGGCACCCAACTAATGGTGCAAGCAACAGCTGTGAGTCCAGACAACCAGTTGGTCTCTGCCAGTGCGATTGCCGTTCTCTACCGGAGCCGAGATGGGGACTTCAGGCAGGAGACCATTCCTCTTGGTGCCATCCTGATTCAGGGTAGACAGGGAGAACCATTGGTTGCCCAGAGGCTGCACGATCTCGGAGGTGAAATCGCCGGACAAGACTTACTAGTGGGTGGGTTAAGTGCTTTGGGTAGAGCAGGAGCATTGCTCAACGAGCCGACTGAGGAATTCAGCAATTCCATCAGTTCAAACAGCTTTTCCAGTAACACCATTCGGCGATCGCGCAGATCCAGTTTGTTACCTGCCCTGATTGACGGGTTTTTCAACACAACAGCGGAACGCATCAACCAACGGTCTGAGCAAGCCACTCAAGACCTGATCCGGCGCAATACGATTGTTGTCGTTCCCGCAGATACCGAAGTTTCTGTAGTCATTAACAGCTTTTTCCGCATCAATCGCTAATTCGGTAGAACAATGGAGGTTTTTCATCATGAGACGAGCGTTCGCCAGCATCGTCCTTAGTGTTACTTTAATGAGTCCGATGACCCTGCCAGCAATGGCAACCTCAGCCTATCGGGTCATCAGTCGAGATAGGGCTGCCCAGAGTGAAATCGATATTCAGGTTGAACCAGGACGAGCCACCACGATCGACTTTACTCCCTTCCCAGTATAAGATCGGGTAAAGCATGAGAGAGAGAAATGAACCAAACACAAGCGTTACAAGCAAAGCCTTTCAACCCCGATGAATGGCAGAAACTATACTACCGTCATCAGCAACAGTATATCCGTCAGCGATTGGAT
>DATNPL010000126.1:0-16390 GCA_036703255.1 Coleofasciculaceae cyanobacterium
TGATTAAACCCGATAACTGCAATTTTGAGAGTGACAGGATTCATGGTGTTATTCCAACTGCCGTTGATTTATCTGCGCGAACAGAGCACTTGTCTCAAATGAGTCTCAAAACTCTGATTTATTCTATTATTCGAGGTGCCCGTAAGGCATTCACAATCAAATGCTCAGTGTGGCTGGTGTGAGGTGCATTGAGAAATGCCGCTGCTGTCAATGCTTCGATGACCGTAATATCAGAGGGAACTTCCGTTCGGATTGTAGTATCCATTGCTAACCAACTTTGGCAATCGCCTCTCTTCAGACCTGCACATGAGGCGGAAATAGCCCAAACCCAATAATGCGGGGTGGAATGTCTTGGAGGATAGAGAGTTTCAGGAATGCAGGAAATTGAGGTGACTGATTATTAAGGGCAGGTTTTGATGATGTTTTGTTGCACCAATGATTGAACAAACTGGATAAAGCGAGTCCGCCGTTGCACCACTGCCAGATGACGGGTCTGCACCTGCTGGCTCCCCTCCAACAATGCAGCAGTCTACTTCTTGAACATCCGCTACTTTGTGGGCTTGAGAAATAGACTCAGTTTGAGGCGAACTAGAGTGGATTGACATCGCAAAACTCCTTAGAGTGCTTTGATCTCTCTTCCAAAAAGCCCAGTTAGCAAAATCTCGACAAAGGAGACAAACGCTCCCATGATTCTCTTGTCAGCTGCCATTCAATTTGGCTCCATCCTTGCATACGCATCCAGTCAGAACCGGGTCGTATACCAGCAGCGTAGAAGCCGTAACGTTCTGCTAGCCGGGATACTCTTAGATTAGCACTTACAGAAAGACCGAGAACTTCCTTCAGCCCCAAATCGCGGAACCCAAAATCAATCAGAGCTTTCCCAACTTCGATCGCATAGGCATAACGCCCCCAGTACTGAGGTGCTAGCTCAATTCCCAGTTCTGCACATCCGGCGCGATCGCCCTCCTGCCGCAATCCCCCACAGCCAATTAGCTCTAGACTGCGGCGATCGACGATCGCCAACTGGTAATTGCGTCGAGGAACTTCGGCTGCCCACTGCATAAACCGTTGCAGCAGGTCATGCGTAAAGTCAGGTGTCACTTCTTCTGACGAACAGAATTCGGCATAACGAGGGTCAGCGTGATAAGCAAGGAATGCAGGCTCATCCTCCTGAATAAAATCACGCAGAAGAAATCTTTTGGTGATAATCTCCACAGTAAGTCCCCTGCTGTTCAATAATCAACGGGATAGTCTGATGCTTACCACAACAAAGGACACCCCGGTCAATTCCCCGTAGCTTGCTGCGTCCAGAGAAAAAGCATCTGAAGGGCGCTGTTGAGCGGAATCGAGCCACGAAGTATGCGAGTGGAAAGAAGGGATACACCGTCCGCTGGCGGCGATGACGTGCATTCCCATGACGTTTCCTTATCCCGCCACTTCCAATCTAAAACCGGGTAAAACCTCTTCACCTGACAACACCGTTGGCATTGATACCGCCTCTACAGGCTGTCCCAGTCGATAAATTTCCACCTGCTGATCCTGTGGATTAATTAACCACCCCAACCGCAGACCGCTATCCAGATATTCCTGCATCTTCTCCTGAAGCGGTTTGAGACGGTCGCTTCTTGACCGGAGTTCGATCACAAAATCGGGACAAATTGGCGGAAACTTTTCTCGCTGCTCTGGCGTGAGGGTTTCCCAACGAGCGCGCTGCACCCAAGCCACATCGGGCGATCGATCGCCCTGACCGGGCAAGCTAAAAATGGTAGACGAGCTAAACACCATCCCCAGCCCCGTCTGCTCATTCCACACGCCCACCTTTACGATCAATTTGGCTTCTTGGTTGCCACTTTCTCCACCCACCGGGGACACAATAATTAACTCTCCTTTGGGCGATCGTTCTAGTGAAATGTCGCGGTTCGCCCTGCACAGTTGATAAAACTGCTCACGGGTCAGTTGCGTGATGGGCGATAAATCCAGGACTGTACTCATCTCGTTGTCCCTCATCCGTGCCTTTACCCTTCAGCGTATCCCAACCCCTGCAAAACGCCATAGAGCTTGCCTTTGGCTTAAGGAAAATCGGTAAAGCCTTCTCCGATCGCCCCTAACTCTCTCAACGTATTTTGCTGAGCTGCCGTCAGCCCTGAGAGTCGAGTGATATCCATGCCTTCATAAGGGCGAGGCGCTCTCAGGGTTTTTAGACAGGTTCCGGTTTCAAGATTCCAGATCTTGATTGTGCCGTCCAAACTGCTGCTGATGATTTGAGGAGTAGAATGAGTTGTGTCATCGGTAACAACCGAACGCCACAGGGCAGAAAGAACACCACCTCTGTGCCCTTGAAGCGTTTGGAGAATCTCACCTGTGTAAGCATCCCAAATCTTAATAGTTCGATCGAAGCCGCCACTAACGAATGTCTGTGAGTTGGGTCTAAAGTAAACGGTTGCGACCGCTCCCTGATGTCCGGTCAACGTCTTAAAACATTTCCCTGTATGGATATCCCAGAGTTTGACTGTTTCGTCGTGGCTACAGCTCGCAAGTGTCTGCCCATCGGTACTAAATGCTGCTTGCCAGATACGATCGCGGTGTCCCCGCAAAATCTTTACACAGGTGCCTGTTTCTACATTCCACACTCGAATAGTTTGATCAAAGCTGCTGCTGACTAAAGAGTGTCCATCCAAGCTGAAGCAAACAGACAAGACAGGGTCAGTGTGCCCAGTCCATGTGTTCAGGCATTGCCCGGTTTGCACATCCCATAATCGAATCGTTCTGTCATAGCTACCTGTGGCGAGCATATGCCCTGCGGGATGAAAAGCGACTGTCCACACCCAGTTGATGTGGTCTGAGCCTATCCAACAAATGCCCTTCCTCACATTCCAGAGCTTGACAGTGCGATCGGCGCTGACGCTGGCAAAACATTCACCAGAGGGTGCAAAAGCGACTCCCCAGACAATATCACTGTGAGCCGATATTGTTTGAATTAGCTGATCACTCTGTAAATCCCAAAGTCTGACGGTTTTGTCTTCATGTCCACTCACCAGCGTGGATTGGTTGGGGCTGAGGGCGATCGCAGGGATGACATTTGTGTATCCCTGAAATGTTTTAGTACATTGTCCGGTATGCAGATTCCACAGCTTGACGGCATGGTCATCTCCACTGCTAGCAATCCGAGTCCCATCTGGGCTAAATGCAACTGCCATAAGCTTTTTGCCGTGACCATAGAGCGTTTTCAGACATCGCCCTGTGGTGACTTCCCAAATTCTCACGGTCTGATCAAAACTGCTGCTGACCAGATAGCGGTTGTCGGGGCTAAAGTCCATCTGGCTGACGTTTTGAGTGTGCCCTTCCAAGGTTTGCACGCATTGGTGAGTCGCCAAATCCCAAATCTGAATGGCTGGGTTGAGACTTGTGCTGGCGAGGTGCTGTCCGTCGCCACTAAAAGTCAGCATGATCACCAAGCTATGCGGTTTCAAGGTGATTTCACAATTCCCAGTTTGAAGATTCCACAGTTTAATGGTTTGATCAGATGCACTGACTGCAATGGTTTGACGATCGGGGCTAAACGCAGTGGCTCTAGCGAGATAGGCAAATCCTTGCAGCATTGCAATCTGGCTTTCGGGAGAATCTGCATTCCATAGCTGAATCGCCGCATTTTTGTCGTCACTAATTATTCTGCGTTCATCTGGGTTAAATGTGACTATGTTGAGCAAATTTGAGGGACCTCGTAGCGTTTGCAAACAGTCTCCAGTCGTGATCTCCCACAGCTTCACTACAAAGTCATCGCTGGCACTCGCCAACGTAATGCTATTAGGACTAAAAACCAACGAAAACACCCAGCTATGATGCCCGCTTAAGGTCATGAGCTTCTGACCACTGCAAATATTCAAAATATGGATTTCGCCACGGTTATCACTGGCTGCAAGCATTTGCCCATCAGGGCTAAACGCGACTGAAACAATGCCTCCCAGCGTTTCGACAAACATAGATTGATAGAGTGTAGAACCCGTAAAGTTAGTGCGGTGTAACGTCGCCTCAGCTAAATAAGCTTGAGCAATGGCGAGATCAGAGAAATCGCGATCGCTTAACTCTGACGGCAAAACACTCAGCAAATTAATCACATTGCCTGCGGCGTAGCCTGTATAAGCAAGCGGCTTTCCCCGTAGCGTATCCAAGAGCTGTTCGAGTAGAAATTCTACCGTCGCTTTTCCATGCCCTGCTCCGAGCAATTTTTGTCCTAAGGGCTGGAGGATTAGACGAACCTGAGTTTCTCGAATGTGATCCTGAGTTTGTGTTTTGAGCAGGGCTTGACTTCTGCATAGATCAAGAGTCTGAGTCGTGATCTCTCGATAGCAGTGTTCAATTAACATCTGCGTCACATATTCCATCACCACAGGCTGCTGCGTAAATCCCATAGCGCTGGTTTCAATTAGCGATCGCCCCTGCAAAGATTCCAGCGCTTCTACCAACTGCCGTTGGGGGATTGGCGGAATAAAATTCTCGTGTAGGTCGGCAAAGGCGATCCATTCTCGCTCGATCGCCAACCAGTACATCACCTGCTGTTCCAGTCGAGAGAGGCGATCGAACTGCTGGTCGAGCAAGTCCCAAATATCGCCATAGGCAACAATCTGCTGCTGCAAAAACTGGCTGATGTTGCCGCTGAAGGTGGAGTGAATGGTAGCGGCGGCGATCTTTAGCGCAAGGGGATTGCCGCTATAGGCTTGAACGAGCTGCTGGAAGGCTGAGTCTGCATCAATTAAGCCCTTGGCCGTCAAGATCTGCTGACTTTCAGAAAGTGGCAGCCCGGTGAGGGAGAGCGATCGCACAGCGGTTTGATCTCCAAGCTGGGCTGTCAATCCTATCGGTCGTTCTCGGCTCGTCAGAACCAAGCTGCTCTGATGTCGCCCATTGGCAACTCTGGCAAATAGTTCTCGATAGGCTTCATAGCCTTCTCGATACTGTCCAACGCGCTCACTGCCCTGTAAAATCGATTCTGCATTGTCTAGCACTAGCAAGCAGCGGCGCTGGCGCAGCAACTCCATCAACATTGAGAGCTGAGACTCTAGAAAGTCAGGCAATATTGCCTGTTGTCCAGAGAGAAACAAAATGAGGTCACTCAGCAGTCTCTGAAGCGGCGGGGCATTTCGTAAACTGCGCCACATAAAAGCCTCAAAGCGATCGCTAATCTGCTCCAATAATTTGACAGACAAAGCCGTTTTGCCTGTGCCACCCATTCCCAGCACTAAGACAAGGTGACACTGATCTTGCGTAAGCCACTGCTCTAGTCGCGCTAGCTCATCGGTGCGTCCATAAAAAACAGAGCTATCTGGCGCTTCGCCCCAATCTTGATCCTGACTAAGATTGGGAGGATGGGAGTCAGCCTCTGCTGCGTCGGGCGCTGCTTCTGCGACTGAGACTTCTGCGACTGAGACTGCGATGTCTTTCCAATTGAGGGACAGCTTAGAGCAAAGTTCTTCAAAATGGCGCGATCGATGGGTTTGCCATTGAGGAAATTGCTGACGGTCGATAAAGCCAACCCCAGATCCTCTGAAAGCGCCCGCTGGCTAATCCAGCCGCTTCTTTTAAGCGCCAGTTTGACCGCTCCGATAAAATCCTGATTCACCTTCAGCGATCTTGGCATTGTTGTCACACTCCCGTCAGCTCGTCCATGCTAGTCCTCAATGCTTGGGGCTTGGCAACCTTTCCCATAGAACTCAGGTCGCTAGGGTTTTGAGAAGTGCTAAGTAAATTCTCGATTCTAAACAAATCGAGTGAGCTGTATCCGATAGCGATCTTTTTTGGTGATCATGACTTCACCAATTTCTAAGCGCCCCTTGCCGCGAATGGCGACCAAATCTCCTGACTTAAGCTGATGGCTGGTTTGAGTCACATCTTTCCAGTTGACCCGCACATCTCCTGTGCCAATCAGGTCTGCCATCTTGCTCCGCGACATGCTAAACCCCGCTGAGGCCACCGCATCTAGCCGCATTGACGCTTCTACGGTCGTCATTTCCTTCTTCTTCGGTTCGCGTAGCTTTAATTCACTCAGCTCAATCCGACGAGTTTTTACAGGAACCGATCGCACCTGATTTAAGCTCATCTCTAGAAATTCCACCATTTCTGGGACAACGATCGCCTGTGCCCCCCGCTCTCCCAGAACCAGAATATCCCCTACCTTTTCGCGGATAATTCCGGTGCCCAGCAGCGCTCCCAAAAAATCTCGATGGGTGGCCTGATCAAACAAAAAGTTACCCGAAATCTCAATTGCGGCGATCGCCACCTGTGCCGTTTCGATGGGTAATTCTGAACGGGCGATCGCCACACGCTGCCGCTCTGCTTGAGGGTAGCCGCCCCAAGGCATCGTCACCACATCTGCCAATCGTTGAAATATCCGTTGGATATCGGCCAATTCGGGTGGCGACACAAAATCCGTGCAGACGACCTCCCAGGTTTTAATGGCTTGCTCGGCTTGGTCAATCACCCGCACCGCAGTTTCGCGTTCTTCAATTCCCTTTAGCAACTCTTCTCGCGGCAGCATGTCCTCACCTGATTCTTTGGAATCTCTATTCTATAGCTGTAGACAGCAAGGTTAGGGTGGGGACGTTTTGGGTGGCGCGCGCCACCCAAAACATCATTTCTAAAAAAAAGGAGGCGTAGCCTCCTTTTTAAGTGATCTCAACTTAATTCATCCCTGTTGCCTACTGTGCCGCGACTGCGCGATCGCCCACTCGGAAGCCTGTGCCGTTGACGACGCGACCGATGCCTGAGCCAGCATCTACGTCAGTTAGCTCAATGCTGCCTACCGGAGAAGTCACCGTGCGCAAAACGGCTCCCGTTGCCGGATCTTTGACCTCGCGCACGACCCGCTCGATCGAGAGCGTCATACCCGGGCGGAAGCCATCCCGCGTGCCTTTGTTGATAATCACCTGATTGCCTGCTACATCGGCTACGATCGCTTCCACATTGGGCAAGGAGGGGGGCAAGGCAGATAGCCGTGACGATTCGGCAGCAAAGGAGATGGCAATTTGGTTTACCGCCTCATCTGCCGCTTCGCTGAGCAGCCCATCTGTTTTGTTGTCCCCATCGCCAAACGTGATTAGCCCACCTACCGAAAAGCCGCCACCGCCTTCTTTGGCTTCTCCGGTGCCCTGTGCCGTAGCCAAAATTTCTGCCGTTGTGGTGTTGACGATTCTGGCTGTAAGCTGAACTTCGGCAATCTGCCGCCGACTATTGCCGCCAATGCCCAAGATGCTGCCGCCTGTGCCGCCCTCTTGCAGGTTAAAGCGCGTGATTGAACCCACCACTACAGCATCAACGCCCAAAATTCGTCCGATCTGGGCAGCCGTTGCTGGCTCAATCCGGCCATCAGCAGCCAGATTTTGTTCTGCGAGAACCGCTTCTACCTTGCTGCGCTCAATGACGCTGTAGGAGCCGCCTTCCACCAGTTTGTTGGTCAATAGGTCGCTCACCCCTTGAGCAGGGCCAACGTCGCCCCAATATCCCCATCCAGAAGTGGTAATGCCTGTGCTGGCAAAGTCGAAGTCTAGAACTGCAATCCGCATCCGTTCTTGAGGCTGGGTTTGAGCGATCGTCACAGGCTGTCCCGCCAGCGTGGGTAGAGCGGGTAGCAGAGGAACGGCCAAGGTCGCGACCAACAAAGTGCTGCAAGACAGGCGGATAAATTGAGCAGATCTCTTAAGTTTCATAATTTAGCGAATGGGGTGAATGTTAAACACGGCAGCGTGGAAAGGTATCCTATCCCATGTTATTGCAGGGTATGCTGACGCACAAATCTAATGATTCTTCACAGATATTCGCCAGTTTTACGCAGCGATCGGGAAAATAATTTTGAGGCTGAGG
The DNA here is from genome assembly GCA_036703255.1 of Coleofasciculaceae cyanobacterium. Lineage (GTDB taxonomy): Bacteria > Cyanobacteriota > Cyanobacteriia > Elainellales > Elainellaceae > Drouetiella. The sequence continues at coordinate 7,855 of DATNPL010000126.1, forward strand.
TTCACGTTCGATCTAGCGCAACACTCAAACTCATGCTGGGCTTTGCTGTTGGTGAAAGGGAGCTACTGACGATCGCCTGCTGTAGCGGAAAACTTCCTTAGAATTAGGTTTATCCCAGAAGGCCGCAAGATAATTTATGGTCGCTTCTTCCCAGCCCTTCCCTCTCACCTCTGAAGAATACCTTTGTTTAGAGGAAAATAGTCCCGTCAAGCATGAATATCGTGATGGGCAAGTTCATGCGATGGCTGGGGCATCCGATCAGCATGTCACCCTCACCGGAAATCTTTTCGTCTTACTTCGGAGTCATGTGCGCGGCACGGGCTGTCGCGTTTACATTGCCGATATGAAACTCCGAATTGAGTTGGGCGATCGCTTTTATTACCCCGACATTATGGTGACCTGCAATCGGCAAGATCAAGAAACATCAACCTATAAGCGGTTTCCCTGCCTGATTGTAGAAGTGCTGTCTGAGTCTACTGAAGCCTTCGACCGGGGCGACAAATTTGCTGACTACCAAACCTTAGTTGAAGCCCCGATCGCAAAACAGATGAACCCAACTTCAGAAGATTAGTCCCTTTCTCTCGAAGGTTTTTGCATATCAAAAGCCTGCACCCTGTTTTTACTCTAAACCGAGCTGCCACAGCAATGTCTGAATCTCCATCACCCGTTGGGTACTGTGCTGCTGCTGGAACAAATCTCTGGCCTGTTTTAGGTTTGTTCCAGCTTCCTGCATTTGCTGTTGCCGATACTGCTCCATACCCAGGCGATACAGGTTTTCGGCTTCGTCAAGCTGTGGTTCGATCACCTCCTCTAGGACGGCAGGGCGGGTCGCCAAGAAAGAAGAAAGGGCATAGGCAGCTTTTGCCCGCAGCCGATTTTGCGCATAAAACTGATTTAAGGGGATTTGTTTGCCGGACAGCAGACGAAAGGTAATGCGATAGGTGGTACGCAACTGACCTTTATATTTCTCAATGCGGGTATCTAAATTGGCAGAGGCAACCTGATGCAGGGGATATTCATGCACATTCGTACCCCTAAAGCCCCATCGCGCAATGCGCAGCTTTCCGGTTGTTCGGTCTAAATCGCAGTAGGTAACTCGGCAAACAACCATGACAAAGACGGCTCCTAACCCCAGTAGCAGACCGCCAAACAACAGCATCCAAGCCCGATCGTCTTGCTGAATTTGCAGCGATCGCGCCTTGGGGTTAATCACAAAGGCATTAATTTGATCCGCGATCGCTTCCTGCTCATATTGATTAGAGCTAGAGCTATGGGTGAGGCGAAGGTTGCCGTCATCTGTAGCCAGCACTACCCAATAAGTCCATCGGCCTTTGCTGCTACGGTGGCTGTCAACCATAGCGCCTCGGAGGCTGTTGATCGACTGCTGGCTAGACCCAATGCCCAACGTGCCAAATTTGCTGAGGTAGCACTGGCTTTGCTCCGACAGGTTGCGGCGACAGTTGAAGGTAATCATCTGACCCTGACCGATGACTATAAGCCCTCCTAAGATCAGACCTGCCGCTACTGCCCACAGCGAAATGGCGCGATCGCGCAGGGATAGCCGCTGAGGGGTCTGCTCTAGAATTTCCATCGATTAAGCTGCCATGTGTGTCAGGCTCTTTCGCTAGCTCTTCAAAAAACATACCCAGATCTCGTAGAGAACAAACGCTTCTCCATATTTCTCAAACGCGATGCTGCAAGCTAAATAGTTGGCGGGTGAGTGGGTGAGAGTTTCCTGTCTACCCTAGAAGCTTGTCAGAGAAGGATTCTGCTGCTCAGGGGACAAAAGTTTGATCGACGACATCTGCTAGATCAACCGATTCTAGTAAGCTTTGCCATTCCGCCGCGATCGCCGCATCTTCGGGTCTGGCGATTTTCAGCTCTGCCAAAGTCGTTAAGGCGTCAAACCAAATGCCATTTTCGGCATAGATTCGGGTTTTTTCTAACTCTGTAGATTGTTTGAGGGGGCTGGCGATCGCCGGATCGAGCGTCACTTTGCGAATGCTGCCCCTTGTAAAGATAGGGTTATCCATTTCGCAATTGACCATGAATACCCATTGATAAAGCTTGTCTTTTTCTAGCGTCACTGTTGTAGGAAGCGTAACTCTGACAATCCCTGTTGCCTCTCTTGTACCGTTCACCACGGTGGTCTGATAGACATATTTATTTTGGTCATCTAGCAGAACAAATTCTGCGGGGCGATCGCTTGTCAAGGTATAGGGCACATAGAACCACAGGGTCGGATGGTCAGCGGTCGTTAATCCACCGACAGAGCCGTCAATGGTGGGCACAATGGCCGTGAGCGGCAGCGTTGCAGGTAAGCATTCGCCTCGGCTGGCTCCCCCACGCGATCGCCCGCCGGGTGCATTGCCCAAGGCAGGTGGCTCAAACTTGATATAGGTGGCTCCCCCGCGCGCCCGCCCTTCTGGCGCATATTGGGCCAGAGTCGGAAGGCTAGTTAGCAGGGTGAGCGCTAGGGCAAGGGCAGGCGTGAAAAGCACCGGGATGGAGAAATGTGATTTCATGGCGGTTAAAAATCTCTGGATGCTATGGGGCTGTGCTGTAAGGAGACTACATTTTCAAGAGACGCTATTTCGATGGGGCGATGTTTCATTAATACTACATTTGTAGCAAAATATATTACAAATTGATAACGGATTGTTTTAAATGGCTTAGGGGCATGGATTAAATAATGCATTACCCATCCTCCGGCAAAGCTTGAGCCGGATCAGGACGGGTTCTAGCCGTCAACCGATCGAGAATTGACATGGCACTGGCAGCCATCATCAGCGCGATTAGGGGAGGAATCAGCGGAATCCAGCCACCCTGGAGCAGCATTACCCCGCAAAGACCTGAGAGCGTCAGCGTGCTAACAGCGATCGCCAATCCCAGCTTCCAGGGCGATCGCAGCCCCCAACCCAGCCCAGCCCCCAGCAGCGCCCAGCCCAGCAGCCAGAGGATTTCTTGCCAGAGCGACCATACCCAAAGCAGCGATCGCCCATCTAGCACAGCACTAATGATTTGACTGACCATATGGGCTTGCGCCACCACTCCGGGCATGTGGGAGTCAAGGGGCGTATCCCATACATCTGAGCTGCTTTCAGCCGTTACGCCTATGAGCACAATTCGATCTTTAATAATGCCAGGATTGACATTACCTGACAGCACATCGGTCAACGACACGCGATTGTCTAGAAACGGTGCAGCTCGGTAGTTTAGCAAAATTTGGTTGCCGCGATCGTCTACAGGCTGGTAGCCCCCCATCCGCGCCTTGAGCCGCCGGAGGGCAACTTTGCCAAACCACAAATCGGCTTCGGCATCACCCACAAGCGAAATTTGCTTTGCCATGAGGTAGCGTGAGGCGAGTTGTAGGTTAAAGGCATGGACAGCCGTACAGGCAGTCTTGGGATCGATGTATGGGGTTGTCATAGCCAAGAGGTGGCGGCGCAGCTTGCCATCCTCATCGGCAACAAAGTCGCTAAAGCCCACCTGCTTAGGAGCGGCATCGGGCGGAGCTGGAACGCTGTCCCCTCCGCTGTAGCGGGCTTTGCAAACAGAAATAAGCTGCTGACTTTGGCGAAACTGCTGCGCCATTGCAGGCTCAGCCGGAAAATCGCGGTATAAATCTAAGCCAATGACGCTGGGCTGGGCTTGCTTGAGTTGAGTTAGGAGTTGATTAAGGTAGCGATCGCTCAAAGACACGCGCCCCACTCCAGGTATCTCTGCCCCATATTGCTGCCGCTCCTGCTCGCTGATCGTGACAATCAGCAGCCGCGAATCTTCAGCTTCAGCAGGGCGCAGCCGCATCAGTTGATCAAAAGCCTGTAGCTCTGAGGATTGCAGCAGTCCGGTATAGCGCAGACCCGTTAGCGTTGCCGTTACCAACAGACTCGCCATCGCCACTTTGGAAAACTGGCGCAAATGCTGAAGGATAAGCGAGCGGGTCAATGTGCTTCTGAGGCGTTGGCTCGATCGCGCTCTGGGTTGTGCCTCACTCAGCGTCTGGGGCGATGGAAGCAGGGCGATCGCCGCTGAAGGCAGCCTTTCTCGCCCAATGAGCTTTTGCCAAGTGGGGGGCGCTTCGGCTGGATTTTGGCAAATGATCGGTAGCCATGTGGCACAAGGAAACTGATCTTCTAGCCCTTGCAGACGTTCGCGAGCCTGACGCACAGACTGATAAAACGGTTCGCCCTGGGAAAAGCCTGCCAGAAATGACTTGAGGAATTCTTGCGCCACGCGATCGGGTACGGGTTCGCGCATGACAATCATTTGAGGAATCTGTAAATCTGCCAGATTGCGCGCTAACCCCAAGCCATCGCAAGAGTTGAAAATTGCCAGCTTCAGCCCGCGTTCAACGGCTTTGCGCAGGCCGTAGCGGAGTTGGCGAATGGTGAGGCTATCGGTGGCATTGATCGAGATTTGCCCAAGTTCGGCAGGCATGGGGGAGATGGGAAGGGCGGGAGGAAACTCAGCAGAAATGTGGCTTTCGCGGGTGCCTGAGCCTGCTGGCTCTGCCCCGGCTTGAGCGGGCAGAATGCCTGTCCCCTGACTTGAGCTATGCCCTGCAAAAAATAGGATGTCCCAAGACTGTGCCCAAAGCTGATCGGTTAGCTCTTGCCGCTGTGGCTCTACCAGAAAGTGAATATCGGCATCCGGAAGCTGCTCTAGCAAAGCGCGATCGCTCTGCACATCAATGCCCTGGCTGTTGCCCAAGACCGCCAGAATTTTGAGCTTGTCTTTGGCGAGAGGCACTTTGCCAATTTGCTCATAGGTGGGCAAGCTGAGGGCAAGTTCTGAATAGGTATAGCGATCGCCCAATTCCCAGGTTTGCCAGGGCAGCCGTTGCAGCAGCGGATTGTCGGTTTGCAAAATCACCCGGATCGAGTCCTGAGGCGAGAGCTGCTCCAGCCATTTTTCCCGTAGCGGGCGAAAGGACTCCGAGCGCAGCCAGGTATTAAAGCGATCGCTCAGTGCCTCGGCAGCGCTTTGGCAGTCCGCTAGTACAGAAACATTGGTGACTTGCGCTTTGGGGGCTTCGAGGCGTGTTAGGGTGCCCATCTGCCGATAGGTGGTTTGCCAAAGCTGGTAATAGCGCAGTAGATCGGGCGCGGGGGGCAGTTTGCCTGCAACTTCTGCCACAGGATAGTAGGCCAATCCCGGTTGTGCGTCTTGTTCTTCACTAATTTGCAGCGTGACTGAGAAGCCTGTCTCAACGCTGCCTTCGCCAAATTTTAGGACAACTAACTTACCCGCCATCAGGGCTTCCTCACGGCTTTAGGATATTGCTCAGGTGCTGGTTAACGGGCTGACATTAAGAGGGCAAGATTGCAAAGACTGCGATTTCTTTGCGATTTCTCTGCAACCGCTCAAAGATGTTGCAGCGTTAAATCACGAAAGTCTCTGTGACATGGGTATCGGCGATCGCCACCTGAACTTGGAACGTTTCACCGGAGTTGCCGCTAAACTGAAGCTGAATATAATTATCCGTTCCGCGAGACTGCGCTTCTAGAAAGAGTTCTCCAGCTTCATCTAACACCGACAGCCGCAAATCTGCCGGAAGATAGGCCGTGCCCGTAGGATGCACCTGAAGGCAAATCTCAGTTCGTTGCTCTTCTGGCGTCAGTTCCACCACCAGCGCAACAGGATTGGGCATCTGGATACTGAGATCGATGAGCTTGGCACGACGGAAGCTGCTTTGCCTCTCCCCCTGAAGCGCATCCCGATCTAATTCCATGCCCCGAAAGCCATAGGCAAGATTGGGAGGATTGAGCAGGGAATTGACGGTTTGCCAGCCTGTTTCAAAGCTATTTTGCAGCCATTGGCTGAGGTTAACCACCCGTGACCCGGCCATTGCAGCAGCGGCCACAGGATGCATCAGGCGATCGAGGTGATCTAGCAAAGCCTCAGGAGATTGCAGCTCACTAATCGGCAATGTCTCACTCGCGCGTTCGACAAACCCTAAGAGGCTGGCTTCTTGAGCCGTTTCATCAATTTGAATAACGACATAGCCTATCCGGTCTTCCCACACTTCCGGCGGCACAAAGCAGCTATTGCTTGTGGATAGACAAGGGCGACATTCTAGCTTACCGACACCTGCAACTTCCAGATCTGCCACATCGGCACCCAGCTGACTGACCGGATTCCAGCTATCGCTGGCTGTCAGGTCGGTCGCGATGCCCATCATGTGCAGATAGTCATTCATGACACAAACCGCTAGCGTATTCAACCGAACTTGAGCCGCTTTCCCTGCCGGATGTCGGTGGGCAAACTGGTCAGCGAGCGCGATCGCTTGGCGGGTAATGGGAAGGGGTAGTGCAGACGAGGTAGTGTATGTCATGGTAAAAGCTGTTTAAGTCCTCCAGTGCTTTATAAATATCCCTCCGACTGACCAAAATTACGCAAACGTGGCAAACATTGTCTCTGATAAAAGCTGCTCAAGGTAGAAACTGACAGACCCAACTCGGCAGAAAGCTCTTTCCATCCGGTTTCTGGCGGTAGCCTCCGCAAAATCAGCATTTGGCAGGTAATTTGAGGATGCCCTTCAATATGGACGCGCCGCAGTTCTCCGGTGATATCCGTTTCAGCCCAGGTTTTCACTTCTCGTAAGATAGGCGGCACATCGGGCTGGGCGGCAAGATTATCGATGGGGTCTACGACTTCACCCGTTTCCCCCGATCGCGAACCCCGTGCTAGCCCCGTAGCTCGACTCGCCTGCTGTTTTTGGCCGTCAATAAAAAAGTCTTGGAGCCGCCGTCTTAAATAAGAGTTGAGCCAGGTGGAAACGCTGCTACGATCGGGATTGTAGCGATCGCCCGTTTTGGCTTCACAGACATTTTGGCAAAAATATACCCAGGTCTGCTGCAAAGCATCCTGATAGTAGGGCACGCTTTCGCGCCACAGCTTGCCCGACGACAGCCGAATCACCTGAGTCAGATTTCGCTGCCGTGCTGGGCTTCCGGGCGGATGGCGGCAAGCCTCTTTGACGAGTTGACGAAGTTGGACATCCAGTTCACTCATTGACGCTCCTCTGAGGAACAGTTGATTTGAGATCTATGAGATAAGAATTTGTACAAAATATAGCCATAATCATCGGGCTTAGGACATTTTTGAGGGTGCGCGGAGCGCACCCTCAAAAATGTCCCCGTCCTAACCGCTGTGATCACAGCTATAAATTGCCCAACGTTGGAAGCGACTACCCGGCAGGGGCGCACAACGCCACAGTTGGACTTGTCAATAATGCTGTTCATATACTTAACCACGGGATATCAGAGATATCAAAATATCAAAGAATCTCAGGAGATCAAGGCTTTTCCTCTATTCTCTAAAAACTTAATTTTCCAAGGTGTTTTACGCCTCAGAAAATCAATTTCTTGAAGTTTCGTAGCGCACCACAAAATCCCAATTTTTGATCTGCTGGCTCTGATTGTCCCATGTCTGACTGCAATTGTGGGTAAGCCTGCCATTTTGCACAAACTTGGGAGTGCTGTCCTGCAAGGCTGTCCTGCATGTATGCTGTCCTGCATGTAGATAGCTTGAAGCATTGCCGATCGCCTGGACGAATATCTGACGAATGGAAGATAATGCAAGACAGTCTATTCAGGCTATGGCAATTCAGGCTGCCTGATTTAAACCATCACCCAGTCTAACCTAGAAGCCAGATTGCCCCGATCTGCTTTTGACTGCTGTGGAATCTATGATGAAGCATATCGAAAAAATAGCTACCAGGGTTCATCGCCTCTTCAATAAGCCAGATTCCAGCCCGAATTCATGAGAGTCGCCTTCAAGAAACCTATGATGATCAACCTTAAATCTGCTGTTGCGATCGCCCTTGTAACGTTCACAGGTGGCTTAAGCTTCCTGCCCTATGCCCAAGCAGAAGAGACAAAACCCACATCGGAACAAGTCATTCGATACGAGTGCTACGATCGCAGCGGCAATATTTCCTACGTCACGATTAACCCCCAGGAAACGATTGGCTGGCAGATGGGATGCCGCGAAGTTCCTTACATTTCTGAGGCAGAGGTTGAGTCTCGCACCACGTACTACCAGTGCTACGACAATGTCGGCAACATTGCCCTAACTACCACTAGCGAAGATGTGGCTGATGCCTGGGATGACTGCCGAAAAATTGGCTACCGAGACAGTACCCCTGTTCGCATCCAGCCTGTGTACTACGAGTGCCTCAACAGCCAAGGTGCAGTAGCGTTCACCACGACACGCCATCAAGATACCCAGGGTTGGGTTCCTGATTGCCGGGAAGTCAGAACGATTACCCCCGCCGTAGCCCCGCGTTAGGATAACGTCTGAAAAGGACAGATCCGATAGGACATGGGCAGCCTGTGGCTGAGTCAGCGCATTCAGATTTGAGAAAAGTCTATGTCTTATTACCGTTCTAAGTATTACAGTTGTATTTAAGTAGCGGAGGACGATCGCCTTTTGTAGTGAAAGAAGCGAGCAGTGGCTTGATGGGTTCTGCGCCAAAGTGACCAATGCAGTACCTGCTCTAATGCCCAAACCACCGGAAACAGAAGTTTCC
>DATNPL010000142.1:0-56780 GCA_036703255.1 Coleofasciculaceae cyanobacterium
CCTGCGGGAGTATGACAAAGACCTCTACAAAGCGCGGCACTTGATTGAAAACTTCTTTGCCAAACTCAAGCAGTATCGAGCGATTGCCACCCGTTATGACAAACGGGCGGTCAATTTCCTGGGTGCTATTCACCTTGCCGCAGCTGTCATTTGGCTTATTTGATGACACGCCCTAGGTAGCTAAAGTCTCCTGACAAGAAAAATGGTAAAAAATGGTGGTCGTGGGCGCATTCGTGTTTTTTTCGCAGAAGTTGAGGGTGATGACGAGACTATTCAGGAAGGTTTGCAGGCTATCAATGTAGCTGCTAACAAAATCTTTCAGTCTGCTCCAACAAAGATTATTAAGGTCTTACCTGCCTCTGCAACTTCTTCTAATGAGGATGAGTTTCTCGAAGAGGATGAGGATGAGGATGAAGCTCCAACTCTTCCCAGCGTTGCCACGAACTCGAAACCTAAAAAGAGTTCGTATAAGCCTCCCATCATGTCAATAGTGAAAGATCTGAACTTACGACCAGAAGGTGAGCTTTCATTTAGGGATTTTTATGCTCAGAAAAAGCCAAACACCCAGGAGCAAGCGGTTACTGTTGCAGTTTATTACTTGAAACGAGTTTTAGAACTGGATAAGGTGACGCCAGAGTATATATTTACCTGCTTCAAAGACGCTGGACGAAAAACTCCCAAGAATATGCCTCAAACTGTTCGTGATACGGCGAAGAATAAAGGTTGGGTTGATACTTCAGAACGAGGCAATATTAAAATTACCAATCATGGTGAAAATATGGTTGATCACGACTTACCTGCTCCCAACGGAAAGAAGGACTCCTAGCATATAGATGGAGCTAGAAGATTTTTGTATTCGACTCAATCAGCTTGAGCTTTCAAATGCTCAACGCGCTTTAGCTATTCTGTGGTTTTACGACTGTGAAACTACAGGCGTACATATGAAAGCGAGCACACTCGCACGTACTATTTATACTGCTGGACTTGGCAATCCCAACCCAACGCAGCTTGAGGAAGCGATTGCGAAAACAAAACTTGCACTCAAGAGCAAAGCTGGATTTAAGCTCAAGCCAACTGAGCGCGATACGATTAAGGGTTGGCTGATACCCATTCTAGAGGGTGTAACTGCTGATGTTGATTTAGAGCATGGTTATCTACCAGAAGCAATCTGGAAGAATACAAGAGGCTATATTGAAAAAATTGCTTTTCAGGTAAATGGTTGCTTCCAATATGGGTTCTATGATGGTGCATCTGTGCTTCTTCGTCGGCTAGTTGAAACACTTCTAATTGAATGCTACGAGCATGATAAAACTCAAGCTCGTATTGCTGATGCTGATGGCAATTATCTTATGCTGTCAGGAATTATTGCTGATGCTGTTGATAAAAATGGGCTTTCACTAGGGCGCGAAACAAAATCTGTTTTACGGGAATTAAAAGCCATTGGCGATCGATCAGCTCATAATAGACGCTACAACGCTGTTCGGGCTGATTTAGAAAAAATTCGTTTGGGAGTACGTTTAGTAGTAGATGAGTTAATTCAACTAGCGGAGTTGAAACGTTAAGGTCTTTTCATACCTCTGTTACTCCTGTGGTTGCTTGTAAAGATCAAGAAGAGTTCTTCATATGGAATTTGAATGGAACCCAGACAAAGCAGAACTAAATATTGAAAAGCATGGTGTTTCTTTTCAGGAGGCTACAACTGTATTTAATGACTCTCTGTCCGTAACCTTCCCTGATCCTGATCATTCTATTGGAGAAAACCGCTACGTTATCATTGGTATATCTCGGTTTGGGCAGCTTTTAGTCGTCGCACATACCGACCGAGGCGAAAGAGTACGAATCATAAGTGCCCGAAAAGCAACTCGGCAGGAAAGGAGGTTCTATGAAGAAGGAAGTTGAGAACGAAATGGAAGATGAATTACGCTCTGAGTACGATTTTTCTCAGATGCAGGAAGCTGTTAGGGGTAAGTATGTTGAGCGATATCGTGCAGGGACAAACTTAGTGCTTCTAGATCCCGATGTGGCCCAAGCTTTCCCCAATGATGCAGCAGTAAATGAAGCATTGCGGCTATTGATTCAGGTTGCCCAGCGTCAGCAGCCCAACACTGCGGTGCAGCGGACGGAGTAAAAGTCATTGGTAAGAGTTCAAGGTTATTAGCCGCCGCTGACCTGTGCCGCTAGCTTGCTTAGTCTACCCGGTGAGGCAGAGCAGTTCACCTAAATGCATTTCCGAGTAAACCAGAGACTTAGTTTCTGACCTGGCTAATGGGGGTAAACCCAAATGGTACAAACACCATCTAAAATACTGACCTTGGCGGAGTTTTTGAAATTACCAGAAACGAAACCTGCAAGTGAATATATTGATGGTCAAATTATTCAGAAACCAATGCCTCAAGGGAAACATAGTACGATTCAGGGGGAACTCGTACCCGCTATCAATGGGGTAGTTAAGTCCAAGCGTATTGCTCGTGCATTTCCTAAACTACGCAGTACCTTTGGTGGTCGTTCAACTGTTCCTGATATTGCAGTGTTTCTTTGGAATCGAATTCCTCGTGATGAGAATGGAGAGGTTGCCAACACGTTTCCTACTGCGCCAGATTGGACAATTGAAATCTTATCTCCTGATCAAAGCCAAACAAAAGTAACAAAGAATATCCTTCACTGTTTACGGCATGGAACCCAAATGGGTTGGTTAATCGATCCAGATGAACAAACTGTGTTTGTCTATCGCCCAAAGCAAGAACCTGAAGTGTTGGATGAGCCAGATAAAGTTATTTCTGTACCATCATTTGCAAGTGAACTACAGCTTACAATTAGAGATTTATTTGCTTGGTTACTAGAGTAAGGTTTGAATAGTTGCCAGCTAGCTAACACTGCGTGGCAGTGGACGGACAAAAGCTGCTGGTGATGAGTCCAAGTTCATCTACCACTGCTGCATTGTGCCGTTGAGCTGGCTCCGCTTCTAGATTGGGACAGTACCAAGAGGCGATGGGTTGGGAACAAGCGTTAGTTGGATATTAATGCTAGTCAAGGTAGCTTTTCCAAAGTCGCTTGTTTCAGCGAGGTTGTAATGCGGGTGTAAATCATTGCCTAGTATTCTAAATTCCTTAATGCCAATCTCAGGATGCGTTAAGGTAGTAAGCAGTTGACGCTTCGCAAAAAGGCGATCGCCAGAGCCGATCGGCAGAGCCGATCGGCAGCGTACTTCTCAATATTTTGGGGTAACGTTCATGACTCCCAACACTACACAACGTCACCCATTTAGGCGCGATCGCTCTCCTCGTCCTGCGATTTCCAGGCAGAAATTAGCCTCTCAGATCGCAACTCTGCTTTTGCTATCTATGGCGATTTTGCTGGGGACAGAACGTTCCGCCTCGGCTGCTTTAGGAAATTTAGGCATACCCACCGCTTCTGAACGCTTTTTAGAGGCAGGTAGAAGAAATCTGGAACGCGAGATTCAAAATTTACAACGTCCCGCTGTTGCCCCAGCGGAAGTTTTGCGCGTGAAAGAAACGCCGCAACTCGATCGGCTCGATCTTGAAGATCCACGTCTTCGGCTGCCAGATCAGCGATCCGATCGGCAGAGCAAGAATGTCCGCTAGTTCTCTAAAGCTGATTTTTCAAGGAACTGAACATCGTTGAAAATAGCCTTTGAGCTTATCTTATCCTCGCTGCCACAGGCGAATCATTTCATTGAGCGTATTGCGATCGGGCGGAGGATTGACGCCAGGTGGGTTGACTTGAGCACCCGGAATATTTTGACTCCAGGGGCTGTTAGGAATCGATCGTAAATCGATCGCAGGATTGACCGAGCGGAAGCCATGTTGCACAAACACGGCCTGCTGTTCGGGTTGCTGCAAAAACGCTAAAAACGTTTGGGCCGCATCGGCTGTCCCTTGACTGATATTGCGCCGAGGAATCGCCGCCGTTGAAACTGTTTCGATCGTCGGATCGATATAGTAAATCTGGTAAGGATTGCCCTGGGTCGTTGTAGATTGCTGCCAGCGGTACAGTGCCACGCTTTCATAAACAACCGCAACATCGGCTTCATTCGAGCCGCGCGTGATGAACTCTTGCAGCAGCGTGTCCGTCGAGCGGGGCGGATTGTAGACCGACTGTTTTGCCAGCTTAAACAGAGCTGCGATCGCCGGACTGCCCAACGTAGCCGCATCAAGATTGCCCGCCTGAGATTGTGCCCATAAGCCCATCGCCAGTTGGCCGCTGTTCGATCGCGCTGGGTCAGTCAAAACGAGGTCAATGCTGCCCCAGGTTTTATCACCCCCGATCGCTGCCCAGTTGCCTTTTTGCAGAGCCGATGCCAGCTGCTGCCAGTCAAAGCGGCCGTTCGGAAACAGAATTTTGCCTCGGTCTGCCCAGGCAATTCCCACTAGGATCGATTTGGCGATCGGCTGGGGCGTGCCATAGAAGGGAGCCTCGCCATTTTGGGCGCGCCAGCGGTCTTCTAGCTCCGTTAGCAGCTCGGCATTGGCAGGAATCAGCAGCGCTGGATCAAAGTCGTTTTTGTCATCAACATAGTTATTGACCACATCCTGTGAGCCTTGAAACTCTAGCTCTAGCTGAATGTCAGGATGGGCTTGCTCAAACTGGGTTTCTAGCGCTTGCAGCGGCTCTTGAAGTTCTGTGCCGCTGACAATGACGACGGTCTGAGTCACACCCGGCAAGGGCGCATAGGCCAGAGCGATCGCCACTAGCATCACCGCCCCTGAGAGCAAGGCTCGGCGGGTGAGCCTTGCGTGCGTTTTTTGTTTTTTCATGCAGAGGATTGGCTGACCAGCAAATCGACATTTTCTTGAAAAATGCTGAGTTCGTCACTGAGCGATCGCAGTTCTAGGGTTTGCTGCACATCGGCTAGGTTGGTCGATCGCAGCTTATTTTGCATAGCTTGCAGCACACCAGCCGAATCTAGAATTAGCGTAGACAGACTCGCAACCTGTGCCTGACGCGTGTCTTCTCCGGTTTGAACCAGATGAATATTATGCTGAAGGCTCTCCACCAGATAGTCAAGCTGCTCTTTCACCAACCCTGAACTCGTGGACAGCCGAGTTTGCACTTCTGCCAACTGTCTGCGTAGATCTTCCACCGACAGCAGCGAATTGTTGCCCTGTATGCGTTGGGTGAGCGCATCAATCTTTTGGGGTAGCTCGGTCGCCCGATCGCAAGCCATCTGCACCGACGCCAGCAGATCCATTTGCAGGGAGTCGGCCAGCAGTCGCGCTGCCTCTGCCCGCAGCTCAGTCGCTTTTTCGGCTAGTAGCCTTGCCTGCTGACGCACTGACAGCAGTTCGCGCTCTAGCAGCGGATCTTCTAGATTGAGCGATTTAGGCTCCTGGCTTTTGCGCAAGGCGGCTCCAGCAACGGCGATCGCCCCCGCCCCAGGCAAGATCACCCAATTGGGAAGTTTGGCCATCCGAACGCCGACCACCAGGGCGATCGCGCTGATCAGCATGGGCACAGGATAGTAGAGAGGATTCGCGAACTTCATCGGTTTAGAACTCCAATTGCAAGTTTTGCATTACCCGTGAAATGCTTTCGGGATCGCCCCTAGAATAGTAGCCACCCGTCGCTTGGGCAATTTTTTCGAGCGCACCCGCATCAAATTCCCCTTCATTGCCATAGCCTACGGTAAAGAAGGAAATGCGCTGATCGCTTTCAACGCCACTCTTAGCCAAATCGGTCGCCAACTGATCCAGACTCATTCCAGAGTCGGTGTCTTGCCCATCTGTGAGCACCAGCACCGCATTGATCGCATCAGGACGCAGGTTTTTCCGCAGCCAGTTGCGGGCGTAAAACGAAGCATCGTAGAGGCTAGTGCCGCCTTCGACGCTGAGGCTGCTGATGAATTCTATGCCTTTCGTCTGGCCTTCAGGAGAACCATCCACCAAAACTGGAGAACGGATGGCGCTATCAAAATCAATCAGGGCGATGCGATCCTGGGGGGTCAGCGCGGTGATGTAGTTTTGCAGCGTAGACTGTACGGCAGGCATTTTATCGCCCTGCATAGAACCGGAAGAATCAACCACGATCGCCACCAGCGAGGGCTTTTTGGCGTTTTGCTCCCAAGCTGCTAGCATGGCTTCCACCACTTCGGGCTGGGGCGGACGGTAGGAATCATACTTTGCCTGCGGATTCACCCCAAATTCTGGGCTAAACTTTGCCCCCAGCGCCACGCCCGGAGTGCCAGGACGTAACCCCAGATTCGCGGCAATCTGCTGCGCTTCGTTGGATTGCAGATAGGCGATGACTTGCTCAGCCGCTGCTTTTTCTACCGGGCTAACCCAGGGAGCCGTGGGCAAAATCGATCGCATGTTGGATGAAAAGGTGGCCTTTGGGTAAATCGCCTCATATTTGAGTTGCCCAGTGGGTTGCCCAGGATTTCCCCCAGACAATGGCTCGGTGTTGGCGGCAATGACTGAAGACTCATAGACAGAGCCGATCGAAGCCCAAAAGGAGCCGTTTTTCACCATCGCCTGAGCCAAAGATTGGGTAGAAACGCCATATCGAGTAATTTTTGACTGAATCGCCTTCACATCTGCCGTGTAGCGTTTCACATCGGCATTGGTAATTTGTTCGGGGCGCTTGCCTGACACAGAGGCATATTGTGCCACCAGCGTTTGCAGCCCAGAGTTCGATTTGGTGGGCACAGTCTGCACGTAATGAACGGGCAATGGCTGGCTAGCGGCATCAATATCTCTGTGGGTTTTTGCCGTTACCAGCGTCTTAAATAAATCATCGGTCTGGCGCAGTCCGGCAGCTAGATCTGCGGGAGCCATGAACACCATAGGGCTGCTAGCTAGCAACGGTGAATCGGTAATTGCGGGAATATAGTTCTGCCCAGGAAACAGTTGGTTGATGCGATCGATTAAAACACTCTGATAAATTTCGCCATCGACCGAGAGCAGCGTTGGCCATTCGGGCGCATCGGCAGATAACGTCCCGGCTCTGAGCTGCTGTGCCAAAGCCATAGTTTTCGTTACCATATCGCCACTGCCCTGCGCTTCACAAGTCAGGTAGTAGGCTTCACCGCTCTGCAACTTCGGCTCTTGCGAGTTGAGGCGATCGGCAGCTTGTGTACAAAAAGCTTGGAGAGCGCTGCCCACCCACATTTTGACTTCAACCCTATTGGAGGTAATATCCTGACTGGCACAAGCATTAAACAACAGAACGGCAGTCAAGCCAGCCAGCAGGTAGGCTGCAAACCTTCTAATTTTGAGGATCATAAATGAATCCAGAGATGGCTAAATTTCAACGAAGGGCTAAATTTAGGGTGATGCGGCCAGAGCATATTTGAAAAAATTTACTTTTTATCCGTTCTGCTCCTTAAATCCCCTGATTTTGGGACTCTTCCGGATTAAAGTCTTTTGAAGTTGGGGGGAGAGCAACAAAACCTAACACAGGATGTCAAAATACTAGCGGCGGCAAAAGCTTGAAGGAAAAGCGATCGCCTCTGTCTAAAAACCTCAGCAGTGTTAGTTTGCGTCTAGTTACAATATGCCCCAGACAAACTCCAGAATTTGATTTGCCTTGAAGATTAGTTTGCGCTCATGTGTGACTTTTTAGCTTCAGACCCTGCGATCGCGAGCCAAGCAGCCTTACCCCCTTGGCTCCATTGGCTAGAGCAATGCCCCAGCACCAATACCTGGGCAGCAGCACATGCCTCTGAGCTTCAGCATGGCGACGTCGTCTTTACCCGGCAACAGACCGCCGGAAGAGGGCAACAGGGACGCACATGGCAAGCGCCGCCCGGTGTGTTAACTGCCAGCGTCGTGCTGGACTCTATTCCAGTAGAGCGCCTACCCGGATTGAGCCTAGCGGCTGGATTAGCCGTTATTTATGCGATCGCTGACTTGGCTCCAGACTTGCAGGATTTGCAGCTCAAATGGCCGAATGACGTGATGCTACAACAGCGCAAGCTGGCTGGAATCTTGTGTGAGAGTGGGGGAAATTGCAGTAGCCGAGTCATTGTCGGAATTGGACTCAATCGCTGTGCCGATTTTGCCGCATCTGAACTGCCAGATAGCCTGGTGCAGAAAGTCATCAGTTTGCATCAGGTTGCTGCGATTGTTCCCGATGAGTTATCTCTCCTAGAGCGATTGCGGCAATATTTGCTAGAAACCGCAGGGCTACTGACCTCACCCCATCCGTTAGGATTGGCGGCTCTGCTGCCTGCCCTACGCCAGCGAGATTTTTTGCTAGGCAGGCAGATTGTGGTTAATTGTTCTAGACAGCAGATCGCTGGCGAAGCAGCCGGGATTTGCGATCGAGGAGAGTTGCTGCTGCGGCTGTCCGATGGCAGTTTACAGAGAGTGACTTCAGGGCAGGTTCTCTGGCAAGGCTTGAGCTAAGCACGCCAGGCGTATTTCAAGCCGTATGGCACTACGCAATTGGGTCAGGACAGGTTATTTTTTGAAAGCCTCGCTACGCGAGGCTTTCAAAAAATAACTCATTTGGATCTAAGCACGTAGCGCTATAACTAAAAAGGGCTTTGGAACATGCGCCCCAAAACCCTTATCCATCTTCGATCTACTGAATATTAGTAGTCAAAATGTTTTATCGACCCAAATCGTTGTCTTCGATCCACTGCAACACTTCAGACTCAGACTCTGCATACAGTGTTTTGCCTGTGCGGGGGTCGTAAGCGCGCCAGAAAACCGTGCCGGAATCACCAACAATTTGGTCAATAGAGAGCATCGATTGATGAGCGATCGCATCCATCCAGGAATTCCAAACCTGCTTGACTTTATTAACGAAAGCCAGCCCATGCTGATTGGGAGCCAATCCTAACTGCTTTTGCTCTTGCTCTAGCAGCGCGATGAGTTGAAAGTTTTGGGCTGCTCGGGCTACTTCTAGACGATGAGAGAGAGAAGCCGCGATCGCTGCTTTGTGTTGAGCGTCGATTTCAGCCAGGTTGAAATGAAGTGCAGTAGACATAGTTCCCATACCAAACGCTAAATTCTTAAAAGGTATTTTTTACCTCCGATGTTATGATTATAATATATTTCTGTAGCTAAAAGCACAAAATTGAAGTTATCTTAAGCTTTTCTTCAATTAGAGTTTTTTGAAATCCAGCTTTTTGAACTCAGGCTGCACACATGGTTAAATGACAGCCAGGGTTTAATAGCAGCCATGTAATATCCATGTTCAAGAGCAGCCATGACCTAATCGCTCTTCTAAGGCAGCTTTCTCAGGATTCCTGGCTGCTGGGCTTAGACAATCAGCACTTAGCAGCCCAGGCAGAAGCCCAGTTTCATGCGCTCATTCAAAGCTATAGGGATAACCAACCCCCGATCGTTTTGCTAGCTGCATCTGATCCGGCAGAATTTCTGGCAAGCTTCATGGCTGCCTGTGCTGCGAATTGTCCCACTTTTCTGGGCAACCCTCACTGGAGTACGCCAGAGTGGCAGCAGGTCTGTGATCAGGTACAGCCCCGCATCATTTTAGGGGAGCCAGTGGGAGAGCTAGCGCGCGAGAACAGGCAAGATACAGGACAAAAGCCACAGGCTAAAGAAAAAATTAAAGCTCCAATACCTGGACAGATCATGATTCCGACAGGCGGATCTTCAGGGCAGGTGCGCTTTGCCATTCACACCTGGCAAACGCTGACGGCCTCTGTGAGAGGATTTCAGCAATATTTTGAGGCTGATGTCATCAACTCTTGCTGTACGCTGCCGCTCTATCACGTTAGCGGGTTAATGCAGCTGATGCGATCGCTCCTGACGGGTGGCAAACTGGCGATCGTGCCTTTTAAGCAGCTAGATTTTCAGCGACCTGAATTTGACCCAGCCGATTTTTTTATCTCGCTCGTGCCCACCCAGCTTCAGCGACTGCTCCAAAACCCGGAGGCGATTGTCTGGCTCTCTCAATTTCGCACTGTGCTCTTGGGGGGTGCCCCCGCATGGGATGACCTGTTGGCGATCGCAAGGCAGAACAAGATTCGCTTAGCGCCCACCTACGGCATGACAGAAACGGCTTCTCAAGTGGCAACGCTGAAGCCACATGATTTTCTGGCTGGGAAACTGGGCTGTGGTCAAGCCTTGCCCCATGCCAAAATTTGGATTGTCGATCCGCAAAGTCGGCCTGTAGAGACGGGTCATTTGGGGGCGATCGTGATTCAATCTGCGGCTATGGCAGCGGGCTATTACGGCAAATCGGGGAACGAGGCTCAGGAATTTCAAGCTCAGGGATTTCAGACCGATGACTTGGGTTATCTCGATACCGAAGGCTATTTACATATCGTGGGGCGCGCCAGTCGCAAAATTATTACAGGTGGAGAAAATGTTTTCCCTGACGAAGTTGAAGCCGTCATTCGGGCGACAGGGCTAGTTGCAGATGTCTGCGTCGTAGGTTTGCCCGATCGCCATTGGGGAGAGGTTGTGACGGCTGTTTACGTCTCTGGGGCTGCCTCTGATGCTAGTGGCAGCTTTGCGCCCAATTCGTCACCCCCGTACCTATCACAGTTGCAGCAGGCGATCGCCCCCTCTCTCAGCAAATTCAAACAGCCTAAGCGCTGGATTGCCGTTGAAAAACTGCCGCGAAATCCTCAGGGAAAAATTAATTATGACTGGCTCAGAGCTTTGGGAGACTGAGATTTGATCAACCCTCCCACCAGCACAAATAGAGCAATGAACGCTGCACCAATGCCGACAGGGCTAGGCACCCAAAAGACGGCAGCGATGTGATTAATCTCCCCTGGCTCTAGATTCCAAATCATCTGCCGTCCCTGCTCACGCTTGAGCGGAACCCGCTCATCCGCCAAAACCCTTGCCCCCCAAGGCGTCACGAGATGAAACTCTAAACTCACGATCTCACGCGGATCAATCGCCATCTTTTCCTGTGCTAGCGGCGTGAGCGATCGCAAATCTAGCTCGTAGTCTAGAACCATGCGCTGCCAGAAAATCCAATTGCCTGCTCGCATCTTCAGGCGAGAGGCGATCGTGGGCAGAGGTTCAGAGGGGATATTCCCAGACTTAGAGCTAGGCTGAAACTCCTCCTGAAACAGTCGATTGAACTTAGTTTCTAGATCTTTGACATTGAAGAAAGGAATCGTCAGCACACTGTCCTGCCTGGAGGGGTGCCGTACCCAGCCGCCCAAGCTTTCGGTCTGCTGCTCTAGCCGCTCTAACCAAGCGATCGCCAATGCGCTTTCTAAGCCTGTCGTGGGCTGGGCTATGCGAATCTGCTGGACAAAGCTGCCGTGATTGGCATCGTCAAAGCGGACGCTGATATCGTCACGCACACAGCCTGAGAGCAAGAAAAATGCGATCGGAATCAGCCACAGCAGCCGAAACCGGATAAACATCTGGGCGATCGTTCTTCGTTTGGAGAAGGTTCTACTCATGGGTGCGCCGCCAGCTTTAACTCAAAATTTCTCAATTTCTTGCCGCTACGCCCAGTTTGCCAAACAGAAGGCTGGGCATATAGGAGCTACCTCCTACCCATTCAGGCTGGTCGCCCAGGTCTACCAGCTGCTGAAAAGCTTCAAAGATGCTGCCTGCCACCATCGTATTTTTCAGCCGTCCGACAATTTTGCCCTTCTCGACCTTATAGCCCAGATCGAGATTGACCGAAAACTCGCCCGCCAACTGATTCGATTGCCCTGCCCCCAACACCTGATCCACAATAATGCCCTCATCCATGCTGGCAATTAAATCAGCCGTAGAGGTGCTGCCAGGGGCAATACAGAGATTGACAGTGCTGGGTGCAGGCCGAGACAGCCCACCCCGAAAGCCGTTGCCTGTTGAGGTTTGTCCGGCTCTGGCGGCCCAGCGGCGATCCCAATAAAAGCCCGTTACCTTTCCTTGATCGATATAGGTTTTGCGCTGGGTGGGCGTGCCTTCATCATCAAACGTGCAGGCGCTAATGCCTTGAGTCGGGTCTTCAAATAGGGTTAAGCGATCGTCAAACAGCGTTTCACCTAGCTTGTCGGCCAGCAGCGATGTTTTTTGGAGTACCGCCTGACCCGAAAGTGCCGTACCAAACAGGCTGCGAAAGGTTCGGGCAACGGCTTGAGGCGTGAATAGCACTGGATAAGAGCCACTGCTGATGGTGGCATTTTGCTCTGCCCACCGATATTTTTGCAGCAGCTCTTGCAGAATGCGCTCGAAGTCGGGGGTGCGATCGCGGCCTACGTCATAGCTATAGGGCTGGAGGAAATCCTCACCTCGCACCAGGTTGCCAGAGAGGCTGGCGCTCACGGTGCGGCTCGATCGCTCAGCATAGACATCCTGATGGGTGGCAATCTTTTCAATTCCCGATCGCACTCGAAACCCTGCCTCTACCAAAACATCAGCATTATAGCCATGCACCTGCTCGATCAGGCGTTCCCCGATCGCCACCAGTTCTTGCGTAGTCGGCGGCGTATAGTCAGAATTGTCGTTATCGAGGCTGTGGAAATCTGCGGCAAATTCAAACTCCGCTGGGCTGCCGATTTCTGCGGTCTGCACTGCGGCATCCACCAAATCTTCTAAACGAGTCAGGTCGGTCGAGCTGGCAAAGCCCAAACGACCGTTGCAGATGACGCGCAGCGCCACACCCTGCAATGCTTTGGTTTGCAGAGATTTCAGCCGATTGTTTTCAAAATCGATCGGCGTATCCTGGCTAGAGACGTAATAAACCTCTGCGGCGTGGGTGCGGGGGGCAGCGAGGGTAAGGATAGTTTCAAGCAGGGAGTCGGGCATAGGATGAGGAGGGAGAAGGGCTGATTTTGAACCTAAGCCAAGAGTCTAGCTGAAGATGCCAAAGCCGAAAAGGGCAGCCAGAGTAAGGACGATCGCTCCCAAAGCGACCCAAACAAAGCCGTTGTCTTGGGTATTAACTTTGCTTAAGTCTACAGGCTCAGGTTCGGGCAAAGGGCGAGGGCGAGAAGGTTTGCGGGGGACAGCGGCAGCGGCGCGTCCTTTACTACTATCGGTCGAATCGTCCAAGGCCGCCAGGTCAGGAATTTGTGTCAGCCATTCGGGGCGAGTTTCTAGCTTGGGGGCTTTGAGAATATAGAGGACGTTGCGGCTTTGCTGGCGGGTTTTGAGGTCAGGATGCTTGCCCAAAGCTTCGCAGAGGGCGATCGCTTCCTGATGCTGCCCCGCAGCCTGGTAAGCCGTCACCAACCACATTTGGATTTCGCCCCCCAGAGCCGTTGCTCGGCTAATCAGCTTGACAGCCTCTTGCAGGCGTTCTACTGACTGGCGATATAACCCTCGCTCAAAGGCGGCTTTTCCAGCTTCGTACTGGCTTGTAGCGAGGGCTAGATTTTCAGAGTCTTGGTTTTCGGTGGTCACGGGTCAAAACAGGTTTACGAAAACGAATTTACGATCGATATTCAGAGGCAACGATCATAGAGCCAATCCCTGCGTCGGTGAACGTCTCTAGCAGCAACGCATGGGGAATGCGCCCGTCGATAATGTGAGCCGCCTTGACGCCCTGAGCTAGCGATCGCACACAGCAGGTGACTTTGGGAATCATGCCGCCGCCGACCACGCCGGATTCGATCAGTTGGCGAGCCTCCTGAATATCGACCTTGGCAATTAGGGTACTGGGATCTTTATAGTCTCGCAAAATTCCGGCTGTATCCGTCATCAGGATCATCTTTTCGGCTTCTAGGGCAGCGGCGAGTTCTCCTGCTACGGTATCGGCGTTAATGTTGTAAGCCTGTCCTGTCTCATCGGCCGCTACGCTAGACACGACGGGAATGTAGCCGTCAGCCAGGAGCGATCGCAGCACTTTGACATCAATGCTGCTCACTTCACCCACAAAGCCGATGCCTTCGTCTCCCTGCGGGCGCGCCTGAATCATGTTGCCATCTTTGCCGCACAGCCCTACGGCTTTGCCGCCTGCTTGGTTAATCAGCGACACGATTTCTTTGTTGACCCGACCGACCAACACCATCTCCACCACATCCATCGTGGCAGCATCCGTCACCCGCAAGCCATTCTTAAACTGCGGTTCAATGCCCAATTTCGCCAGCCAGGAGTTAATTTCTGGCCCGCCACCATGCACCACAATGGGCCGCAGCCCGACGCAAGACAGAAACACAATATCGCGCATGACGCTTTCTTTGAGGTTGCTGTCTTTCATTGCCGCGCCGCCATATTTGACGACGATCGTCCGTCCGGCAAACTGCTGAATATAGGGCAGGGCTTCACTCAGCACCCTGACTCTCGTGGCTTCCGCTTTCCGGATGTATTCGCTATCAGTAGTGAACATGGTTGCCTGACTTTTGCGTAGAGGTTGCTTAGGATCGAGACTCAATCACCCTAATGGATTTTTCAAACCCATCTCTCAGGTGACTCAACTCACGAGCCTTAAAGGAGTGGGATGGGCGATCGCATTCCAATTGAGTGAAGTGTAGCAGCCTCGGTTTTCAAAGAGTGTTCATAGCTACGCTTTTGCCAGAATTTAGCGTCCTAGACTTATCGTAAAAATCATGGATTAAATAAAGCCCAAAAACTATTCAGGCTAATTAATTTGAGATTCTAAGGAAATCTCACTGGTCTTCAATACTTTTGGCACCTCTGCCAAGATGCGCAGGGCGATCGCTTCTGGCGTTTCGCCAGCCTGCACAGACACCTGCAAGTCAGCTTGGGCATAGAGTGGGCGACGCTGTTCTAGTAGGGCACTCAGCTTTTGGTGAGGGTCGGCACCTTGCAGCAGCGGACGCGAAACATCGCCCTGAAGGCGATCGCAGATTTCTTCTACCGCCACATCTAGCCACACGATCAGGCCATGCTTGAGATGGCTCCAGTTGCGGCGATCGAGCACAATGCCCCCTCCGGTGGCGATCGTCAATCTGCGATAGGCCGATAGTTCAGCCAGCACCTGAGTTTCTAATTGCCGAAACGCCGCCTCACCTGAGGTGGCAAAAATCTCGCTGATCGGTTGCTGAGCCAGCTGCTCAATGACAGTATCGGTGTCAAAAAAGCGGTAGCCTAGCTTTTCGGATAAAGCTTTGCCGACCGTTGTCTTACCTGATCCCATCAGACCGATCAGGTAGAGGTTAAGGCTTTGGGGAAGGGCGTTCATGGTATGAGTTCTCTCTTAATTTTGAAGAGTGCGCGGTGCGCACCCCTCAAAAAGCGAAGCGCTAGATCAATTTCACAGCGCGCAACCCAAAAAATAGCACCATTGCCAGACCAAAGGCTCCACCAATCATTGCAAAATAGGCTAGTACAGCCATTTTTGTGTCTCCATTAACTGCACATCACTGCATACAAGACTATTCAATCATCTTCTGGTGTGTTCACGGAACTATTCCTAGTTAGGTCGGGTCTTGTAGAGCACTCAGGTATTCCTCAAATGGCCATGATTTTTTGAGGTTTAAGCAAAGCCCAAGCCGCGAAAAATTATGATCTGAATATCACGATCAACTGCATCTGCTGCCAGCCCTTGAGCTACTCTTGCGGCTATCTAGCCGACTGTAAAGCCTGACTCTAAAGCCTGAATGTGCTTTGGCTCAAGCTCTGTTATTCAGCCTCTTTGCTGCGTAACCAAGGCGCAGATCGAGGCATAAGCTCCTATGAACTCTTCCCTATCAGTTTTTGAATTTTTTCCAAAATTTTGGTAAAGTTTGATGCTATCTCGGCTAGCTAGGTTGGGATGGGGCAAGTGAGCTGAACCGGAATGAAGCTTTTAGGCCAGAATATTCAAGACAAAGCTTTCAGGACGAGGCTTTCAGAGAGCAGGAGAAATTCACCTTAGTTTCGCCATTGAACGCAGGATATGGACAGCATTCAGAGCAAGACGGCATTTTGGCGAATGCGCTGTGGCTAGCAGGTAAAAACCTGACTGTAAGATATTCACCTTTTTCAGAAGCCGGATGCCAAGTGTTAGATGGCAGGTTGTTAGATGGCAATGTCACGACTAGGAGCATTTATGAACTCACTCATTCGATTAGGTACAACGATCGGTTTAGTCAGCAGCGTACTGGCTAGCTCTCTTTTCATGAGTCCGACGCGGGCGCTAGCGCTGACTCCAGAGCAAGTCATGAGCAGCCTGCAACTGGTTCCCGTGTTTGCATTAATGAACAGCGAGGGAGGCATTTTGCTGGCAACCCCTGAGCAAGGGGAAAATACAACTCCCGTTGCGGGGATTTTTATTGATGGGCAGGCCGCGCAAGCTTTCTTGAATGGCTTAAAGGAAAGCAATCCTCAAGCGGCGCAGGGGGCACAGGTAGTCCCTATTTCTCTGGCAAAAGTCTATCAGCTTTCCCAAGAGAAAAAAGATGAAGTGCAGTTTGTCTACATTCCTGGTGAGCAGGAAGTAGCCGCAGCTGAGGCCGTTTTGCGAGAGTCGGGACAGGCAAATCCTCCAGAGTTTCAAGGTGTGCCATTGTTTGCAGCTCGGTCTAGCGATGAAGATGGAGCCTACTTGACGATTCAGCAAGGCGATCGCCAAGTCGTACCCATGTATTTTGGTCGTCAAGAACTGCAAGCCGTGATCGATCGCCTCAAGCAGGTGCAGCCTGACCTTGCAGCCAAGATGGAAATCCAGGTCATTAATCTTGAAGGTTTTATTGCAACGCTGCAATCTAGCAACAATGAAGACTTGACTCAAATTCAGCTTGACCCTAGCGACGCCAGCATCGAGTTTACACGGGCATTCCAGCAGGCCAATCCCAATTTTGGTCAGGCAGCCGGAGGTCAACAGGCTCCTCGGAACGCTCCAGCCAATCAGCCTCGCCCATAAGATTGCGTCTGTAGCGCTAGCTAGCTCTCAAAAGTTCGTAAAGGCTAAGAACTGTGTCCTTGAGCCAAGCCCAAGACACAGTTCTTACTTCTCATACTTCAATTGAGGGGTAAAGGGTGGAAAGAATGACTCGCTCATTCACCCCTTTGCCCCTCTTTGATTAACTCTCTTAGACTGCGATATAGCCACAGGTATTAGGACTGGAACTATAGTTTTTGTGCTTCTATAATTTGAGTCTCAACATGATTTCTGGTTTAGCGCTTTGGCAATGGCGACAACAAGCTCAGCAACAGGCGATCGCCGCTCAGGTGCCGATCGCAGAACTTGACTGGCTACTGCAAGAGCTTGCGGGTCTAGATCGGCTGAGTTTGCGGCTGGAATCCTTTAAGAACAGCCCTGCAATTGCGCTGCCCATTGCTCTGGCTGAATTGTCTCACCTCTGGGAGCAGCGGCTCAGCGATCGCATTCCCATTCAGTATCTGGTGGGAAAAACCCCTTGGCGCAATCTCTCGCTGCAAGTGTCGCCAGCGGTGCTGATTCCACGCCCCGAAACGGAACTCTTGATTGATTTGGCCGTTGCCGCCGCGCAAACAGCAGATTTGCAGCAGGGTGACTGGGCAGACTTAGGGACAGGTAGCGGCGCGATCGCCATCGGTTTGGCAGCAGCTTTGCCCCAGGCTACCCTTCACGCCGTTGATGTGAGTGCTGCTGCTCTGGCGGTTGCTCAGCGGAACGCCCGCCAAAACATTCCACACAATGCCAGTTGGAGGGGCGATCGCATCCAATTTTATCAAGGGTCGTGGTTTGAGCCACTGAGTCATCTCCAAGGCCAGCTATGCGGTGTGGTGTCCAATCCGCCCTATATCCCTAGCGCCTTAGTGCCGCAGCTCCAACCCGAAGTCGCCCAGCACGAGCCTCATCTGGCTCTGGATGGTGGCAAAGACGGTCTGGATGCTATTCGGACTTTGGTGGCGCTTGCACCGGACTTTTTGCGATCGGGCGGTCTTTTCCTCTCGGAGATGATGGCAGGGCAGGCCGAACAGGTGGTTGACCTACTGGAGGCAGCAGCCTATCAAGATATTCAGGTTCACAAAGATTTGGCAGGTGTCGATCGATTTGTCTTGGCCTATCGACGGTAGATGAATCTACGGGCATCAGAAATTTTTGAGGGTGCGCTTTGCACGACCTCAAAAATTTCTCAAGTAATAAATTGACGAACCTGACCATCAAAACCTTTTAGCGATCGCCCAAAGGCTTTGACAATGCCGCAGGCTGAAGATTGGCCGATCGCCCCTTCCGCACCTGCACGAATCCGTCTTGGGGCTTGCCCATGCCATAGGTGAGCGCATAGCTGCGGGTGAGCAGCCAAAACCACAGCGCCGGATGGCGGGGTTCGAGCCAGGGCTGAATGGCACGGCTAAAGTTGGGAACCCAGGCAAAGAGATAGCTAATCAAAGCGCTCAGGGTGAAGTTGAGATAGCTGCCGACCCAGCGAATCAAATCTTTGGCTCCGGCAAGTTCCCAGATCCACAGTAAAAGCGCCGGGTTTTGCCAAGCCGCTTTGATCGCCATTCGGTTAAACGGTATCCAACCTGCCCGATCTTTAATGAAGCGATCGGCCACCTCAGGCGACTCACCCGCCAAAACGCCAAAGAAGGTATTCAGCATAGAATTGACCTTTTGAGGCGCAAGGAATTTTCCAGTCGGCACCATCATGCCTTTGGAAAATAGCCAGGTGACGGCAATGTTGCTTTGGAACGCCCGAATTTGGTTGAGATGCTCAACCTTGAGCAAATCATGGCGCAGGGCAGTATCCAGCAAATCGGTCAGCCGGGGCAGGTTACGCACTAGAGAGCCAAACCCCGTAAACACCAACGGCGACTGGAGCGAAGCCGCATCACCGATCGCCATTAACCGATCAAAGGCAATCGTGCGATCGTTTCCTCGGATGCTGAAATGTCCTGGAATATAGCCAAAGGTCGCCTTGCGCCACTTCAGCTTATCCACATCACAGCGGCGATACTCCGGCAGGATGGTGAAAAAGTCTTCGTACATTTCCAGCAGTGAACCCGGATTTTCGGGATGCACCTGATGATAGTGAAACAGGTAAAACGTTAGCTCATTGCCTCTGCCCGGAAACAGCTCCCAAATGAGCTGCCGTCCGCGCGAAATATCGCCGTGACTGTTCAGCACATCGCCATAGAGAGCATCCCAGACCCCTGGCTCAAAACCGCCATCAATCACTGCCCCTACAGTGGGGCAAACGCTATCAAAGGCATGTCCGCCGTTAATTTGCCAAGCGATCGGCGAAGCGGTTCCCATCGCATCAATCAGCAGTCGTCCTTTGGCCTGTCGCGCCTCTTGGGTCGGCAAGTGCTTTGCCTGAATGGTAACGCTCCGATCGCCTATCTCAGCTCGGAAAAACTCCGTTTCGTCCCAGATTTCACCGCCGTAGGATCGCAGCTTCTCGCCACATAGCTTAAGGAACTTTTCGGCATCGATCGCAATATTGAGCACAGTTGGCGTGTGCAATACGGCAGCTTTGGCTTGAGGCGGGTTGTTGGCATCAAAGAACTTATTGAACCCGTCCACATATTCTCTGGCAATAATGCTTTCAAACTCAGCGGGGGTGAACAATCCCATATCAATGAGGGTTTGAAACTCGCCCCGTGAGATATTCCACTCGCGGTTAATGTTGCCAAACGGCATACGCTCGATCAGTAGGACTCGATAGCCCAACTGCGCCATCATGGCGCTATGGACAACCCCTAGCGCCCCGCCAATATAGATCAAGTCGTAGTCCAGCACCGGAGCCTTTAATGCAGCACCCCCCAAAGCTTCCTGACGGAAGATCACCTGCTTGGGTTGCTGCGGGTTTTTCACCCCTTCGCGCCAACGTTGCTCCCACCAATAGACCCGAGTCAGGTCATACTCGCCATTGGGAATGTCTTGAAAGTGACGCACCGTTTTGGGATAGCGATCGGCTAATGCTTCAAAAATCGACTGCTGAGTCAGGTCAATCGCGGGCGGCTCAGGATAGCGGTTAGGAAAGCGATCGCGCAACTCTGCCGTCATTTGCTGCAAAATCTGGCGTTCGTGAGGCAACGCCCGCTCTGCCCAGCGAAAAACTTTGAGATAGGTTGTGCGCTGTAGCGACCACACAAAAATCGATAGCTCCTGAGACAGATTTGCCGGAGCATCTTTCCGTGAAACTGCGGTGGACTTTGCAGAGGGCTTAAGCGTTGATGGAGGCTCAGCGCTGGAAGAGATCCCTGCGGCAGATCCAGGGCTATAGGCGA
This sequence comes from Coleofasciculaceae cyanobacterium, assembly GCA_036703255.1. Classification (GTDB taxonomy): domain Bacteria; phylum Cyanobacteriota; class Cyanobacteriia; order Elainellales; family Elainellaceae; genus Drouetiella. The sequence continues at coordinate 19,995 of DATNPL010000142.1, forward strand.
GGCGAATACCATCGGGAGTCATCTGCTTGGCGATCGCCCCTGCCAGACTGGGCACAAACTCTTGATGCAGCCAATCTCGCACAGCCGCCGTATCTGACGTTGGGACTTCTAAATAGAGAATCTCTTGCATCGCTAAATTCTAAAACTCCAATTAATTTTCCCAAAAAAGATAGTAAATTTCCTGTAAAACCAGGTTGACATCCACAGAAAATGCGTTAGACTTCCGGTTACATTCGCTGCTCTTAATAAACTTTACACAGTTCTCATAATTATCAGGGAATGCTTTCCTTAAGGCATCAGCAATGAATTATCCCATTCCAGCTAGCCCCCAAGAAATAGTAGCGCTCGGCCACAGGCGAGTGAATGAAGAATTAATTGCCACGGCGATCGCTGGCGTGGTGCAGATCGCCCGTTTAAAGGGGCAATCCTTAGAAGATTTGACGGCTGAAGTTTTGGCAGATGACAGCATTCTCGATCGCGAGTCTCGCCGTTTGCTAAGTGATATCGTGGCGCAAGCTTGGTGGACTTTGCCTTAAGGCAGCTCAAGGGCTAAAGCTGTTTGCGAAGAGATGGCAGTATTCCTGATGGCTTGCTCAGACCTAGGGCTTTGCTTAGGCAGTCAACATTTAAAACAACTGATAAAACAACCGATTAGAGAACCAGGACATTCTGCGGACTGTGCAGCCTGACTGCTCTGACTACACAGTGTTAAAAATCCATACACCATACTGTTTCTTTTTGGCGATCGTATGGCTTAATAATTGTTTAACCTCATACACCAGGATATCGCCATATGGGTAGCAACGGTCGGAGTCAGCAGATGCATTACACGCGCATAGATCTCTCCCAAGATATACGAGTGCAGGTCATTGCATTTTTGAACCAGTCTTTAGCCTCTACGCTGGATCTCAAAACGCAGGTTAAGCAAGCCCATTGGAATGTCAAAGGCATGGATTTCTACCAGCTTCACAGCCTGTTTGACGAAATGGCTAGCGAGCTAGAAGAATTCATTGATATGGTGGCAGAACGCGTGACGGCTCTGGGCGGTATGGCGATGGGAACTGCACGAATTGCGGCAAGTCGCTCCATCTTGCCGGAATTTCCGTTCGATATTCTAGAGGGTCAAGCCTTCGTTGCGGCACTGGCCGATCGCTATGCTATTTACGCGAAAGAAGTCCGCGAGGCGATCGACAGCACCAATGATCTAGGCGACGCTGACACGGCTGATCTCTACACTGAAATCTCCCGCGCCATTGACAAGCGCCTCTGGTTCTTGGAAGCCCATCTGCAAACTTCGGTAGAAACTGTTTCTTTGAATGGAACAGCAGATGGCCCAGCCGAGGCATCCAAATCTAAAAAGGCGCGGGCTAAAAAATAGCCAACGCATAAAGCATAGCCACGGTTGCTTAGATCCTTCTGGCTTGAATCCTTTTGACTTGAATCGTTGTGCGGCAGAGCCATGCAACGATTTAAGCCCTCAATAAAGGCACTCAGCGTCAATCAAGCCTCAGAGGATGTTTGAAAAGGGGTCGGCTGTGATTTTAGGCACCTGTTGATCCCCCCTGCCCCCCTTAAAAAGGGGGGAAATGAATTCAAAGTCCCCCTTTTTAAGGGGGATTTGGGGGGATCTGAAACGTTTTGCTACCCATAGTTGGACTTTTCAAACATCCTCTTAGACTCTAGCGCGCTACTCTAAGCTGTAGTTGGCTCCTGCTAGACTAGATGAACACAACCCATAACCGTAATTTTCTGTGAAACAACATTCCGCCCTCAAACGCTCAGCGCTCGATACCAGTCAGCTCATGCGTCGCGCCGAAGACTTGATTAATGCAGCTTCCAACCGCTACAGAATTACGGTTCAGGTCGCAAACCGTGCCCAGCGCCGTCGCTTTGAGGAGTTTGACAGTCTGGATGACCCTAAAATGAAGCCTGTTATCCGCGCCATTATTGAAATGTCGGATGAGCTAACTCAGCCTGAGATCATCGGCGAGTAATTCTCATCAAGCCATGTTCTGGGTGGGTTATCTGTTGTTTGAACATTGCTTAACCCAGCCATAGATTTTTGGGGCAGGAGTACAGATTGCCTTTGTCCCCAAAAATCTATCGGGACAACCTACAATATTTTTCTAAAAAATCTTGGAATACTGCTGACAGCCTGCTTTTCCAAAAGTCATGTGACGGGTTTGAGGCTCAGTATCTTTATGGCATCCATGCGCAACCGCCCAGTTCTGCAATCAGTTTTGCAACGCCTCCGCTCCACCCCCCTGCTCCTGGCAGTACTCGGTTTCATAGTCGCTTTAACCGTTCTGCCGCTAGCGGGTGGCGTAGCCCAACCTGTGTTACGAACAGCAGATCTGTGGCAACAGGTTTACGAAGCCATGCCCGATTTGCCCCTAGAAAACCAGTACGTCAACAAAGAGACAAGGGAAGTGTCTAGCAGCACGTTAGCCAGTCGCTTGATTCGCTACCATACGGTGACAAAAGGGCGATCGCCTATTTATCGCCTCGATTGGAAACTGACGCTAGCCGATTATCTAGGCGCAAATGAGCGCATGTCTCCCTCCGTCTATCCAGGTGCCGATATCTTTCGCACCAACCCCATAGAAGGGGATACGATCGCCATTCAACGGCTGAATCGACTTCAGCGAGATGCTTTAGTGCAAGCGCTAGTAACAGCCTTTACGCCAGAGGCTTCCCCCAGCGATTCATCCGCTCAGCCCTCTCCCAGTCCATCTACTCCAACGGCAACTCCGACCCCCCAGCGTGAACCTCGTCCTGGAGATGCGAATCTGCTCCTCACCCCTTAAATATTTTGGGTAGCGCTGTTTAGCGTGACAATACATTAGTGTGAAAGCACAACGGCAATGGTGCGTCAATTAAAACAGGGAGAAGGCTGGCAGCTAGGCTGGGATGCAGAGGCCGAAGTTTTTTGTGGGCTAGTAGGGGGTGCTGGCTGGGCGATCGAACTGACAGAACCTGAGCTAGAAGATTTCTGCCGTTTAATTGTGCAGTTAGCCGAAACGCTGCGGCAAATGGGCAAAGAACTCATGGATGAGGAGCGCGTGAGTTGCGAGGTGGAAAGCGATCGCCTTTGGCTAGAAGCAGAAGGATTTCCTCAGTTCTATAGTCTGCGACTGCTGTTGCTCACTGGGCGACGAGCAGAGGGAGCCTGGTCTGAGGTGGCAGTAGCCGAACTGACGCAAGCAGCGCAAATGCTAAAAGTTTTTTGAGGGCGCTGCTAAATTCTCTTTCCATGACTCACGACATGCTTCTACAAGACTGAAATCTTAGTCAGAAATGCAATCCATTAATCTCTCAGAGATGCTATGCTTGTAAAGCACTGAAAAGTGTACCGGGACGTAGCGCAGCTTGGTAGCGCACTACTTTGGGGTAGTAGGGGTCGTGGGTTCAAATCCCACCGTTCCGATATTTGAAGGCCGCTCATGCAGCGGCTTTCGGCATTTTAAACGGAGCAGTCCAGCAGGTTGGCAAAGTACAGCTTCAAATCTAAGTGCCCAACAGCTTTAGCGCCGCCTCTGGTGAGGCGAAATAGGTATTTCCAGCAAGGGCTAACTCATGATAAATGTCATGGTTTGAGCGTGACAGATGGCTGATGTGCGCTCCTAGTCTCTAACTGTATTCTGATTGGCATGAGAACAAAACGTTCTCACGCAAACACGACTCAAATCGAAGGAGCTTGCATCATGTCTACCCAATCTGACTCGAGCAATACCGAACGTGAAACCGTCCAGCCTACCGTTGCTCAATCCGCTCAAGAAGAAACGGCAACTGAAGTTACCGAACTCAATTCCGATGAGTTAGACTCTGTTTCGGGTGGTGCGCTCAGCTTCAGACCCGCACTTGGTATCACTACAACGACAGCTATTCCAATCAGTACAGGTTGATTCTTGAGTTCTTTAAAGAGCTTTTTGCTAGGGGCAGACCATGAGAGGACTGCTCCTTTTCTAATTTTGTTGCGCCCCAAAGCATTGAACAGCACCCTCACAATTGACAGAGCAAGAGGATGATTTACGCTAATTCACGCAGAGGCAGCGTATAAATTAGTCAAAATAAGTCGATCAAAGTTATAGTATATTAGTACTAATATACGCTAGACATGCTATGACTCGACGGGGCGAGGTGCTAGTAGCCCTCCTGAATAACCGGGCAGATTGGACGATCACCTATGAGCAGCATTGGTATCGCATTCCCGTCACCAGCGTCGAGAAATTTCTTAAATCTCGGTGGCCGCCGGAATGGCTAGCCTTTTACCAAACTCGGGTGTTCGGTCATGAAAAGTATGCGGTTAACTACTGCGCTCGGGTTTTGCAAATAGATTTGTGCGATCGCACCCAGCTTTTTCCCCATGAGCGACCCAATGCCAAGAGCCACAAGCGTTACTACAAGCTAACGCTGTCTCCGCTCGAAAAACTGCCTCGGGCGATCGTCAGCCAGCGCCAGCGCCGGATCACCTTTATTGCCACGACGCTGAACAAGCTGATGACCGCTACAGAAATCAATGATTTGTACGACGAGAGTCCGCTAGAGGATCAGGTCTGGCAAGCCTTGAAGCAGCTTCACATTGATGCAGAGCGCCAAGAGCGGATTATCGTCAAAGAGAAGATCTACTTCCTAGATTTTGCGATCTACTGCGTTCAGGGAAATATTAATGTTGAAACTGATGGCGATCGCTGGCACTCGCAGCCGCAGCAGATTCCGCAGGACAACGTGCGTCACAACGATTTGGGAACTCAGGGCTGGCGGACGCTGCGGTTCAACACGGCTCAGGTGCGAGAGCAAATGGGCGAATACTGCATTCCCACAGTGATTGAAAATATTGAGCGGCTCGGTGGATTGAGCCAGTCGCCTGATTGAGTCGCTTTTGCCAATCCGCAAATCATTCTCAGGGTTACTGTTCCTCAAGGCAGATTCGCGTTAAGTTTTGAAAAGACGCCTGCTGCTCAAGGGGGCAGGTGATCTTCTAACCTGCTGGGATTTTTTGAAAGGGACGCAGCGAATCTTTTAAATCAATAAGCGCTGCTGACTTTATCTATGAAATTAGCAGCGCCAAAAATCAGTTTGATAGGCAGTTCAGCAGCGGAGAGCAAGCAGATGGATAGGGGCACAGAGTCAGAATTGGCAGTAGAAAACCTGGCAACGGCAAAAACAGACGATCGCGCCAAAGATCTGATCGCGCAAGATGAAAACTCGCCTGAAAAAGGCGGGGGCTTGCCAATTATTCAGTATTGGGCAGAGCATACTCTATCGCCCGAAGGGCCAAAGCTGTGGAAAACCTTGCTGCATAAGAGTGCTTGCCTCTCTTGCGCCTGGGGCACAGGCGGACAAAAGGGAGGATTTACCAATGAGGAAGGCGAAAAACTTCAGCGCTGTATGAAGAGCGTTGAGGCGATCACAGCAGAGATGATGCCGCCCGTTGCTGACGACTTTTTTGCCCGATACAGCCTGGATGAACTGCAACAGCTAACCTCTTTGGAGGCCGATCGCTTGGGTCGGCTAAGCTATCCGGTGATCTTGAGAGCGGGAAGCACGCACTATGAGCGCATTGGCTGGGAAGAGATCTATCAAATGACCGCAGCGGCGTTTCGTCAGCCGCCAGAACGGGTAGCTTCCTATAGCTCGGGGCGATCGTCCAATGAGGCCGCCTATTTGTTGCAACTCATGATGCGGACGCTCGGCTCCAATAATTTGGCCGACTGCTCGGATTTGTGCCATTCGCCTTCGACCGTTGGGCTAAAGGAAGTCTTTGGCACCAGCACTTCGATGGTAAGCCTAGAAAGCCTGAAGCACTCGGACTGCGTGGTGCTGATTGGCGCTAATTCGCCTTCTAATCATCCTCGGTTCATGAACGAATTGATTAAGCTGCGCGATCGTGGTGGCAAAGTCATCATCGTTAATCCGGTGGTAGAAGTTGGGCTGGTCAAGTTTGGCTCTCCGGCTTTCCCCATTAAGTCGCTGATTCCCGGTTCGGATATTGCATCGCTGTATCTCCAGTTAATTCCTGGCAGCGATGTAGCGCTGTTTGTGGGTATCCAGAAAGCGTTGCTGGAAAAGGGCTTGGCGAAACAAGAGTTTTTGCATGCCCATGCTGAAAACTGGGAAGCTGTGGTGGAGTCTGCTCAAAATACGGCCTGGGAAACCCTGACGGCAACGTGCGGCGTTTCGCAGCAGGAGATCGAGGCCGCCGCAGAGATCATTGGCGCGGCCAAGGGTGCGGTGTTTGCTTGGGCTATGGGGGCAACGCAGCACGATAACTCTGTCGATAATATTTACAGCATTGCCAATACGGCTGTTTTATCGGGTCATGTGGGCAAGCCGGGGGCAGGTACGATGCCGATTCGCGGCCACTCTAACGTGCAGGGTTTTGGCTCGATGGGTGTGACCACAAAGCTGAAGCAGGAAATTAAGCAGGCGCTGGAAAAGCTGTTGGGGCGATCGCTCAATTTGCCCGAAGGCTATGACACTCGCGCCCTGATTGAAGCCGCTGATCTGCACAAGGTCGATGCGCTGCTGTGTCTAGGGGGCAATCTCTATGCTGCCAACCCTGACTCAACCCAGGCAAAACGCGCCTTGGGCCAGATCGAAACGATCGTCTATCTGGCGACCAAGCCTAACTTGGGTCACTTTCACGGTTTGGCAAAGCAGAATACTCTGATCATTCCAGTCTTCAACCGCTTCGAGAATCCGCATAAGACCACGACAGAATCGGGCAATAACTTTGTGCGGCTCAATAGCGAAGGCGAAACCCATCTGAAGTCAGCCGATCTGGTTTCAGAAGTGGGGTTTTTGACAGAGCTGGCGCATCGGCTGCATGGTGCCGACCCGGTAGACTGGCGCAAGCTGCAAGACACGCAATATGTACGGCACTTAATTGCTCAGACGATTCCTGGCTACGAAAAAATTGGGGCGATCGACACGACGCTAGAAGAATTCACCATCTCGGGGCGCATTTTCAATCAGCCCCACTTTGCTACGCCTTCTGGCAAGGCAAAGCTGTTTGTCACGCCGCTGCCGCTGCTCACATTGCCCTCCATCAGCGAGTTTGGCCTACCCGACTCGACTCAGGGGATTGTCTTGGCGCTCATGACCGGACGCAGCTACTCGCAGCACAACACCGTAGTTTATAAAATTGGCGACCAGTATCGAGGAATGCCTCACCGCAACTGCATTTTAATGAATGCTGGAGATGCCAGACGAGTTGGATTTGAGGAGCACGATCGCGTCACGGTGCAAGCCAATGCGGGCAAGTTGGAGAATGTCGAAATTATTTATGGCATGGTGCGGGAAGGGTCGGCGCTGATGTTTTACCCTGAGGTGAATGTGATCTTTAAGGCAAAAGTTGAGACGCGATCGGGCACTCCGGCTTTCAAGCGCGTTCCTGCGGTGGTGTACGCGCTATAAGCGATTGGGTTTATGAGCTATCGGTATGAGCGATCGGCTTAAGGGGTAGCTGTTCCCTCGGTTGGGGTGGCTGCTGGAGGAGCCGCTGCCTCGCTAGCGGGATCGGCTTCTTTTCCCATCCAGATCACCGCATAGTTTTTATAAATGCCTATGCCGATCGCCTGCCAGGGATACGCTTCCCAGACGCCTTGGTTTAGGATTACCGCATTATGGGCGCTACTGCTTTGCCAGCTGGCAAAAGCCGATTGAGCCGTCGCACCCCCCCCGTTGGCGTGGGCATTTTCGTAGCCAGAGCCAGGATAGGCTGTATTGAGCCGCTGTGGGGCTGCCCACATACAGGAGTAAGTGGTGCGATCGCCAGCGGTATAGGGACAGTCGCTCCAGCCATGCGTCAGTTTACCCACGTTCTCTGCCAAGTCTCGCACATGGCGATTGGCTACCCGATTGAGCGAAGGCGATCGCGGAATAGCGGGTAAGTTATTCTGGGCGCGGTAGTTATTAATCACCTGGTAGAGCCTTTCTTCTTCAGGCTCTAAGCCATCTCCCACACAGCTTTCGGCTTGAATAATTGCTTGCCCTTCACAAGTTGGCTCTGAAGTTTGGGGAGTGGCAGGCTGCTGGGCCAAAGCAAAGCCTGAGAGTGAGCTGGCAGCCCAAAGTAGAGAGGCGATCGCAAACTGACGCATTAGATTTTTCTCCTCAAGTCGTATTAGGTTGATGAGAGGGGATCTGGGGATCTAATGAAATGTGCCTTAGATCACCTTAATTTATGACTCTAATAGTAATGACTATGATGGCGAATTTAATCTCTTTTCAGAAGACTGGAAGCAATCTACACAATAGATTTCTGGTGTGAATCCTCTGGAGTGAATCGTTGCGCGGCAGATCTACGCAACGATTCACATCTTTAAAACAGCCTTATCAAGATTGCGGGCTAGGGCATCCTGCTTGCTAGGGCAGAAAAGACACATGAGCACTAACCACGCGCCAGCCCTCTGGCGATCGCATCCAGGTTTGGCTCTGTCTTCCATGCTTGCCAAGGCGCTGAAATTCAGTGTTGGCTGTCGCAAAATCTTTGCCATAAGTGGTGATGACGGTGTTGCTCAGGGTGCGATCGAGTCCTTGAGCCGATCGGGCACTGCGGAAGGCTGCGATCGCCCCATAGCCATATAGATTCTCGGTTGCGCCATAGCGAATGGTATGGGGACTGTCCCAAAACAAAGCATCCAAAACGGCGACATCATTGCTGGTCAGCGCTGCTTCATAACGCTCAAAAGCAGCAGTGACTTCGGCAACTATTTCAGGCAGGTTAATATCCATAGAGGGTTACAGAGGGCAGAAGGGCAATTAGGGGCAAGGCGGCAAGGTCGCCAACAGTCACGGTTTTCCTAGCCCAAAGCTGCTCGTTTCCGGCTCGATCGCCGACCTTTTGGGGGAGGCTCAACGCTCTGACCCTTCTGACCGCTGTTTGGGGTACGGTTCTGGCTATTAGTTGGGCTGCTGCCCTGGCTGCTGTTTCCGACTACGGCTGGGGCGATCGGCAGAGTGAAATGAAACTGGCTGCCCTGATCGCGACCTGCCGATTCTGCCCAAATTTGCCCGCCCAAGCCTTTAATAATTTGGCGACAGATCGCCAGTCCCAAACCCGTGCCCCCAGCCGTGCGGCGCAAGGCTCCTTCTTCCTGGTAAAAGCGATCGAATACAGTTTCTAGCCGATTTGGCTCGATACCGCGTCCGGTGTCGGTAATGGTGATTTCCAGCATTTTGCCGCCGTTGGTCTTGGCTTCAATCACAACCTCGCCTTCAGGGTTAGTGAACTTGCAAGCATTGTCTAGCAGCTTCGAGAGGACTTCGACCACCCGCTCACCGTCGGCTTGCACCTGTGGCAGCTCTAGCGGCACCTGCGCACGGATCTGGGGCAGTTCGTCTCGGTTCATGCTGCGGATGCTGCTGACGGCCAAATCGACACATTCATCCAGGGCGATCGGTTCTAGATGCCACTGCACGCGACCGCTTTCCAACCGCGAAAGCGTGATGAAATCCTGGATTAGCTTTCGCATGCGATCGGCATCGGTCATGGCTGTATTCAGCATCACCTGTCGCAGCTCTGGGGGCATATCGGGTTCGCTGGCAAGGCTTTCTAGACAGACCTGAATGGTCGAAAGCGGCGTGCGTAATTCATGTCCGGTAATCGCAATTAAATTGCTGCGGGTGCGTTCTAGCGCCTCAAGCTGCTGGTTTAAATCCTCTAGGTTGGCGTAAGATTCTGATTGAATCAGCGCGACGCCGAGCTGCGTTGCCACCGCTTCCACCAGTCCCACTTCGTCGTGGCTCCAGCCATAGGCTTCTTGCCGACAGTGATGCAGCTCGACCATGCCCAGCAGTCGCCCCTGGTAGATCACAGGTACCATCAGCCAAGAGCGAATTTGCCAGCGATCGACCAAGAGATCCAGCGACGACAGATCGACAGGTTGGGCGATTTGGGTATCAACAACGGCGATCGCCTCTAGCTGCTGCACCACGGCCTGAAAGAGAGGATTCTCCTGTAGCGGCCAGCTTTGCCCCACGACTGATTTAACCGCTGCACTCGCCAGCGATTCATAAATAATGGGCACGGTAGAATCGGTTGCCTTGCAGCGATAGACCAAGCAGCGGCATACCTGCATGGCGCGTCCCAGCTCTTCTACGGCTACTTTGAAGATTTCGTTGGGGTCGAGCGATCGCCGCATCGCAGAGGTAATCAGATTCACCAGCCGCTCTCGCCGCTCTTGAGCCGACATGGCCCGGTAAGCCTTGAGTAGCTTGTATTGCCCTGCTTGTAGATACGTTACCAGCCGTTGAGCAAACGGATCAGGATCAACCTCACTTAAGCCTGATGCCGCTTCTACCAAATAATCTGTCTTGGCTTGCTCAATCTTGGCCTGCAATTCTGGTCGATACAGCGCAATTCGATCGAGCAAAATCCGGGCGGCTGTACAGCTTGCCTTGCGATCGAATGTCCAAACGCCCTCAAACCGTCGGGTTTGATCCATCGCGGGCAGTCCGGCGGCTTCCTGTTCGCTGGGGGCAAGGGTTTGGCGCTCTTGACACACCAAGCAGGCTGCATAGTTTTGCCCCAGCACGACCAAATGCCACTCGCGGCTCAGCTGATCATCTGCATCAAAGGCGATCGTCTCATATTCTTTAGACTCGCTCATAAAGCTGGTTTCTGGAGCGGCCAGCACATAGATATGGGGAGTCAGAGCGGCAATTCGCTCATAGCGATGAGACTCTTGCCGATAAAACCGCTCTCGCTGAAAGCTAGCGATCACCAGAGGCATACGAACTCCCGCCGCCAAGACCTGATCCTCCATTGCGTGAGACAGGGCAGTCAGCGAAGCTTTGAAGTAAAGTTGCGGGCGGAGCTGGGGCGAGCTTTTCAGTAGCTCTTCCAGGACAGAAGCTTGGATACTCATCGGTCATTCAACGGTATAAGCTCCACTATATAGTTTAGAGGGGAGCGGTGGATGTAAAGGGATAGCAAGTTTAATAACTGCTCGTTTTATTTATTCTTGTTGTAGGTCAGCGGTGAGGTTCATCCCATACAGCTCCCGCACGACAACAGTGGGCAAGGCAAAAAATTCTGGTTTGCCCAAAAATGGGAACAATTCTAGAAGCTGGCCGCAAGGACAAGGGAGAAAAATATGTTGGAATTTCACAGCACTCTGGCATTTATTCCCCACGGGCATTGCTATCTTTGGAAACCTGGATTGGTGAGGCTACATGCGCTATCTGACGGATTGATTGCCCTAGCCTACTTCTCCATTCCCCTAGCGCTTCTCTATTTTGTGCGGCAGCGCCGAGATTTGCCTTACCCCTGGATCTTTCAGCTCTTTGGGCTATTTATTGTGGCTTGTGGGTTCACCCATGTTATGGAGATTTGGACGCTCTGGCACCCGACTTACTGGGCGGCAGGCGGGCTAAAAGCTTTCACCGCCCTCGTCTCTTTGACGACCGCATCGGCGTTGATTCCGGTGATTCCCCAAGCCTTAAGTCTGCCCAGCCACAGCGAGTTAGAATCTGCCAAAGCCGAATTGGAACAGCAAGTGCGCGATCGCACCCAGTCGCTACGCCAGAGTGAGGAGCGCCTACAGCTTGCCCTAGCTGGCTCTGGAGACGGATTGTGGGATTGGAATATCTCTACGGGAGACGCTTATCTTAGCCCCCGCTGGCAGGAGATGTTGGGCTATGAAGCGGGTGAATTGCCGAGCCACATCAGCACTTGGCAAGCCTTAATTCACCCTGAAGATCGATCCTGGGTCATGGAACTGCTAGAGAAGCACCTGCAAAATCCTCAAATCCCCTATGGGTTTGACTATCGGCTTCAGACCAAATCTGGAGAATGGAAGTGGATTGGCACCTATGGCAAGGTTGTTGCTTACGATGACCAGGGGCGATCGGTGCGTATGGCAGGTACCCACAAAGATATTAGCGATCGCAAACGCCATGAGGCCGAGCGCAAGGCCGCAGAACAGGCGATGCAAGAGAGCAACACGCGGTTTAGAAACCTGGCAGCCAATGTGCCCGGAGCCATTTTCCGCTACCTACTGCGACCAGATGGCTCTGATAGAGTCTTGTATATGAGTCCGGGTTGCTTTGACCTATGGGAGGTAGAAGCCAGCGTCGCGGAAGCGGATGCTACCGTACTCTGGCAGATGGCCCATCCAGATGATTTTCCGGCTCTGTACGAATCTGTCATGGAGTCTGCCCGTACGGTACAGCCTTGGGTATGGTCATGGCGAATTACAACACCCTCAAAGCAGAAAAAATGGCTGGAAGCTTCAGGTAGACCAGAACGTCAAGCGAATGGTGACGTTATTTGGGATACGGTGATCTTGGATGTTACAGATCGCAAAACTGCCGAAATCGCTCTCGCGGAGTCGCAGCAGCAATACCAAAACTTGGTAGAAAATTCTCCCGACATTATCGAACGGTTTGACCTGCAACTGCGCCATCTATATGTCAGCCCTATCCTGACTCAGATTAGCGGGATGGCCGCAGAAGTCTTTTTGGGCAAAACCTGTCGCGATCTGGGTCTGGATGAGGCAATGGTGACTCAGTGGGAGGCGGCAGCAGCAGACCTGTTAAAAACGGGAAAAAGGCAGGTGATTGAGTTTTCGCTTGCCACATTACAGGGGATGCGATCTTTTGAAATGGCGATCGCTCCTGAATGGTCTGATCCGCAAACTCTGAAGTCGATCCTCTGCATCTCTAGGGACATTACTGCGCGTCAACAAGCCGAAGCCGATCGCCTCCAGGCCGAGAAGCTGCGCCTGAATCTGACGCTGCTAGAAACCTTGCTCGACAATATCTTAGCTGGGTATTGGGATTGGAATATTCCCAACCATACTAACTATTGGAGTCCGGGTCTGAAGCGCATGTTTGGCTATGAAGATCATGAGCTGCCCAACATCCCCGAAACCTGGAAAAGCCTGATCTTTGCAGAAGATTTGCCAGAAGCGCTTGAGTGCTTCGATCGCCATGCGCAGAGCCACGGAGAAGTCCCCTTCTACTGCGAAGTCCGGTATCACCACAAAAATGGCTCGACCATCTGGGTCATTTGTGTCGGGCAAGTGATTGAATGGAGTGCTTCGGGTCAGCCGCTGCGAATGGCGGGCTGTCACATTGACATTACAAAACTGAAGCAAGCAGAAGCCCAACTTCAGGAGAGTGATGCTCATTTAAAGCTGGCTCAACGTATTGGCAAAATTGGCAGCTGGGAATTTAATCTGCGGACTGAGCAAATCACTTGGTCGGATCAGGTTTTTCGTCTGTTTGGGTATGATCCAACGGCCGGGACTCCTAGCTTTAGTGACCTCCAGCAGTATATTCACCCCGACGATCGCAGTTTTCATCAGCAAACGCTGCAAACAGCGATCGCTACAGGTCAGCCTTACGATGTCGAATGCCGTATCTACAATACCAACGGCGAACTGGTCTACATCCAAGACAAAGGAGAACCCTTTTGGGATGCAACAGGACAGCTGACGCATCTAACGGGCACGGTGTTGGACATCACAGAGCGTAAGCAGGCCGAAATCGCCTTACGGCAGAGCGAAGCCACCAATCGGGCTTTGATCAGCGCTATTCCGGATCTCCTGATCTGGATCAATCACGATGGCACCTATCTTCATATCTTGGGCGGGGGCAAAAATATTAAGTTACACAAGCCCTTGTCAGAGCAAGTGGATGTCAGTGTTTACACTGTGCTGCCCTATGAGATGGCCGAAGAGCGAATGCACTATATCCAGCAGGCGCTACAAACCAACGAACTGCAAGTGTATGAGTATCAATTTAATATTCAAGGCGATATTCGCGATGAAGAAGCACGCATTGTGAAATGTGGCGATCACCAGGTGTTATGCATGGTGCGAGACATCACCGATCGCAAGCGAACTGAAGCCAGCCTCTTGCGCACAACGGCTCAATTAGAAGCCTCTAACCGAGAGTTGGAAGCTTTTGCTTACTCGGTATCCCATGATTTGCGATCGCCGTTGCGGGCAATTGATGGCTTCAGCAAAGCCTTGGTAGAAGACTACGGCGATCGGTTTGATGCAGAAGGTCAAGATTACTTCGATCGCATTCGCCACAATGTTCAGCGTATGGGAATGCTGATCGATGATTTATTGAACCTTTCTCGTGTCTCTCGATCGGAAATGCGATATGCAGAGGTCAATCTGAGTCTGTTGGTACAAGAACAGATCAATGAATTGCGCACTGCGGAACCGGAACGACAGGTTGAAGTAGTCATTACTCCAGAGGCGATCGTTTCAGCAGATCTTACCCTGATGCGCGTGGTGATCAGTAACTTATTAGAAAATGCTTGGAAGTTTACCAGTCACCGTTCTGTTGCCCGGATTGAATTTGGCATAACCACAAGAGATGAACAATCTGTCTATTTTGTTTGCGATAATGGAGCAGGGTTTGACATGACCTATGCTTCTATGCTCTTTGGCGTCTTCCAACGCTTGCACAACACCAATGAGTTTCCGGGCACGGGCATTGGTCTCGCTACAGTTCAGCGGGTCATTCATCGACATGGCGGTCAAATTTGGGCAGAAGCCGCTGTAGAACAAGGTGCCATGCTTTACTTCACCCTACCCAGTCCACTCATGATGGCGAAAATCTAATTTCATGTCTCCACTGCGTGCCATCTTACTGGTTGAGGATAATCCTGATGATGAACGCCTCACGATTCGCGCTCTTCGACGCGGTCAGATTGCCAATGAGATTCTGGTGGCTCGAAATGGTGAAGAAGCCTTGAATCTCGTTTTCAGTCTAGAGCCATTACCCAGCGTGGTGCTTTTGGATTTGAAACTGCCTAAAGTTGATGGTCTAGAAGTTTTACGGCAAATTCGAGCGAATGAACGTACTTGTCTGTTGCCCGTAGTCGTACTCACGTCTTCCAGTGAGGATCGAGATATTATTGAAAGCTATAGCCTGGGAGCGAATAGCTATGTGCGAAAACCCGTGGAGATTGACCCATTTACCGAGGCCGTGCGTCAATTGGGACTCTATTGGGTGCTGATTAATGAGCCGTTACCCGGAGGGCTGTGAGCCATGAGTGACTCCCTCACTGTTTTGATGGTAGAAGACTCAGAGGATGATGCACTGCTCGTGCTGCGAGAGCTGCGTCGTGGGAACTTCAACCTCATTTGGGAGCGGGTGCAAACGGCGATCGCGCTTCGTGCTGCCCTTGCCAATCGGGCTTGGGATGTGATCATTTCAGACTATAGACTGCCTGGGTTTGATGCGCCTGCGGCACTAGAGGTGGTTCAGGAAAGCCAAATTGATCTGCCATTTATTGTGGTATCAGGCACGATTGGCGAAACGCTGGCAGTCGCCATGATGAAAGCGGGTGCCCATGATTATCTGATGAAGGATAATCTGACGCGATTGCCAGAGGCGGTGCGACGAGAAGTTCGAGAGGCGCAAATTCGCTCAGAGCGCAGACAGGCTGCTATCGAACTTCGGCAAACTGCGGAGCGAGAGCACTTGAGCCGCATGGTCACTGAGCGAATCCGGCGATCGCTCAATCTGGATGAAATTTTGACGACGACCGTTACTGAAGTGCGCCAGGTCTTGCAGACCGATCGAGTTGTTCTGTTTCGGCTCAATTCCGATGAACAAGGATACGTCGTGCAAGAGTCGGTTGATCCGCGCTGGCAGGCTCTGCTGGGTCAGGATATTCATGACCCTTGCTTTCACACAAACTACACGCAGCAGTATTTTCAGGGGCGAGTCCGGGCGATCGCAGATATTGATGATGGCAGCATCCAGCCTTGCCATGCTGATTTTCTTAGGCAGTTTCAGATTCGAGCAAATTTGATTGTGCCGATTATCCAAACCACGGAGCTATGGGGTTTGCTCATTGCTCAGCAATGTGAACAACCGCGACAGTGGTCTCAAAATGAGATCTATCTCTTGAAGCAGCTGGCTGATCAAGTGGCGATCGCGATTTACCAAGCCGATCTGTATCATCAGGCTCAGCTTGAGCTAGCCGAACGCCAGCGCGCAGAAGCCGCGCTGCAACGCCTAAATCAGGAACTCGAACAGCGCGTGCAAGATCGCACCCGAGCCTTAAGGCAACAGGCAGAACAGGAGCGATTGCTGCGGCTGATTATTCAAAATATTCACCGATCGCTCGATCTGGATGAGATTTTGACGACGGTGCTGAACGAAACTCGGCAGACGCTTCAGGCCGATCGGGTTGCCATCTATCAGTTCGCCCCCGATTGGAGCGGCTCTTTTGTGGCTGAGTCCGTGGCAGAAGGCTGGGCACCCCTGGTTGGAGAAGATATTCAAACCCTATGGGAAGACACCTATCTACAAGAAACTCAGGGTGGGCGCTACCAAAACAATGAAACCTTTGCTGTCAATGATATTTACACCATCGGACATAGCCAGTGCCATATCGATGTGCTAAAGCAGTTTCAGGTCAGAGCTTATGCGATCGCGCCTATTTTTTTGGGCGATCAGCTTTGGGGCTTGCTTGCGGCCTATCAAAACACGGGTTCTCGGGAGTGGCAGGCTTGGGAAATGAGTCTGCTCAGACAGATTGGTATCCGTACCGCGATCGCCCTTCGTCAATCTCAGCTCTATCAAGCCTCTCAGATGCAGGTCAAAGCCCTAGAGCATGTGAGTCAACTCAAGGATGATTTTTTGAGCACGGTTTCTCACGAGCTGCGATCGCCGCTGGCTAATATCAAAATGGCGATCCAGATGGTGAAGCTGAGCCTCGATCAACAGCAGATTAAAGATGACCGACTCGATCGCTATCTTCAGATCCTCGAAGAAGGATGCACTCAAGAGCTGACCCTGATCAATGATTTGCTTGACTTACAGCGCTTAGAGGCAGGCGTGGAGTCTCTGGATCTAGAGAATATTGATCTCAATTACTGGTTGCCCTCGATCGTAGAACTTTTTGCCGATCGTGCTCAAAAGCAGCAGCAGCACCTGACGCTCAATTTACCTCCAGACTTGCCCGCCATTACGACCGATCTCAATGAGTTTAAGCGTCTCCTAATGGAGCTGCTCCACAATGCCTGCAAGTATACGCCCCCCCATGAGCAGATCACGGTAACGGCTCAGGTGATCGAGGCAACCCTGCAAATCCAGGTGAGTAATTCAGGTGTAGAACTGCCCCCTGGAGAATTGCCTCGCTTGTTTGAGAAGTTTTATCGGGTTGCTAGCGTCGATCGCTGGAAACATGGAGGCACTGGATTAGGACTCGCACTGGTCAAACATTTGGTTGAGCACCTGCATGGCTCAATTCAAGTGGCGAGCGCTAACTCTGTTACCTGCTTTACCCTCCGACTTCCCCTTAAACTAAAGCAGGCTCAACCCTGTGTGGATGAGCAGCGGCCTGTTGGGTAAAGCAGGCTTGACTCAGGCCGCATCAGCTTTTTCTACTTTCAACAGCGGAAACCCCAATGCTTCTCGCTGCTTGGCATAAAGCTGGGCGACCTGCCGTGCCAAGTTGCGAATTCTGCCAATATAGCGCGTTCGCTCTGTCACCGATATGACGCCTCGAGCGTCTAGCAGATTAAAGGTGTGAGAGCATTTCAGCACATAGTCTAGCGCGGGTAGCACCAGTCCTTTTTGTAAGATCTGTCCGGCCTCTTGCTCATACAGCCCAAACAGGGTGAACAGCATGTCAGGATTAGAGACTTCAAAATTGTAGGTTGAATGTTCGATCTCGCCTTGAAGATGCACATCGCCATAGGTGACGCGATCGCTCCACTGAATCTCGGTAAAGGCATTCACCTCTTGCAAATACATGGTCAGGCGCTCTAGCCCATAGGTAATCTCGATCGACACCGGACGGCAGTCAATGCCCCCACATTGCTGAAAGTAGGTAAACTGCGTGATTTCCATGCCGTCTAGCCAGACTTCCCAGCCTACGCCCCAGGCTCCTAGCGTGGGAGATTCCCAGTTGTCTTCCACAAACCGGATGTCATGATCTTCGGGGCGAATGCCTAGCGCCCGCAGGGAGTCGAGGTAGACCTCCTGAATATTGTTGGGGGAAGGCTTGATCAGCACCTGATACTGGTAGTAGTGCTGATACCGATTGGGATTTTCGCCATAGCGCCCGTCGGTGGGTCGGCGGCAAGGCTCTGCATAAGCAACTGACCAGGGTTCAGGCCCGATCGCCCGGAGAAAAGTATGGGGACTCATAGTACCTGCCCCTTTCTCGGTGTCGTAAGGCTGGACAATCAAGCAGCCGCGATCGCCCCAAAACTGGTGCAGCGTCGAAATCACCGACTGAAAATTCACGATACCTAACCTCTTCTGCTTCTGGTTCTCTTCATTTCTGAACTCAGCCATTTTTTAGGGGTGAAGAACGCGCCCTTCCCCAAGAAACAGCAAGTTTGAAACGCTATCCTATTTTCCTTTGTCCAGGCGATCTTGAACGCGCAGCTTAACAGAATCGGCGTGAGAGGGCAAACCTTCTGCTGTTGCCAGAGTATCGATCGCCTTTGCCATCTGTTCCAGAGCGGTCTGCGAATATTGAATCAAGCTGGAATGCTTCATGAACGTCTCGACGCTGAGGGCAGAAGCATAGCGAGCCGACCCTGAGGTGGGTAAGGTGTGGTTTGGCCCAGCCAAATAGTCTCCCACAGCTTCAGGTGTAGAATTGCCGAGGAAAATGGCCCCGGCATGGCGAATCTTTTCCAAAAGACCCCAAGGATCGGCCACCTCCAGCTCCAAATGTTCGGGAGCAAATTCGTTGGAGAGTTCTGCTGCTGTATCGAGCGAGTCTACAACGACCACCAGCCCGTAATGGGCGATCGCCTTTTCAGTCAGTAGCTTACGCTCATGATTGACCAATCGCTGTTTCACCTCAGTGACAACTTGCGCCGCCAAATTGGCATCAGTTGTTAGCAAAATTGCAGCCGCCATCGGGTCATGCTCTGCCTGCGCCAGCATATCCAAGGCCACATGCGCCGGATTGGCCTGTCCGTCAGCAATAATGAGCACTTCAGAAGGCCCAGCCAAAGAGTCAATACCGACCGTGCCATAGACCAGCTTTTTCGCCAGCGTCACATAGACATTGCCAGGGCCAGTGATCACATCGACTTTGGGAATAGTTTCTGTGCCGTAGGCAAGGGCGGCGATCGCCTGCGCCCCACCCACACGATAAATTTCCTGCACGCCCGCCTCTTGAGCGGCTACCAGCACCGCTGGGTTGACGGTTTTGTCGGGGCTAGGGGGGGTCGTAATGACGATATGCGGCACCTTGGCCACCCTGGCTGGAATGGCGTTCATAATCACCGTGCTGGGGTAGGCCGCTCGGCCACCTGGGATGTAAAGCCCAGCCCGATCGACGGGGGTGTAGCGTTTCCCCAAAACAACTTCATTATCGCCAAAATGCACCCAGCTTTTGGGTACCCGCTGCCGATGAAAAGCTTCGACCTGGCGGCAGGCCAACTGAATAGCATCCAGCAGATCTTTGGAAATCTGTTGATAGGCTGCCTCCAGCTCGACGCCCGTAACCCTTAGCTCCTCTGGCTTGAGCGTGATCTGGTCATACTCCTCGGTGTAGTGTAAAACTGCGCGATCGCCTTGTCGCTTTACCGCCTGCAAAACCTCCCGAACCGTTGCCTCCTTGTGGACAACTTGATCGTCATGGGTGCGATCGCAAATTCGCCGCAGTTCGGTAAGCGCCTCAGACCGCTGAGTAATAATTCGCAGCATCGCCACACTAATTTGAGAAACATTGATTTGAGAACCGGCTGATCCGCGAAGCACTAGCCCAGGAACAAACGGCTAGACCCTCAAGTCGAACCTGGTTAGCTAGCCAGTCTTCAGCCTATCTCTTCTATAGCTTAACCTGGATTTTTGGTGGATTCATGAAGATAACGAGGGAGTTTTTCTAGCAATTTTGCGGGATCATTCGCTACAATGGTTGACTGCTAAAAGTTTTTTCTTTAATTTTCAGAGGCTAGGCTGTGGCAAATATTAAGTCAGCAATCAAACGGATCGAAGTTGCAGAGCGCAATCGTCTGCACAACAAAGCCTATAAGTCAGCCGTCAAAACTCTGACCAAGCGGTATCTCGCGGCAGTTGAAGCCTATGGGGCTAATCCTTCTCCTGAGACGGAGCAAGAAGTCCAGCAGCGGATGTCGGCTGCTTACAGCAAAATTGATAAGGCGATCAAGCGGGGCGTTATTCACCCCAACAGCGGCGCACGCAAGAAATCTCGGATGGCAAGATTGCTGAAATCAAAGCAGGCTCCGGTGCAAGCTTCAGTAGCGGCTGAAGCTTAGGCTCTTCGATCCGATAGGCTCTCAGAACTCCACAGCTAGAGGCTAAGGCATTCATGACAGAGCCGATGATGGCAGAGTTAACTCAGGCGCAAGCTGCAACAGAGCCTTTGTTGTTGATTGACACCCATGTCCATCTCAACTTTGAAGGGCTTCAGGAGAACCTCGACAACGTTGCACACAACTGGCGGCAGGCTGGGGTAGCTCGACTGGTTCATTCCTGCGTTGAACCCTCTGAGTTTGCGGGTATTCAGGCGATCGCCAACCGCTTTCCAGAGATTTCTTTCGCAGTCGGTCTGCATCCTTTAGATGCCGACAAATGGACATCAGACTCGGCGCAACAGATCCTGGAGTTAGCGCAGTCAGATCAGCGTGTGGTGGCGATCGGTGAAATGGGCTTGGATTTCTTTAAGGCTGAGAACCGCGATCGCCAGATCGCCGTGTTCATAGCTCAGTTAGAAATCGCTCACCAGCTTGATCTGCCCGTCATTATTCACTGTCGAGATGCGGCTGTGGAAATGGCAGAGATCATGCGATCGTTCTGGCAATCGCGCGGGGCTGTCCAGGGCGTAATGCATTGCTGGAGTGGCACCTCTGAAGAGACTCAGTGGTTTCTCGATCTGGGGATGTATGTCAGCTTTAGCGGCATTGTCACCTTCAAAAGCGCCGTTCAGGTTCAGGCTTCTGCTCAAAAGGTGCCAAGCGATCGTCTTCTCATTGAAACCGATTGCCCGTTCCTCTCCCCTGTTCCCAAGCGAGGTGAAAGACCCAATCAGCCTGCCTATGTCTACTATGTGGCTCAGCAAATGGCTCATCTACGTCAGGTGACGCTAGAAACGCTGGCCTCACAAACCACCGCAAATGCTTGCCGTCTATTTAAGCTGTCTTTGCCCTTAGAGCCTGTGGGTGCAGTCCGCCCAGGCGTCGTAAACACAAATGGCTAAGCTTGCGTCATAATAAATTCATGTAAAGCTGATGAATTTTTGAAAGCAAACCGTGCCTTGTGTTCCCTGTGAGCTTGATCTTGAAAATAAGCCTAAAGGTTGACGACCCAAGCCGATCTCCAGACGAGCAGTTCTAATCTGGGTTGCTTGATTTTTGAGTACAATGGGTTGACATACTTTTTCGCTCAGGTTAAAATCACCACTGCCATACCCTGCCTTTGCGATGAATTGCAGCTATTGAAATTTCTTCTAAAAGTTTCTCAAACTATCTCTTTCACAAGTCCCATAGGACAGGAACACTACGGGTTCACCAATCTACAAGACAACCGAGATTTGTTCAGTCTTCCCTAACGTGAGGACTGAAGTTTTTTCGTCAATACATATTCTAAGCGCTGTATTGCCTGGTTTTAGCACCAGGCGCGATCGACTTGAGGAGCCGCATGAGTAACCTAACCCAATCCGCACCCGTCTTTACCCTACCCGATCTCGTAGAAATTCAGCGCGCAAGTTTTCGCTGGTTTCTAGAAGAGGGTCTGATTGAAGAACTCGACAGTTTTTCGCCCATCACTGACTATACGGGCAAACTGGAACTCCACTTTCTGGGGAAAGACTATAAGCTCAGACGACCCAAGTACGATGTTGATGAGGCGAAGCGTCGAGACAGTACCTATGCGGTGCAGATGTACGTCCCTACTCGTCTGATCAATAAAGAGACGGGAGAAATTAAGGAGCAAGAGGTTTTTATTGGCGATTTGCCGCTAATGACCGATCGGGGCACATTCATCATTAACGGTGCCGAGCGTGTCATTGTTAACCAAATTGTCCGTAGCCCTGGCGTTTACTATAAAAAGGAAATTGATAAAAACGGTCGTAGTGCCTTTAATGCCAGCCTGATTCCCAACCGGGGAGCATGGCTGAAATTTGAAACAGATAAGAACGACTTGGTGTGGGTGCGGATCGACAAGACCCGCAAACTGTCGGCACAGGTGCTGCTGAAGGCGCTGGGTTTGACGGATGGTGAAATCTTTGATGCTTTACGCCACCCTGAGTACTTTCAAAAGACGATCGAAAAGGAAGGGCAATTCAGCGAAGAAGAGGCACTGATGGAGCTTTACCGCAAGCTACGTCCGGGTGAACCCCCGACGGTTTCTGGCGGTCAACAGCTTTTAGACTCTCGTTTCTTTGACCCCAAGCGCTACGACTTAGGTCGTGTGGGTCGCTATAAGCTCAACAAAAAGCTGCGGCTTAATGTGCCGGAGACGACGCGAGTTCTGACGCCACAAGACATCCTGGCATCGGTTGACTACCTGATTAACCTAGAATTCGACATCGGCAGCATCGATGATATCGATCACTTGGGCAATCGGCGGGTTCGATCGGTTGGGGAGCTGCTGCAAAACCAGGTGCGTGTTGGCCTTAACCGCTTAGAGCGCATCATCCGAGAAAGAATGACGGTTTCGGATGCTGACTCTCTGACGCCTGCTTCTTTGGTTAACCCCAAGCCGCTGGTGGCGGCGATTAAGGAATTCTTTGGCTCGTCTCAGCTCTCTCAGTTTATGGATCAAACCAATCCGTTGGCTGAGCTGACGCACAAGCGTCGTCTGAGCGCTTTAGGCCCTGGCGGTTTGACCCGAGAACGGGCAGGCTTTGCGGTGCGAGATATTCACCCCTCTCACTATGGTCGCATCTGCCCGATCGAAACGCCAGAAGGCCCTAATGCCGGACTGATTGGCTCCTTGGCGACCCACGCTCGGGTCAATTCCTATGGTTTCATCGAAACGCCTTCCTTCAAGGTAGAAAACGGTCGCGTCCTTAAAGACGAATCTCCCATCTATTTAACCGCAGATGAAGAGGATGATATGCGGGTAGCGGCGGGTGATGTCTCGATGGATGAGAACGGCTATCTGTTGGGCGATTTAGTGCATGTGCGCTATCGGCAGGAGTTCACGACTACCAGCCCGTCGGAAGTGGACTACGTTGCCGTTTCCCCAGTGCAAATCATCTCGGTTGCCACGTCCTTGATTCCCTTCTTGGAGCATGATGATGCCAACCGAGCACTGATGGGTTCAAACATGCAGCGTCAGGCTGTGCCGCTCTTGCGACCTGAGCGTCCTCTAGTGGGTACGGGCCTAGAAGCGCAAACCGCTCGTGACTCGGGTATGGTCATTGTGAGCCGGACAGCGGGAGAGGTGACTCACGTCGATGCTAATCGGATTCGCGTTCGCAGCGATGCTAATGGCAGAGAGATTGAGTACACCCTTCAGAAGTACAACCGATCGAACCAGGATACTTGCTTGAACCAGCGCCCGATCGTCTTTAATGGCGATCGCGTGGTGGCAGGACAGATTCTAGCGGACGGCTCTGCGACTGAGGGCGGTGAGATTGCTCTAGGACAGAACGTTCTGGTGATCTACATGCCCTGGGAAGGCTACAACTACGAGGATGCCATCCTAATTAGCGAACGCCTAGTCTATGACGATGTTTATACCTCGATTCACATTGAGAAATATGAGATTGAAGCGCGTCAAACAAAGCTAGGGCCTGAAGAAATTACCCGTGAGATTCCTAACGTTGGGGAAGATGCCCTACGTCAGCTGGATGAGACGGGCATTATTCGAATTGGGGCTTGGGTTGAGAGTAGCGACATTCTGGTGGGTAAAGTAACGCCCAAAGGCGAATCGGATCAACCTCCCGAAGAAAAACTGTTGCGCGCCATCTTTGGTGAAAAGGCCCGAGATGTGCGGGATAACTCGCTGCGGGTACCCAACGGTGAAAAAGGCCGCGTCGTGGATGTGCGGGTGTTTACCCGTGAGCAAGGCGATGAGCTGCCTCCAGGTGCCAACATGGTGGTGCGGGTTTATGTCGCACAGAAGCGCAAAATCCAGGTGGGCGACAAGATGGCGGGTCGGCACGGCAACAAGGGGATTATTTCCCGGATTTTGCCGAAGGAAGATATGCCCTATCTCCCCGACGGTACGCCTGTAGATATTGTGCTCAATCCGCTGGGTGTGCCTTCCCGGATGAATGTGGGTCAAGTGTTTGAATGTCTGTTGGGCTGGGCGGGCCACAATTTGGGCGTTCGGTTCAAGATGGTGCCGTTTGATGAGATGTATGGCGAAGAGGCTTCTCGTCTAACGACCCATGCCAAGATTCAGGAGGCGCGTGACAAAACGGGGCAAGATTGGGTGTTTAACCCTGACAACCCTGGCAAGATCCAGGTATATGACGGTCGCACGGGTGAAGCTTTCGATCGCCCAGTAACGGTCGGCAAAGCCTACATGCTGAAGCTGGTACATCTGGTCGATGACAAGATTCATGCTCGTTCAACTGGGCCGTACTCTTTGGTGACGCAACAGCCGCTGGGTGGCAAAGCTCAGCAGGGCGGTCAGCGCTTTGGAGAAATGGAAGTTTGGGCATTGGAAGCCTTTGGTGCAGCCTACATTCTCCAGGAATTGCTGACGGTGAAGTCAGACGATATGCAAGGCCGAAATGAAGCTTTGAATGCGATCGTCAAGGGCAAGGCGATTCCTCGACCTGGAACCCCTGAGTCTTTCAAGGTGCTGATGCGAGAGCTTCAGTCTCTCTGTCTTGACATTGCGGCTCACAAGTTGCAAACCCAGGAAGACGGTACCAGTCGCGATATCGAAATTGATTTGATGGCGGATGTGGGGAATCGCCGTACCCCCTCGCGTCCCACCTATGAGTCCATCTCTCGCGATGAGATGGAAGAAGTTGAAGACTAACAGCTAGAACTCGGTCTGGCGATCGCCTTGACATGACATTGATCAAGCATCTGATGAGATCAAAACCCTGATCAGATGGGCGATTCAGATCAATGGGCAGCCTAAAGGGCGATCGCCAAACTTGTTTTCTACAGCGGATGGATACCTGCCAGGAGTATGAGGGAGTAACTTGCGATGGCTAAGCTAGAGCAGCGGTTTGACTATGTAAAGATTGGTCTGGCATCTCCAGAGCGGATTCGCCAGTGGGGAGAACGCACCCTGCCGAACGGCACGGTTGTGGGCGAAGTTACCAAGCCGGAAACTATTAACTACAGAACCTTAAAGCCAGAAATGGATGGCTTGTTCTGTGAACGGATTTTTGGCCCTGCGAAAGATTGGGAATGCCACTGCGGCAAATACAAGCGGGTGCGCCATAGAGGCATTGTTTGTGAGCGCTGTGGCGTAGAGGTGACAGAGTCT
The DNA here is from genome assembly GCA_036703255.1 of Coleofasciculaceae cyanobacterium. Taxonomy (GTDB): domain Bacteria; phylum Cyanobacteriota; class Cyanobacteriia; order Elainellales; family Elainellaceae; genus Drouetiella. The sequence continues at coordinate 45,366 of DATNPL010000142.1, forward strand.
CGCGTCCGCCGCCATCGCATGGGTTATATCAAGCTGGCGGCTCCAGTAGCCCATGTCTGGTATCTCAAAGGGATTCCCAGCTATATGGCGATTCTGTTAGACATGCCTTTGCGGGATGTCGAGCAAATCGTTTACTTCAACTCTTACGTGGTGCTGAATCCGGGTAATGCCGAGAACCTCAGCTACAAGCAGTTGCTGACTGAAGATCAGTGGATTGAAATTGAGGATCAGCTCTATAGCGAAGACTCTCAGCTCACTGGGGTTGAAGTGGGTATCGGGGCAGAGGCGTTACAGCGTCTTTTGCAGGATCTTGACTTAGAAAAAGAAGCTGAAGTCCTGCGGGAAGAAATTGCGGCTGCCAAGGGTCAAAAGCGCGCCAAGCTGATTAAGCGACTGCGGGTAATTGACAACTTCATTGCCACGCGATCGCTGCCCGAGTGGATGATTCTGGAAGTGATTCCGGTCATTCCTCCCGATCTGCGACCGATGGTGCAGCTAGATGGCGGTCGGTTTGCTACCTCTGACCTCAACGATCTCTATCGTCGAGTGATTAACCGCAACAACCGTCTGGCAAGGCTTCAAGAAATTCTGGCTCCTGAAATCATCGTCCGTAACGAAAAGCGGATGCTTCAGGAAGCGGTAGATGCGCTGATTGACAATGGTCGTCGAGGTCGCACAGTGGTAGGGGCTAATAACCGACCGCTGAAGTCTCTGTCCGACATTATTGAAGGGAAGCAAGGTCGTTTCCGCCAAAACCTTTTGGGCAAGCGGGTTGACTACTCTGGCCGATCGGTGATTGTGGTGGGTCCCAAACTCAAGATTCACCAGTGCGGTCTGCCGAGAGAAATGGCGATCGAGCTATTTCAGCCCTTTGTGATCCATCGCCTGATTCGTCAAGGATTGGTCAACAACATCAAGGCTGCGAAAAAGCTAATTCAGCGCAACGATCCCAGCATTTGGGATGTCTTGGAGGAAGTGATTGACGGGCATCCCGTTATGCTTAACCGCGCTCCGACACTTCACCGTCTGGGTATTCAGGCGTTTGAGCCAATCTTGGTAGAAGGGCGTGCTATCCAGATCCATCCCCTCGTTTGTCCCGCCTTTAACGCAGACTTTGATGGCGACCAGATGGCGGTGCATGTGCCTCTATCGCTAGAGGCGCAGGCTGAAGCCCGTTTATTAATGTTGGCTTCTAATAACATCCTGTCTCCGGCAACGGGTAGACCGATCGTCATGCCTAGCCAAGATATGGTGTTGGGCTGCTACTATCTGACCGCAGAAAATCCGAAGGCAACCCTGGGAGCCGGACGCTATTTTTCTAATATGAAGGATGTGATCACGGCCTACGAGCAGAAGCAGGTTGATATTCACTCTTATATCTGGGTGCGGTTTGAAGGGGATGTTGAAGGCGCAGAAGCCGAAGGTGAGCCTTTAGAGGTCAGCACGACCGAGGAAGGGATTGTGACAAAGGTTTATCCGTTCCGGCGCGTTCGAGAAGACAGTGAGGGCAAATTGGTGTCTCAGTACATCAAAACGACGCCTGGACGCATTATCTATAACAAAACCATTCACGATGCGCTAGCGCTTTAGTTACGGTGCGCAAGGCGAACTCTAGGGCAAGACTGGGCTAAACAGAATTAGGCTAAACAGATTGAGGGGCAAAGATCTAATGACGGAAGAGCAAAAGTCAACGCAGTCCGAGCAGAAGACCATTTTCCGCAACCGAGTTGTTGACAAAGGGCAACTCAAACGGCTGGTTTCGTGGGCATTCACCAACTATGGCACTGCTCGTACCGCCCAAATGGCAGACGACCTGAAGGATCTAGGATTCCGATTTGCCACTCGTGCAGGGGTGTCAATTAGTGTGGATGATCTGCAAGTGCCACCCAGCAAGCGGCGATTGCTGGCCGCCGCAGAGGAGCAAATCCGGGATACCGAAACCCGCTATACCCGTGGCGAAATTACCGAGGTGGAGCGCTTTCAAAAAGTAATCGACACCTGGAACGGTACGAGTGAAGAGCTAAAGGACGAAGTGGTTCGCCACTTTGAGTCCAACGATCCGCTGAATTCCGTCTATATGATGGCCTTCTCAGGTGCGCGCGGTAACATCTCTCAGGTGCGGCAACTGGTGGGGATGCGGGGGCTAATGGCCGATCCGCAAGGACAAATTATTGACTTGCCGATCAAAACCAACTTCCGCGAAGGGCTGACGGTAACGGAGTATATTATCTCCTCATACGGCGCTCGGAAAGGTCTGGTAGATACAGCGCTTCGAACGGCAGACTCTGGATACTTAACCCGTCGTCTGGTGGATGTGTCTCAGGATGTGATCATTCGTGAGATTGACTGCGGTACCGATCGCGGCGTCAGCGTTCGTAACATGACCGATGGCGAACGGATCTTGATCAAGCTAGAAGATCGTTTGCTGGGTCGGTGCGCGGCTCAAGATGTGGTTCATCCTAAGACGGGAGAGGTGATTGTTGCCCGCAATGAGCCGATTTCCAATGAGATTTCGCGCCTGATTGGCAAAGCTAAAGTAGAAGAGGTGATTGTGCGATCGCCCCTAACCTGTGCCGCTACGCGATCGGTCTGTCAAACCTGCTATGGCTGGAGCTTGGCGCATGCATCGCTAGTGGATTTGGGAGAGGCGGTTGGTATTATCGCGGCTCAGTCGATTGGCGAACCGGGCACGCAGCTCACCATGCGGACGTTCCACACGGGCGGTACGTTTACAGGAGAAGTTGCGCCGCAAATTCGTCCTACTTTTGATGGCACTGCCCGCACGAAGCCTAAGCAGTTCCGCTCTCGCCCCTTCCGCACCCGGCATGGAGAAGATGCTCTAATTGCCGAAGTGAGCGTAGAAATTAGCGTTGAATCGGGCGATCGCAAAGAAACCGCTACCGTTCCTCCAGGCTCGATCATCTTTGTAAAGGATGGTCAGTCCGTCAAGATCGGGCAAATGATGGCGGAGATGCCTTCAGCAGGTCGCGTTCGCAAGGTGACTGAAAAGGCTACCAAAGAAGTGGCTTCTGACTTGGCTGGGGAGATCAAGTTTGCTGACGTGGTTCCTGAAGAGAAGAAAGACCGTCAGGGCAATACAACTCGCATTGCTCAGCGGGGTGGCTTGATCTGGATTCTCTCTGGCGAGGTTTACAACCTGCCGCCCGGAGCAGAACCTATTGTCAAAAATGGCGATCGCGTGGATTCTACCAGCATTCTGGCAGAGTCTAAGCTGGTGACTGAGCATGGGGGCACGGTTCGGATTCCTCAAGAAAGTGAGGGCAACAAAGGCGGACGTGAAATTGAAATCATCACAGCTGCTGTGTTGTTAGATGAGGCCAAGGTCACGAGCGAAACGCAGCAGGGCAGAGAGCAATACCTGATTGAAACCCAGCACAATCAGCGGTTCTCGTTGATCGCAACGCCCGGTACCAAAGTCTTGAACAATCAGGTTGTCGCTGAGCTGATTGACAATCGCTACCATACCCAGACGGGTGGCATTATTAAGTATTCTGGCGTTGAGGTGGCTAAGAAGGGTAAACCCAAGCAAGGCTACGAAGTGATTTCGGGCGGCACGCTGCTCTGGATTCCAGAAGAAGCCCATGAGGTAAATAAAGACATCTCTCTGCTGCTTGTAGAAGATGGGCAGTACGTCGAGGCGGGAACAGAGGTGGTCAAAGACATCTTCTGTCAAAGCAATGGCGTGGTTGAAGTCACACAAAAGAATGACATTTTGCGTGAGATTGTTATCAAGCCAGGTGAACTGCACCTCGCTGACAATCCAGAAGCCGTCATGTCGAAGCATGAAACGATCGTCAATCCGGGGCAGGAAGTGATGCCGGGGCTAACGGTCGATGAGCTGCGATATGTCGAGTACATTGAGTCTCCTGAAGGGCCAGCGCTGCTGCTGCGTCCTGTGACGGAATTTACCGTACCCGATGTGCCTTCGGTTCCCAGCCAAGCGTCTACCTGGGAAGAGTCTGGCGGGCGATCGATTCAGCTCCGCGCTATTCAGCGCATGCCTTATAAGGATGGAGAGCGGGTGAAGTCTGTAGAGGGCTTGGAACTTCTGCGTACCCAGCTTGTGCTTGAGATTGATCAAGATGCCCCTCAGCTTGCAGCCGATATTGAGCTGATTCCGGACGAAAATGAACCTGGCGTTATGCGGTTACAGCTCGTTATTCTGGAATCTCTTGTGATTCGTCGGGATATGGCGGCTGACCAAACTCAAGGCAGCACGCAAACGCGTCTCCTGGTTGAAGATGGGGACAAAATTGCGCCGGGAGCCGTTATTGCCCGCACCGAAATTCTCTGCAAAGAGGCAGGTGAAGTGCGGGGGATTCGCGAGGGCGGTGAGGCGATTCGCCGGATCTTGGTGATGCGAGATGCCGATCGCTTTACGGTAGATACACGCGGCAAAACACCGACGGCAAAAGAAGGTGAACTGCTCGTTGCGGGTTCTCACATTGCTTCGGGGATTGTCTTGGAAGAGTCGGGTCAGGTGATTTCGACGGCAGAAGGACAGGTCGTGATGCGGATTGCCCGTCCCTATCGCGTGTCTAACGGCGCAGTCTTGCATATCGACGATGCAGATTTGGTGCAACGTGGAGACAACCTGGTGCTGCTGGTGTTTGAACGAGCCAAGACCGGGGATATCATTCAGGGTCTACCTCGGATTGAAGAACTGCTGGAAGCCCGGAAGCCCAAGGAAGCCTGCATTCTCGCCAAACGTCCTGGAACAGCTCAGGTGGTTTATAGCGACGATGAATCGATCGAAATTAAGGTGATTGAGGCCGATGGGGTGACGACTGAGTACCCTCTGATGCCGGGGCAGAATGCGCTAGTGATGGATGGTCAGGATGTGGGGGCTGGAGAAGCGCTCACCGATGGGCCAGCTAACCCCCACGAGATTCTAGAAACGTTCTTTACGTACCACCGTGAAACGGAGGGCATTCATGAGGCTTCTCTCAAGAGTTTGCAGGCTGTCCAGACCTTCTTGGTCAATGAAGTGCAGTCTGTGTACCAGTCTCAGGGAATTGACATCTCCGACAAGCACATTGAGGTGATTGTGCGGCAGATGACCTCTAAAGGCAGAATTGATGATGGGGGTGACACCACCATGCTGCCGGGTGAGCTAGTTGAGCTGCGTCAGATCGACCAGGTTAACGAAGCGATGGCAATTACAGGCGGTGCCCCGGCTGAATATACGCCGATTCTCTTGGGGATTACGAAGGCCTCGCTGAATACTGACAGCTTTATCTCGGCTGCTAGTTTCCAAGAAACCACGCGCGTTTTGACAGAAGCAGCGATCGAAGGGAAGTCTGATTGGCTGCGCGGACTCAAAGAGAACGTGATTATCGGTCGGTTGATTCCGGCAGGTACGGGCTTCAATGCTTACGAAGAAACCAGCACCGTAGAAGTTGATCCCATTTACGAAGGCAGTGTCTTCGAAGATGATATCGACCTGAGCGATGTTGTTTTGGACGATCGCACGGCTCGCTCCTACGATCGCGATGGCGGCTTCGAGGTCTTCCCACCCCCGCTCCGGACTCCAGGTGTGGAAGGTGGGGATTATGGCTTGGGCTTTGCGGCCAAGCTACCCGATGCGCTAGAAGATGAAGAAGACTTTGCTTCGCCACTGCTCGAAGACGAAGAAGATGACTTTGAAGAAGTTGAAGTGGATGAGGAAGACTAAGTTTCATCGATAAAACTAGCTTTCTGCCCAAATCTGATTTGGGCAGAAGGCTAGGGGTCTGAAAAAGTCAGCAAAAAGTGGGTCAGCCGTAAAGGTTTACCCACTTTTTTTATTCGTGAGCATGTCCCAGAGCGGGGGTAAGAAAAATCAGTCTAGTGCATTCCCGATCTTAAGCACTCTGCGCTAGAAAGCGGCCTTCTGTATCAATAAAATGCCAATTGCTTTCTAACTGAACCCAGGCAAACCCTTCAGCAAAGGAGCCTGCCTGGGCAAACTGTGGAGCGATCGCAATTGCTCCTGAACGATCAATGTATCCAATCTTGCCATCGAGCGTGACAGCAGCCAGCCCTGCCGAAAAATTGCTGGCAAAGTTGAATTGGGGTGCGATCGCCATCTTTCCTTGCGGATCAATATAGCCCCATTGACTGCCCACCAGCACGGCTGCCAAGCCTTCGGAGAAATCTGAGGCGAAATCAAATTGAGGGGCAATCGCCTCAGCACCCCCCTGATCTACAAAGCCCCAAATCGAGCCTTTGCGAATGCGTCCGAGCTGTTCAGAAAAGCTAAAGGCTCCATCAAAGGCTGAAGGAATCACAATGGCGCTGCTGCGATCGATATAGCAGGATTGCCCATTGACGCGAACCACGGCACGCGACTCTGAAAAACTCCAAGCGTCCTCATACTGCGCCACAATCACCCACTTGCCTTGCGGGTCGATGTAGCCGTAGCGATCGTCTAGCTTGACCGCAGCAACCCCCTCTGCAAAGTCACTCGTCAGGGTGTATTGAGGCTCGATCGCCATCTCACCTGACAAATTGATGTAGCCATAGCGGTCTCCCGTTCGCACTGCCGCTAGGCCGTTTGCGAAGGAATTTGCGCCAGGAAACTGCGGCGGAATCACGATTGTGCCTAGCCGATCGATATAGCCACAAACATCATTGACACGAACCAATGCCCGCCCCTCGGAGAAGGCAGATACCCCATCAAAGCTTGAATCTACGGCAACCACCTCTTGTCCAGAGCGATCGATATAGGCATAGCGATCGCCCTGACGCACGGCGGCAAGACCTTCTGAGAAATCTGAGGCAAAATCAAATCTAAGCATCGTGGCGTTTATCGAGAGAACTAACGGATCTGGGACTAAGAAACTACCCTATGGGGGCTGGCGATCGGCTGCTTAATTTTGCCGCTCATGTTGTCAAAGCAGGTGCAATCCTCTTTTTCAAAAAAAAGGCTACGACGCTAGAACAGGAGCGAGATAGTGCTAGGGTTAAAAGCTGAGCTTCATTACTAGACGCAAGTCCAACGATTCTCGCATGTATGCTTTAGGGATTCACACGGCTGGCTCAGATTTGGGTCTAGCCTTAAGCAATTTTGATGACATAACGCGCTGCCAGACTTGGGCCTTGGGGCGTGAGATCTCTACACATCTGCATTTGTATCTGGCTGAGTTTTTGCAACCTCAAACCTGGTCAGATTTGTCATTCTTGGCGGTTGCCAAAGGGCCAGGTAGCTTCACGGGCACGCGAATTGGGGTTGTGGCAGCGCGAGTTCTAGCGCAACAGCTCAATATTCCCCTGTTTGGCATCTCTACCTTAGCGGCGATCGCCCATACCCATTTCCCTGCTCAGGAGAATGCGCCTGATCCAGAGCCTATGCCCGATTTGGCTGTGCAAATGCTGGCGCAGCGGGGAGAAGTACATGGTGCTGTGTATTCGCCTCAGCTCAAGCCGCTGCTCAAGGATACTGTCATGAGCCAAGTCCAGTGGCAGCAGACTCTGGATGCTTGGCCTCGTCCCTATCACCTGATTGTGGCTGAGGGTGGGCTTGGCTCAACAGCTCCGGCACTGCTAGAGCTGGCCTATCGAGAATGGCAGCAGGACGAGCGGCCAAACTGGTCAGACGTGCTGCCATTCTATGGACAAAGCCCGGTTTAGGCAAAGGCGAGTCAGCCTCGCTTAAAGAACAAGGCTTAGAGGTTTGCTACTTTGCCAACTTTGCGGACTGATTTTTGAACAGCCGCATGCCGTTTGCCGTGACAATCAGCGACGTTCCGGTATCTGCTAAGACTGCGATCGCCAGCCCTACAACTCCAAAAGTCCCTAGCAGCAAAAATAACCCCTTCGTCACCAGAGAAAAAATCACGTTTTGCTGAATCACGGCTACCGTGCTGCGGCTGAGTTTGACAGCATCAGCCAGATGCCTTAAGTCACTGCCCACCAACACCACATCTGCCGTTTCTAAGGCAATGTCGATGCCCCCGACAGCAAAGCTGACATCTGCTGCCGCCAAAGCAGGCGCATCATTAATCCCGTCGCCCACCATACCCACGACTCCCGAATGACGGAGCTGTTGAATTTCCTGGAGCTTATCCTCTGGCAGCAATTCGGCTCGATAGTCAGAAATTCCTAGCTGTTGTGCCGTTTGATGGGCAACAGCAACGCGATCGCCCGTCAACATGACCAGCCGCTTTACCCCCACTTGTTTGAGCGAGTGCAGCGCTTCTGCGGCTTCTAGCCGAATCCCGTCTGCCAGAGCGATCGCCCCGATTATTCCTGCTTTTGTGCCAATCAAGACTGGGGTTTGACCCAGCGTTTCAATCTCGACCTGTAGGGATGCGGCGGCTGGATCGATCGGGATATCTTGCTCTGCAAACAGTCGTTGATTCCCTACGAAATAGACCGCTTCTCCAAAGTTAGCCCAGATGCCTTTACCCGGCAGATTGGTAAAGTTTGTCGGCGGCTCTAATTCCAATCCCTTGTTTTTTGCGGCATAGACGATCGCTTTTGCCAGAGGATGCTCAGACTGCTGCTCTAAAGAACCTGCAATCATTAATACCAGATTGGGACTCACCCCTCCTAAGCTGTAAACCTTTTGCACCTGGGGCGATCCTTGCGTTATCGTTCCAGTTTTGTCAAAAGCAAGGGTTGTGAGATGACCGACTCTTTCTAGGGCATGCCCCCCTTTGAACAACATGCCTTGCCGTGTGGCAGCCCCGATCGCACTCACAATCGAAACTGGAGTCGAGATGACCAACGCGCAAGGGCAGGCAATCACCAGCATCACTAAAGCGCGATACAGCCACACATTGAAAGGTTGAGCCAAAGCCAAAGGCGGAATCAGAGCAATGGCGATCGCCGCTAGAATCACAATCGGAGTGTAGACATTGGCAAAGCGATCAACCCACTGTTGGGTTGGGGCACGGCTAGACTGTGCCTCTTCTACCAGGTGGATAATTTTGGCAACGGTTGTGTCGTTAGCTCTATGTGTAACTTTGACCTCTAGGAATCCGGACTGGTTTAGGGTTCCAGCAAAGACTGAATCTCCAGGCGCTTTGTCTTCTGGCACAGACTCTCCTGTAATGGGAGACTGATCGATCGCAGAGTATCCGGCAGCAATGATGCCATCGAGTGAAACGCGCTGGCCTGGTCGAATGGTGATGGTTTCACCCACTTGAACGGACTCCACAGGAACAGTGACTTCTTGCCCGTTTCGTTTGACCGTTGCCGTCGATGGAGCCAGATCCATCAGCGATCGAATGGCGCTGCGGGTGCGTCCAAAGGTGAAGCTTTGCAGCGTCGTTCCCAGTGAAAATAAGAAAACAACCAGAGCGCCCTCAAACCAGTCTCCTAATGCCACTGCGCCTACAACTGAGAGCGTCATAAGCAAGTTCATATCAGCACGGCGCAAGCGCAACTCAAATAGTCCTGCTCGTGCGATCGGGTAGCCTGCAACTGCAATGCCAATCCCGTAAAAAGCTTGTGCTATCCCGATCGGCAGCGCCAAAAGCTGAGCTAGCAAGCCGAGAGCAATTCCAGCTCCAGCCAAAATGACGCTCTGCCCACGGCGGCTTTGAAGCCAAAAATTCAAACCTGTCGGTGCAGATAATTGAGCAGGTTTGTGACTTCCTTGTACGGGATTGACAGGATCAGCGACAACGGCTGCTGCTGCTGGCTCAACGGTATAGCCTAAAGCGGCAATGCGATCGTGCAGGGTCGATTCGCTGACTTGCTGCGGGTCGTAGGTCACTTGCGATCGCCCCGTTGCGAAGCTGATAGACACCTCGTTAACCCCTGAGATTTGCTGCAAACTGGCTTCGATCGTCTTGGCACAGCTACCACAATCCATACCGCCAATGCGCGCCTGGAAAATCTTCGCTGGGGAAGCTTCGACGGTGTAACCCAAAGCAGAGATTCGATTTCTCAATTCAGATTCACTCACCTGCTGAGAGTCGTAGGATATGCTTAATTTTCCTGCTGCAAAGCTGACGGATGCCTCTGTTACCCCCACCATTTGCTGCAAACTGGCTTCGATCGTTTTGGCACAGCTGCCACAATCCATGCCGCCCACTTGCATTTGCTGAGTTTTAAGAGATGGAGAAGCCATAGCCAATATTTATTTCAACCCTGGAGGATAGAAGAATGTCTTCAAATTGTAATCCAATTTCTTCATGTCTGAATATATATTCATATATAGAATGATTCTTACTCTCATCTCTTATACTGAAGACGAATGCCAATACAGTCAGGTGAACTGATTCTTTCACCTGACTGTATTGGTAAGCATCTATATATTGATAAACATCTATGTCGCTGAGCCTGTATGTCTTGTGTGAGCGTTAAGCCTAAAGCTATGAACCCTACTGTGCTGTCCGAAATGCAACCCCTCCAAAGTGGTGATGCCCTCAACTGCGAAACGCAATGTCCGGTTCACTTAGATCATGTGCGACAGGGGCAGCCCGCTTTACTAGAGGCGAACAAGGCACAGCAAATGGCAGAATTTTTTGGAGTTTTGGCAGACCCTAATCGCTTACGTCTGCTCTCAGCCCTTGCCCAGCAGGAGCTGTGTGTTTGTGACCTAGCGGCAATGGTGAAGATGAGCGAATCTGCTGTTTCTCATCAACTCCGAGTCCTGCGATCGATGCGCTTGGTTCGCTACCGCCGTGAGGGGCGCAAGATTTACTATGGCTTGGCAGATAGTCATGTGATCAACCTCTACCGTGAGGTTGCAGAACATCTGAGTGAACCTGGAATTTGAGATCATCTCTACCCATATGACTGAAGCCAAAGTTTGCAAACAATATGACGGGCTAGCAGCAGTGTATGATCACCGCTGGAGTCGCTATATCTCTAATACGCTGAAATTTTTTAAGGGTTGGGCAGAAATCTCTCCGTCGGATCTTGTTCTTGATATTGCCTGTGGAACTGGCGAATTTGAACGACTCATGCTGAGTGAGTATCCAATGCAGCAGATGGTAGGGGTTGATATTTCCGAGAAGATGCTGGCGATCGCCCATCATAAACTCCAAGCCTACGCCAACATTTCGTTTCACTGTGCTTCTGCTTCAGCATTGCCCTTCGCAGATCAGAGTTTTGACACGGTTGTGTCAGCTAATGCGTTCCACTACTTTGATGATCCAAGGGGTTCGCTTGCAGAAATTAAGCGAGTGCTAAAACCTGAGGGCAAGGTCATCATTCTAGATTGGTGCAAGGATTACCTACTATGCCGCCTTTGCGACATTGGGTTGAAGCTATTTGATCCAGCCCATCAACAGTGCTACACCCAAGCTGAGTTTCATCGCCTGCTTGACTGACAAAACTAAGAAACCGGAATGCGGCTGAGGACGATAAATTCGCGCTTGAAGGAATCCTCACGTTGTCGCATGGAGGCAATGGCAGGTTGAGGGTCAGGCAGGCTGGATAAGAACTGAAAAACTTGAA
>DATNPL010000185.1:0-6180 GCA_036703255.1 Coleofasciculaceae cyanobacterium
TCACATACGGGTACTAACGCACCAGTGATAAATCGGTCTTTGCTGTCAGAGCATTGATGTAACTGTAAACCAGTTGAGTAGCGCTCTTTGTGTTTCTTGTATCTGAACGAACGGTACGCCGTTCCTTATTGGCTCACATCTGAATCCAAATCTAAGCTCTCTAGTACAATTCGCACGCTGCGCGATCGACTCCTCACGGATTTAGAAAATGCGATAGAGAGAGTTTATCGGCTACCTATCGAAATCTTTGGTAGTAAAAGGGAAAAGGAAGCCATTCTCCGTGATAAGCCAACAATCGACTATATTCCAGACAATAAAGCTGGACTTTCAGAGGCAGACTTTCAGAAACGTTTTCGGATAGAAAAGTGGCTTTATGAGAGGGTTCGAGCAGAAACTGGAGGTAGACCTCTTAAAGATGAAAAAAAGGAGCGGCTAATTTGGGAGCGGCATTTACGATCGGCTGAGAAGCTGGCGGCAGCAACGTTGCTGAATCGGCTGATTGTGATTCGGCAGATGGAGGCGATCGGGCTGAGTAAGCCTGTTGTGGTGACGGGTGGCTGGCAGAGTCGAGGATATCGGGAGTTTCGGGATTTTGCGCCTGATCTGTGTCGGGATGAGACGGAGGGATTCGGGACGCTGCTGCAACTGCTCTACGATGAGCTGGCGTTGGAGATGCCGGGGTTGTTCGGCAGGGTGGGGCTAACGTCGCTGTTTCCGATTCCGGCTAGTACGCTGCGATCGACTATCGAAGCCTTGGATCAGCTTGACCCGGATACCTGGAAGGATGATACGACCTTAGGGTGGGTCTATCAGTATTGGAACGACCCAGAGCGAGAAGCGCTAGATGACAAGCTGAATGCGGGGGGCAAGGTGGAACCCCATGAGGTTGCTAGTAAGACGCAGATGTTCACCGAACGCTATATGGTGGAGTGGCTACTGCACAATAGTTTGGGGCAGATGTGGCTGGCTATCTGTCAGGCACAGGGTTGGGCAGCAGAGGTGCAGGCAGATGGCACGCTCGATCGCCTGAAGTCACGGCGCAAGGTTTGGCGGCAGAAGCGAGAGAACGGTGAGGTGGCGCTGGATGCGTTGATGCCGATCGAGACAGAGACGGAGGAACGCTGGAAGTATTGGGTGCCACAGCCATTGACAGAAGCAGCTGTTGACCATGCGCCCAAGAGTATTCGGGAGGTGAAGATCCTTGATCCGGCTTGTGGGTCAGGGCATTTTCTGGTGATTGCCTTTGGGCTGCTGGTGGCGATGTATCAGGAGGAGGCGCGGCATCGGGGAGAGGACTGGAGCGAGCAAGAGATTGTGGAGTCGATTTTGGCGAACAATCTCTATGGGGTGGATATTGATGCGCGATCGGTGCAGATTGCGGCGGCGGCGTTATTTTTGAAGGCAAAGTCGCTGTGTAAAACGGCGGAATTGAAGGTGGTGAATCTGGTTGCGTCAGACCTGAATCTGTCGGCATTGCCGGAGGATGATCCGGCGTTGGTGGAGCTGCGGCGAGAGGTGCAGGAGGCGACGGGGATTCCAGAGGATCTCACGAATCAGATTGTGCAGGCGTTGCAGGGGGCGGATCAATGGGGTAGTTTGCTGAAGATCGATCGGGAGGTGGAGTCTGCCATTGCTGAGTATGAGCAAATCCTGATCCGTCCGACTCAAGGAGATTTTTTCGCCTCAGTTTCTTCTGCTACTCCATCACCCACCCCCTCATCCCCTCAATCCCTTGACCGGAAAGATATTCTCCTTGAAAAACTCGAACGCTTTCTGAGTCGATGCACGAATGGGGAAGATTTGGGTTTGCGGTTGCGGGGAGAACATCTGACGGCAGGCGTTCGGTTTATTCGGCTGATTCGGGAAAATTCTTATGATGTGGTGGTTGGGAATCCGCCGTATCAGGGTGCAAGCAAAATGGATGATGCGAAATATTTGGTCAAGCATTATCCAAAAGGAAAGGCAGATTTATATTCAGCATTCTTAGAACGGGGTCTTCAATTAGCAAAACCAGGTGGAGTTTCAGCATTACTAACAATGCGGAACTGGATGTTTATTCAGCAATACACTTCAGTTCGTGAATATTTACTTGATACTTTTGATCTTCGACTAATTGGAGACTTGGAAACAGGTGCTTTTGAGGAAGTATCTGGGGCACAAGTAATTCTATCTGTCGCAATGTCTATCTTTGATAAGTTGCCTCCTCACCTCGAAAAGAGTATTGCCTTTAGACCTGCACCTGGGGATTTGAAATCACAGGGAAACACTGCTCGCAAACGAGCCGCAGTTTTGGCACAGGTAGGAAGATTTGAGTTTAAGAGCGATCGATTTGCTGTGATTAAGGAGAAGCCGATCGTTTATTGGTGGGATGATGAGTTTTTAGATTATTATGCTGCTGCTACAAAACTTTACGAAAAAATGCCTGTTAAGCAAGGGTTGCAGACAGGTAATGATACAAGATTTATTCGTCAATTCTGGGAATCATCCGCCCTCTCAATTTTCCTCAGCAGAGACTCCTCATCCTGCTATCCGAAACCAAATTTCATGTGGGTTCCTTACATAAAAGGAGCGGATGGATGTATCTGGGTTGAACCATTACGACATGTTATTAAATGGCAAAAAAATGGTTTTGAGAAAAAGGTCAACTCAGATGCCTTTGGTTCTAAGGGAGGTAATGGAGCACCGAATGAAGGAAGTTACTTTAAATTAGGTGTGGCTTTTACAACTATTGGTAGTGTTTTTGGAGGAAGGATACATCGCTATCGAAGCGTCATCGCTGGAACTGGTTGTTCTGTTTACCCAGACTCTCCAGAGAATGTAGTAACTCTTATGAACTCTGTAACTGCAAAAAGTATTTTGCAGTCGTTGAACCCAACGATTCACTTTACAAATTTGGACGTAAACCGTCTTCCCCTCTTCCCGATCGAATCCGCCAACGAAATCTTTGCCCAACTCGATCGCGCCTTCACCGACCACGAAGCCGTCCGTGAAACCTCTGTCGAATTCAAACAACCTGGAGCTTCCTGCTGGAACTACGCTCAACAGTGGGCACAGCAAGCCGTAGACCGAGAACCCGGCACACCCTTACCCGACTGGCAACCCGTTTATGACCAACCCCCTGCCGTCAACTGGGTGTCTTATGCAATGGGAGTGGCGATCGGGCGGTTAGGGGCAAACAGAGAAGGCATCCTTACCCAAGCCCCAGAAACCGCATTACCCAACGGGATTCTGTATCTCTCTGCCTATTTAGGGGGGCGATCAGACTCCAAAGACAGCCTCAACCATCCTGCCGCCCAACCCATCAAAGCTGCCTGGGACGAGTATGGTAGCCAGATCGCCAAAAAATCCCTGCGCGACTGGCTCCGCCTCAACTTCTTCAAAGATGTGCATCTCGGCATGTACGAAAGCCGCCCCATCTACTTCCCCCTCTCCTCCAAAAACAAAAACTTCGTCGCCTACATCAGCATTCATCGCTGGGCAGACAATACTCTGCAAACCCTCCTCGCCGACTACCTCATGCCCGAACTGCGCGACCTGGAAGGCGAACAGGCTGACCTGCTAGACATTCAAAGCAAAGGCGACAAAAAACAGCAAACCCAAGCCGAAGAACGCCGAGGCAAAGTTCAGGAACTCTACACCGAACTCAAAGCCTTCGTTGATCTGGTACAGCAATGCGCCGAACAGGGAATCCCTGCCGCCAATCCCAAAGACACCCTTCGCCAAACCAACGCTCCCTTCCGCATGGATCTCGATGATGGGGTCATGGTCAACAGCGCTGCCCTCTGGTGCCTGCTCGATCCCCAATGGAACAAGCCCAAAGCCTGGTGGTCAGAACTCTGCAATGCCAAAGGCAAAAAAGACTACGACTGGTCGCATCTAGCAGCCCGCTACTTTAGCGATCGGGTAGACGAAAAATGCCAGAAAGATCCCTCCCTCGCCGTAGCTCACGGTGTCTTCTGGAAATACCACCCCGCTAAAGCCTACGAATGGCAACTGAGATTGCAGGACGAGATCGCCCCAGATTTCACTATTGATGAGGAAAACTCTGATGCCCTTCGATCGCAATTTAAGGCAGAGTATCCCCAGCTTGTCTTAGAACTCCGTGAGAAAGAAGAAAAACGGCGCGCTCGAAAGCGCAAAAAGGAAGACAACGATGAGCTACTAGGTTCTTTATTTGGAGAATACGAAGAGTAAAAAGCACTGTCTTTGTCCCTATTATTTCCTACCTAATTCTGTCCAACCTCTCTTCATTGCATCCAGAACTGACCCTTAAAGTATCTCCTCATGAACTCCTCTCCTAATAACGGCTTGTTCAATTTCTCTCTAGATCCAAATACATTAATTCCCACAATTACAGATTGGCTTAAAGATAACCAGTTTTTCATTCAAAACCCAGACTTAAGCTTCATTGTTGATTTCTTCAAGGAAGAAATATTTCCTGAACTCCCCAAAAAAATTACTCTTGCACTGCTAGATATTGTAATTAACGTTGCAAAGCAGGATATTCGGACATACATTGACAATATCAAAAAAGTCAAGGAAGGACAAGTTCTTATTGAGGTAAAGGATTATCAAGAAGCGATTGCCGTTTTCAAAGAGGTAATTAGAAAAGAACCACGGAATTATAAAGCTTGGTTTCTAAGAAGCTTTTGTTTACTGCTCTTGTCTGAATTTGATGAAGCTGTTGACTCTTTCGAGAGCACTATAGCCAGAAAGGAAACGTTTGAGGCTTACTACTATAAGGCGATTACTCATGTCTTGCTTCAAGATTTTGATGCGGCTCTGGAGAGCTTTACCCAGGCAATTCGACTGAATCCTCGTAGCTCTGAGTTATGGTTTGACAAAGCCAGAGCCCTTGAACAGTTGGGGCGTTATTCTGAAGCAATAGATTCTTATGATCAATCGATTGCCCTTGAGCCGAATAACTACTCAGCAAAGGTGAACCGTAACTTACTCCAAGACTCTTTGGAGGAAAGTTCTGATAAACTCATCGGGCGAGGCACTGCTTTAATTGAGAAGGCGAGATATGAAGAGGCAATTGCTTGTTTAAATAAAGTAATTGAGATCGATCCCAGTCAGGCAAATGCTTGGAGTATGAGAGGTAGGGTTTTAAACCAAACCCGCGCTTATCAAGATGCAATCTACTCATATCAAAGAGCGATCGAACTCAACCCACAATTGGATACTGCCTACTATGGAATGGGCATTTCGTTTTATAGAATAAAAAAATATCGATCTGCTTATCTTGCTCTTAAACAATCAGTGCAATTCAATCGAGAGCTAGCTAATGCTTGGTTCTATTTGGGGTTGGCAGCGTATCGGTCAGGCTATTGCAAAAAAACAATTCATGGCTACTCAGAATTCTGCAAAATCAACTCAGATAGCATTATTGGGCTTCTCTACCAAGGACATGCATTCCGAAAACGGGAAGATTATAAGCAAGCATTAACTGCTTATACATCTGTCCTGAAAAAATCACCTAATAATCTTGAAGCCTTAGTCTGTATTGGAAAAATCTATCTTGATTGGGGTCATGAGGAAAAGGCATTAAATACTTTTCTGGATATAGTTAAACTATCTCCTAAGAACCAGTATGCACAAGAATGGAGCGAAGAACTACGTGGACGAATCGAAGCTGAAAAAGAACGAAAAAGTCAGAGCCAGGACAACAGGGAAAGGCAAAGACTTGTAGAAGCCGAAAGACAGAAACAAGAAGAGATTGAGCGGCAAAGATTGGCAGAAATTGCAAGACAGCAATGGCTTGAACAGCTTGGAAGAGTAGAACAAGAACGTCTAGAGGAGTTGGAAAGGCAGAGATTGGAAGCAAAACGATTAGAATGCCTGGAAGAGGAGAGGTTCGCAAGAATTCTTGCTCGTAGCAAGCCGCAAAGACGCAAATGGTTCGGCTTATTCTAATTATTAAAATTCCACTAATTTCTTCAGAACGAAGAGTGTTTAAAGCTATCGATTTCAGCCATCGCCTCCTAACATTCAAGGTTTCTAAGTCAATCCATCATGATTCAGCCAAGCCTAATAACTAATAGACCTGTCCGAAAATTTGTAGTCCAAGCTGTGTCTGCTTTTGAGTGTGGTTGCGTTCACCATAGGCTCAACGGCAGAATGCGGCTTGAAGATAGTTTCTGTTAGTTTAGTTGCAAAACATAGGGTTCGCTAATTCAT
>DATNPL010000016.1:0-14716 GCA_036703255.1 Coleofasciculaceae cyanobacterium
ATCAGGGTGGGGATCATCAGAACGCCGAACCAGCCGATGTACAGGCGGTTGTCGGTGGAGGTGACCCACTCGCAGAATCGCGCCCACAGGTTGGCGCTTTCGCGCTGCTGTAGTGTTGTTGTCATGATTGATGAGTGCTTGTTAGAGAACTTTTAACGTTTTCTGAGAAAGCGGTTTGCTTTCCTTAGTGAATATATTAGGTGATTTATTGATTTTTGTAAAGTATGTTGAGAGTATTTGCTCATCTCTCTCATAAAGATTCAAAGTCTGATGACATCTGAGATATTAGGCCGTCACTCGCTGAGCTAAACATCCAGGAAGCCAAATTGATCGATCGATTGTAAATCTGTGTAAACAAATTCGATCGGTCAAGCTGACTTTAGATTAGAGAGATATAAAGAGATCGAAGTTTTGTCAGAGGTGCGCTGAGACGCGCAGATATATCCTGCTGTACATCCCAAGGTAGAACCTGGGAACTAAGATCTATTTAGGATTGTGAACTAATCTTTTGAAAAAGCGAGCCGCTTTTTCAAAAGATTAGTTCTTTAACAAATTCGCGATTCATAGTGGAACAACTCATCCCGGAGATACCCATGCTAGAGCTTTATCAATTTGAGCTGTCTCACTATTGCGAAAAAATTCGTCTAATTCTGGACTATAAAGGACTGCCCTATCGCAAGGTGGAAGTGACTCCTGGTATTGGGCAGATTGACTTGTTTCGGATGTCGGGTCAGCGTCAGGTACCTGTCCTCAAGGATGGAACCGAGGTAATTGCCGACTCAACAGCGATCGCCCTTTATTTAGATCGCAAGTATCCCGATCGCCCGATTATTCCTGTTGACCCGCAGCAGCGGGCGCTATGTCTGCTCATGGAAGAATGGGCAGATGAGTCGATTGGGTTAAATGGACGTAAGGCAATGCTGGGAGCTTTTGGACAAGACCCTGCCTTTCGATCGGCCTTGTTGCCCTCCTCAACGCCTAGCTTTTTGAAAACGATCGTTGAATCCGTGCCGAACGAGGCGCTAAGCCTTTTGGGTGCAGGTGCAGGGCTAGGCGCTGATGCGGTCAAATCGGCTCGTAAGGCCATGCAGCAGAATTTAGAGTCGCTCAATACGCTGCTGACCTATAGCCCCTACCTGATCACGGATCATCCCACCCTGGCTGACTTTGCGGTTGCAGGGCTAACCATGTACGTCAAGTTTCCAGCAGGGCTATATCTAGACATTCCGGCCACGCTGAAGGGCAAAGGCATACCGGGTCTGGCCGATAATCCGCTCTATGGAAATTTTTGGGGCTGGCGCGATCGCCTCTATAGCGATTACCGGAAGCTGTCTCCTTCAACGCGTGCTCCCTCTGGTTCTAGCCCTACTTCAATCAATATTGACTAGGCGATTTCTAGAGTTGAAAGCCTCGCTAAGCGAGGCTTTCAAAACATAACCTAATTATGTAGCGCCAGACCTCTGGCTAAACCTGCCCTATTTGATCAGGGCTGGTTGTGGCTTGCGGATTACGCCGTAATATGGGGCGAGGTCGGTGCTGCGGCTCTCCTAACATGACGACAGAGCAGTGCAAGCGTGTAATCACCTGAGTGGTGAGATCGCTAATCGAAAGTTCATTGACGTTAACCCGATGACGCGCCGATCGCATCACCACCAAATCTGCCTTTTGTGCTTCATTAACGATCGCTGTCGCTACATCATCTGCTGCAATCATTTGGATGGTCGGGTTAGTCCGAACGGCACATTGAGAGGCAAATAGCTCCATCCGAGATTTAAAGGCATCCATCTGAGCCGGAGGGATACGGCGATCGCAAATATGGAGCAAGGTCACTTCAGCTTGATTTGCCTCTGCCAAAATTGCTGCAAAATTCATCACCTGGATCATGCGCTGGGTCGGATTACCCAAGGGCACCAAGATTCGCTTAATGTTTCTGGGCGAATCCAGCAGACGGGTGACGGCAACCGGACAGTGTGAGGCCCAAAGGACGCGATCGATAATGTTGCCAAACAGCCGCGCCCGCAAGCCTGTCGTTTTACTCCAGCCCATAATCACCAAACTTGCCTGCTGCTCACGACTGGCATAACTAATGCCTTGAGCCACATCATCATCAATCCGCAAGAGGGGATTTGCCGCTAGTCCAAATTCCTGACAGACCTCTGTTGCCTTGCCTAGAAGCGATTGGCTTTGCCCCAAAAATGATGCCAGATCAAGCGTATCCATATGCCCGTGGGCAATCACCACGGCAAGCGGCACGACCCGACCCGACTGATGTTGGGCTAGCAGCGTCGCCATTTCAATTAAATTTCGTTCTGTCTGAGGGTTATAAATAGGTACGACAAGAGTGAGCGCCTGAGCAGTTTTGGCGTCGGGGTCAGTGCCGGAATCGGGGCTTGAGCCAGTATTCCAATCGGTCAAGAGTCCACTGCCCTCTTCAGACACTAGTCCTTTAGCGGCACGAGCTGTAATCAGTGGGCCTAAAGTAGCCGTGACCAGCATGAGCACAATAACGCTATTCAGAACATCTTCAGTCAACATTCCGGCTCGATAGCCGACAAAAGTGGCCGCCAGCGTTGCAGCCACCTGGGGCATGGATAAGGACCACATTGTAATAGCTTCTCGCCAGCTATAACGGTAGGCTAGCTTGGCAAACAGTGCGGCAAGAAATTTGCTGCCGATCAGCCCTAGCACGATCGTCAACGTCAGCCAGATTGAGCTGATGCTCTTGATAAAAGCGGGGACATCAATGAGCAGCCCTAAATCTACAAAAAAGATCGGGATGAACAGGACGCTGCCTACAAACAAAATCTTTTCTTTGATGGGGCTATCGCCCATCACGCTGTTGACTGCCAATCCGGCCAGAAATGCGCCAACAATTTTCTCAACGCCAATGACCTCTGCCCCCAGCGCTGCCACAAAGACGGCCAGCAGAACAAACAGAAACTGATTGCCCTCGTCATTGCCAGAGCGCCGAAAAAACTCTTTGCCTACCGCTGCAAAACCAAACAAAATCACTGTCGAGTAAATCAGCAGTGAGAGGAGTAACCTAACCAACTCGAAGGCGTCGAAGTCTCCTTTATTGATGCCGATGCAGATGGCCAACACCAGCAGCGACCCGACATCTGTGAAGATGGTTGCCCCAATAGTGACCACGATCGCCTCATTGTTGACGACCCCCAGGCGGCTAATAATGGGGTAAGCCAGGAGGGTATGGGAAGCGAAGAGAGAGCCGATCAACACAGAGGCGTTCCAGTCGAACCAAAACACTCGCCCTACAATTGTGCCCGTGATCAGCGGCACGATGAAGGTTAGGAACCCATACCCTGCCGATCGATATTTGGTCGCTTGAAACTGATCTAAATCGATTTCTAAGCCACAGACAAATAGCAGATAGATCAGTCCAATGTCTGAGAGCAGACTCATTGTGTCTGAGTCAGATTGCAAGATTTGCAAGCCGTTTGGCCCTAGAGCCACGCCTGCCAATAGCAGCCCCAGGATTCCTGGGAGCTTGATTCGCTCAAAGCAGAGCGGCACAATCAAGATCACGGCTAGAAGAATCGCAAATGAGACAATGGGTTCTAAGTGCATGGTGATGGGTAAGCCCTGTGAATTTGACCAGCGATTCTCATGGACAAGTTAATTGTCTAAGCCCTGGATAGTTCAGATCTAAGTTTCTAATTTCTACGCTCTAGATTGACAAGCTTTAGATCTCTAGCCCTCTCACAACAGTGGGTGAAGGCAGAAGCCTCTGCTGCTTTTGTGGACAAACTGTACGTACAAGGGCGCACCCTCGGCAAAACAAGTCCAAATACTCTCAAATAATCTAGGGTGCATAAAGCCCCTCTAGATAGATTTAGGCATAGATTTAGACGCAGGCTGGACTAGATATGAATTTGATTTAGGATAATTCGCAGCCGATCGAAATCTTCTTTAAGGAGAATGCTCAGCGATCGCCCCACCCCCACCAACCAGGCGCGATCGGCTTTACGCAGCCGATAAATCTCCCGGACAGCGGCAGCCACTAGCGCATCTACAGGGGCATTGCCAACCTGGAGCAATGTCCGCAAAAAGTCTAGCTGTTCGCTAAAACCAACGACTTCCTCAGCTTCGCAGTAGTAAACTGCCTGGTGTATCTGCGGCGGACGCGGCGGCAGATGCTGATAAATCGTCGTATTTGGCACATGGCTTTTGCCGTTGCCCTTGCCCTCCTGTGGCGGTCGAAATCCGACGATCGCCGCCCGAAATTCGGTTCGCAGCATGGCAAAGATCTGGGGCTGCTGCTCGCGCAGCTCTTGCAATGACAAACCTAGCGCTCTAGCTCGATGTACCGAGTCGATGGGGCTGGTTGTCGCATGATAAACCACGGCATAGATTTGGTTATCTGACTCCTCATCCCTAGCCTTTACCCAACTCCCAAAGGGAGGCATTACGGCAAAGCTCAGGTCTTCTGGCTCTAAACACTGCGCCAAAAATTCCGTCGTTGCCGTTTCAATCACCTCTGCAAAGTAGCCAGCCTGACGATTTTGGGTATTGAATTGCGGCAGCGGTAGGCGCATAGTTTTGCCTGAACAGATTGAAGATCATCAAACCCTATTTCTTAGTGCGTCCTGCCGTTGCATCCACGAGTTCTAGCTCGGCAGGCAAGAAGGTGATTAGCTTATCCCAGTTTCCACCCTCAAATAGCACAGCAACTTTGCCGCTACTCACCCGCTGGACTAAGCCTTGATACCCATAGTAGATGTCATTGATGTTTGTAACGCGAACGGCTGAACCGGGAAAAATCATAGCTACCTACTTCACTGAGCAAAAGTGTCTCTATCCAGATTAGAGCATGAATTGAAAGCGCTTCTTTATTCTCTGAAAAATCGGTTTTTTAAAGGTCTGGTGCTGGAAAAGTTTAACCTTCTCAGCCTTTGCGGAGCGCGCCACAAAATTCTAATTTGCTATCAGCTGAGTCTAGCGAGTCTAGAACTTGAGGCGATGTCTGTGATTGTTCACCGATTCCACAATGCCTAGCGCCAAAAAATTAGTCAGCAACGCCGATCGCCCATAGCTGATCCAAGGGAGCGGAATTCCAGTAATGGGAGCTAATCCGATCGTCATACTGATGTTGATCAAGACCTGAAACACAATCATTGACAGAACGCCGATCGCCAGCAGCGATCCAAAGTTGTCCTTGGCATTTTGGGCAATAATCACCAGCCGTAGACACACCAACCAAAAGAGCAGCAGCACCAGAACACAGCCAACAAACCCCATTTCTTCCCCAATCGCTGAGAAGATAAAGTCGGTGTGCTGCTCTGGAATGAAATTGAGCTGCGTTTGGGTGCCCTGGTTCAGACCTCGGCCTAACAGTTCTCCGGCACCAATGGCAATGCGCGACTGAATCAAGTGATAGCCGCCTTGCAGCGGATCTTTGTCGGGGTCAAGAAACAGCGTCAGGCGATCGCGTTGATACCCCTTCAACACATGCTCCCAGGCAAAGTTGCCTAGCCCTCCCGCGACCAAATTAATG
Source organism: Coleofasciculaceae cyanobacterium (assembly GCA_036703255.1). GTDB lineage: Bacteria > Cyanobacteriota > Cyanobacteriia > Elainellales > Elainellaceae > Drouetiella. Next base: position 5,513 of record DATNPL010000016.1, read on the forward strand.
ACCGTAAAGCAAAATGTGCCAATCCAAGCCCAGGGCAAGGTTCTCCAGGCGATCGTGCCCACCAGCACAATCCATACCAGCCACCCCGGCAAAAACACACCAAAGCAGATGGCAGATATCAGCGGCGATACCATCAACAGCAGCCATCCCGGCTTGGCATTTGCCCAATAGAGCATGCCCAGCATAATAGCTCCAAAGACAAGCGAGGTGCCTAAGTCAGGTTGCAGCAAAATCAAAACCCAGGGCAGCAGCGTGATGCCTAAGGCCTTGAGAATGATCGGAATACTGGTGGCTCCCTGCTCTTGCAGAATGGAGGCTAGGACAATAATCATGCCCACCTTGGCAAACTCGGAAGGTTGGATAAAAAAGTCTCCGATGCCAACCCAACTTTGTGCCCCATTGGCCGTCGTGCCAATGAAGATAATCACCAGCAAAACCACATTGGTCAGGCCATAAATAATCCAACGCCACTGCATCAGATTTTCATAGCGCCAGCGAGAAATCATCAGCGTAGCGAGTAGACCTATTCCTCCTGTGACTAAGTGCTGCCACCAGTAATTTGCCAGTTCTGTATGCAACACCGCGCTGCGAATGGCAACACCGCCCAGCAGCGTCAGCGCCATGCTGAGCGAGATAAGGAGCCAATCCACCTCTTGCCAAGGCTGGATTAGGGTCTTCCAACTGACGCGGCTGAACAGAGATTTTTGCAGCATGAGTCTAGTGGATTGAGGGTTGGCAATAAGTTGTTTATCTTTGTAAGAATCGCAAATTAACTAACCAGTAGCAGTTTTTTGGAAGCGCGGCACTTCCAAAAAACTGTTGGGTTTTATTTAATTCATAATCTACAAGACGTGTCTTACAAAAATAAGCAGATGTCTAACCTGATATCTAACTTACATAGGTCTAACTTAATGGGTCTAGCCTAATGCAGCTACCGAGACGCGAGCGGCAATTTGTTGCGCGATCGCTTTCAAGGCTTGGGCAGATGCTGATTCAGGTAAGTCAATCACGATCGGCACCCCCCGATCGCCCCCTTCTCGCACGGGCATTTCTAGCGGCACACAGCCCAGCAGAGGTAGACCCAGCTCTTTGGATGTTTTTTCGCCACCGCCTGAGCCAAAAATATCGTATTGGCGATCGGGTAGGTCGGGCGGAATAAAGTAGCTCATATTTTCGACGATTCCCAACACCTGCACCTGCATTTGCTGAAACATCCGCAAGCCCCGACGAGCATCCATCAGCGCCACGGTTTGGGGCGTCGTGACAATGACGGCACCTGCCATAGGCACGGCTTGCGCCAGGGTGAGTTGCGCATCTCCGGTACCGGGGGGCATATCTACGATGAGATAATCTAGCTCGCCCCAGAGGGTCTGATAAAGGAATTGACGGATGATGCCATTAAGCATGGGGCCACGCCAGATCACAGGCTGATCGGGGTCAATCAAAAACCCCATTGACACTAGCTTCACCCCGTAGTTAAAGGCGGGTTCGATGCATTCGCCCTTTTCGCCTTGTTGCACAGTAATCTTGGCATTGGCTAAGCCCAGCATCGTGGGCACATTCGGCCCGTAGATATCGGCGTCAATCAGGCCAACTTTTGCGCCCATCTGCGCCAGAGCCACAGCTACATTCACCGCTACCGTGCTTTTGCCGACGCCCCCCTTGCCGCTAGAAATCGCCAGAATATTTTTGACGCCATCTATTCCGGTGCGATCGGGCAAAGCTTTTTGCTGAGGCGTTTCGGCTGTCACCTCTACCGCAACGCTCTGGACTCCCGGCAGAGTTTTAATCGCCCGTTCACAGTCTTCTACAATGAACTGTCGCAGCGGACAGGCTGGAGTCGTCAGCACCAGCGTAAAGCTAACGTTGCCATCCACAACCTGGACGTTACGAATCATATTTAGCTCAACCAAGCTTTTGCGAAGCTCAGGATCTTGCACCGGGCGCAGCACTTCTAGAATGGCGCTGGTATCAATATCAGACATTGTGTTCTCCACCATAGCAGCGATCGCCAGAGCTACCTAATTGAAACGGTAAGTATTAATTCTCAATGCACCATTCTATCGTTGGTGGTGTGTCAAATTATGGTTTGAAAGGGTTTGCACAGTGTCCCTTTCTAACAGATAGAGCAATTAACTCAACAGGTGGGTAGGGGCGATCGCTTGCACCAGGGCTTGCCCGAAGCCAATCCACAGCACCAGGCTAAAGAAATCTAGCCCATCCGGCTTGGCAAATTTCTGCCGACTGGCTGAATTGGTCAACAGCTCTCGCTCAACCGCCTGTGCCAACTCACTCGCCACCTTGGCCGCATAGGGACGAATCACCGACCACACCAGCGGCGACAGCCAGCCTTTCAGCGTTACTGAGTAAGAGACACAAGTACCACAGACCGTAGACTCAACTCGATAGGTGACGCGCTCTTCTACCCCCGGCAGCGCAAAAATTCTGACGCTCAGCAATTCCTGCGGCAGCACTCGTTCCACAAAAATTTGGATAGGCATAGGAAACAAACGGCTAACGGCCTGATAGTTCAGCCCAGGTTTGGGAGTCTGCCCTCGCGGCACATCCGTTTTTGCTAGAAGCGGATGCCAAGACACATCTCCTAGATCGACTACCTTTTGCCATAGATCATCGACCGAGGCTGAACTCAAGACTTGATAGGTCACGACCAGAGGCGAAAATTCTCTCCAGCTTCGCGAAATCATTTTTAACCAGAAATCCAGCATGACGATTTCCCTCTCTCGGTCTGGTGGCAAAACTGCATTTAGATTTCCCCGTTTAACTGCATCCCTTCAGCTTATCGCTCCCGGATAGATTCAGTGTTATCGCCTAGACAGTTCCTGTTGTTCAGGCATAAAAGCCAAAATCAGCCGTGGCTCTTGTAGGATGAGCTTCCTGCCTGTCTAGGATTTGGGATTTTCGTCTACCGACTTCATCCTACTTTTGAAGTTTGTCTACCATTTCCGTTACATTCATTAACGCAATCCAGCACCGGAGTGATCCAGATTCGGTATAGGCTAGATTGCAGGCTTGAAATAACCAGGAAAGTCTGCCCAGCAACCTGTAACGTCTGGTTCGTTTTACAGGGCTGCATGGCTTGACCCATTAGCTGCCGCGTCATTCGAGTCATTGTTCTGAGTCATTGTCGTTTGAATCCTCTATTGCTATGGTGAAATCTCCAGTTTCCGGCACAGCTTCAGGTTCTTCTAGCGCCTCTGCCCCTCCTTCCGATTCACGGCAGCGAGTCAGCGCTTTTCTTCAGCAGTTGCAAGATCACATCTGTACAGGGCTGGAAGCAGCTGATGGCAAAGGAACCTTTCAGGAAGATAGCTGGCAAAGGGAAGAAGGCGGCGGCGGGCGATCGCGTGTCCTTAAGTCGGGCGGCGTTTTTGAGCAAGGCGGAGTCAACTTTTCGGAAGTCTGGGGACAGGAGCTGCCACCCTCGATTCTGGTGCAGCGTCCAGAAGCCGCCGGACATGGGTTTTACGCCACGGGAACCTCTATGGTGCTGCACCCTCACAGCCCCTATCTTCCCACCGTTCATCTGAATTACCGCTACTTTGAGGCTGGGCCAGTTTGGTGGTTTGGCGGTGGCATTGACCTGACGCCCTACTACCCCTTCACCGAAGATGTGGTGCATTTTCACCAGACCCTGAAGGATGCCTGCGATCGCCATCACAAAGAGTATTACCCCACATTCAAGCGCTGGTGCGACGAATATTTTTACCTGAAGCACCGTCAGGAAACGCGAGGCGTAGGCGGTATCTTTTTTGATTATCAAGACGGCACCCGCAGCAAGCTGTATCACGGGCCAAACCCCAAGACCTCTTCTAACCCAACGGGTACGGCAGCGCAGTACAGCGATGCAATTGGAGAGCAGCCACCCCGAAGCTGGGAAGAAATCTTTGCTTTTGTGCAAAGCTGCGGCAATGCTTTTCTGCCTGCTTACCTGCCCATCATCGATCGCCGTCGTGGATTGGAATGGGGCGATCGCCAGCGCGATTTCCAGCTTTACCGTCGGGGACGCTATGTAGAATTTAATCTGGTCTACGATCGCGGCACGATTTTTGGTCTGCAAACCAATGGACGCACGGAGTCTATTCTCATGTCTCTCCCACCTTTGGTGCGCTGGGAGTACAGCTACAGTCCTGAAGCCAACTCTCCAGAAGCTCAGCTCTACGAAACGTTCCTCAAGCCCCAAAATTGGCTAGATGGAGGGTTCTAACTTTGTAGACGTTAAACCACGGCCAACCACTTTTCAAACATCCGCTTAGAATCAACCCTCCGGCAGAGTCCCTTTTAATCTAAAGCTTCTCTGCTGAAGGGCTGATTCCTAGTTAAGTCAGGCCAATTTTAAGTTTTGTCTAGGTGGTTTCAGAACCTGTTGTTTGTTTCCTAGAAACGGGCATTATGCAAACCTCTTTAAAAGCTAAATCATAAGCCCGGAGCCTTGTCCCTAGCCTAGATTTCAGTTTTAGTTCTAGTCTGAATCCTGAGCTGAGCCTTGGTCTGAGCCTTAAGCTGATTGCTAGACTTGCACAAGAATCATGCGATCGGGTGTAGAGAATATGACTTTCTTAGGGCAACCTAGCTACTATTGGGTAGACCACACCGCATTTTTTCAGCCGATTGGGGTGGTGCAATAGAGTATGATCCTTCCCGCTCAGCATTTCTTCTCAAGATTGTCGCGGGTCGTTCTAACTTTTCATCTCAGCTCATTTTGCTGATCTCTAATGCTTTGAAAGACGGCTTCATCGATCGACATAGGTTTCTAGGGAAGGATAACAAATTCAAATGGAGCAGAAAATCCATACCACTCAAGACGGAAAAACAGTGGTTGTTCTTGCCCCCACGGGTCGGCTAGACATCACAACAGCCTGGCAGTTTCGCTTGAAACTACAGGAATGTATTTCCAAAATTAGCCCTTACGTGGTGGTTAATCTGAGCCAGGTCAATTTTATTGATAGCTCTGGCTTGACTTCTCTTGTGGCGGGAATGCGAGATGCTGACAAGGTGAATGGCAGCTTTCGGATTTGCAATGTCCACCCTGAAGCAAAACTTGTCTTTGAAGTCACCATGATGGATTCTGTGTTTGAAATTTTTGCGACTGAAGAGCAGGCTTTAGAGAGCGTCCGCAGAGGCATTGCCAGTTAGCCTGAGGTTCCAGATGTCCACCTGTGCAGATTGAATTAGGATCGTCGCTTGATGCGTCTCGCTTCTCTTTTGGGACAGGTGCCGACACGCGGATAAAAGATTCACCCTAAAAGCTATGTTGCTGATCCGTACCTTTGAACCGGGTGAACGGCTTCAAAGCAGCTTGCATCGGCTAATTTACCTCTGCTCTTTAGCCTTTGTTCTACCTTTTCTAAGTACTCTTCTGTGTAAATACTGATCTTCTCTCAGTAGGCCGCAGGATAGGGAAAAAAATCCCGTATTTTAGCCTAGAGTGCGGAGCCGGATTCTACTGACTCAGCCTGTATGCTGGATTGTTCCTCACCTGTCCTGCTGCGATGAAAAGCTGTCAAACTTATTCTCTCAAGCCTGCTCAGAACAGCTTTACGCAGAGATGCCGCTCTGGCTCTGCTCAGGATGGCTTTGCCTTGGAAGGAGCTGCCCTCCTGCTTAAGGAATACGCTACAGGCAAAAGGACTTTTACTCGGGCGATGCTGCGGCACAACGGTCTCTACATTACCGCTCCCAACTTAGAGAATGCAGACTTGAGCCGCGCCTGTCTTTTTCAGATCGAGTTAAGCCAAGCTAACTTGCAGGGCTGCAATTTCAGTCGGGCGCAGTTACGCAGGGCTGAACTAACGGAAGCTAATTTGAGTGGGGCAAACCTGAGCGGGACAGATCTCTGTCGAGCCAATCTTAGCCATGCCAATCTCAGAAATGCCTGTTTAGCAGGAGCAAATCTCAGTGATGCGCTACTGATGGGAGCCGATCTGAGTGGAGCCGACTTGCGAAATGCCAATTTATCCCATGCAAATCTACAGAACGCTATATTTGCCCAGACCCTCATGCCAGACGGCAGCGTTCGCAGTAGCTAAAGATGGGCGAGGCTTGGATGGACAAGTGTAGGGCTGGCTGGACTAATGCATCCAACCTCTATGCGCCGCTCACACTTGTCTAACAAATTTCTCAGAAGGCTTTCTGGCTCAGGCCAATCTTAATCTTCGTGATCCTCAAACGGATCGGCCAACTGCTTTGAGGGTGGGCCAAAGGACAAATAAACCGTGATACCTGTTAGCAGGACTACAAAGAAGGCGATCGCCCAGCTGATATAGGTTGCAGGCTCTGAAGTATCGATAACGCTAAGAACTATTGCAGGAACCATGTGTTGAAACGATAACGACTAGTATTATTCTTATAGTATTACGGATCGTTAAAATCTTTAGATAGCGATAAGGGTCACTCATGGCACAGCAGACTCGGTTAGGAGACATCCTAAAGCCCCTGAACTCTGAGTACGGTAAAGTTGCACCCGGTTGGGGCACAACGCCGTTGATGGGCGTTTTCATGGGGTTGTTTCTCATTTTTCTCTTGATTATTTTGCAAATCTACAACTCCTCCTTGATTTTGGAGGGGGTTAACGTCGATTGGTCTACTCTTGGGAAGTAGGTCTTAACGCCGAAGTAGGTCGTAAGCAACAAGGTGCGAAAGCCTGTCCTATTCAGAGCTGGCTTTCGCACCTTGTAGGATTTCTTGTAAGGTTGAAAAATTTCCCTGGCTAGCCCAGGGATTTTTTTAGAGGATGTTGAATGGTGGATGTATCCCATCGATTCTCGCCATTCGTATTAAAGTAAGGGAAGCGGGACTGTGGAACAAAAATTCTGCATCCGCTCAAGTAGCTCTTTTGTAGCTCTGCCCAGTTCGGCTATTGCGCGATCGCTTTCAGGAGAAATGCTGTGAATATTTTTGGAATTGGTTTGCCAGAAATGGCGGTAATCATGGTGTTAGCACTGCTGATTTTTGGTCCCAAAAAGCTCCCCGAAATCGGTCGTAGCATGGGCAAGGCAATTCGGGGTTTTCAGGAAGCCTCTAAAGAATTTGAAAATGAGTTTAAGAAGGAAGCGGAGCGCATCGAAAAAACGGTGAATGAGCCGATCAGCGAACCGATGAAGGCGACTTTAGAGCCTCCTGAACCTAAGGCTTTAGCTTCTGCGGAAGCATCTGCTGCCCCTGAGGCTGTGGCTTCGACCGATACGCCAGATAAACCGGAAGAGACGATCGCGGTTGTAGAACCTGAAACCGTAAGCTAGATCTTTCGGCATCGCTTAGTCTGGCTGTGAACTTTATTGTGGGAGGCTGCGTAAAGCGCCTCTCTGCTCCATTGCATAGCTAAAATCAGCAGCGCTAATTTTTCTTTCAAAGCCAAGTCTTCCCTCGTTGCGGCTGTTCTGCATTTTGTTTTTTGCCTCATCGTGAGGATTTCATGACTAATACTGCCGCCGATGCTCCCTTGCCTCGACTGATTGTTGGGTTGGGCAATCCTGGAACTAAATATGATCAAACGCGCCACAATATCGGATTTATGGCGATCGATAGGCTGGCGCAAACCTGGCAGATTCGGCTGGCAGAGCATCGCAAGTTTCAGGGCTGGTTTGGCGAAGGGGTGGCTGTCAAGGGCGCAAAAGTCTGCTTGCTCAAGCCCACTACCTTTATGAACCTATCTGGACAATCGATGCGGGCAGTCACAGATTGGTACAAGATTACGCCTGAGGAAGTACTGGTAATCTATGACGATATGGATTTGCCCATTGGCAAAATGCGGTTGCGGCAGTCGGGTTCGGCAGGCGGACACAATGGCATGAAATCTGCGATCGCTCATCTCAACAGCCAGAATTTCTCTCGGCTGCGGATTGGCATCGGTATCCCCAAAGATAAAGGTTCTGAGGGAGAGGTTGTCTCGCATGTGCTGGGTCGGTTTTCGCAAGCAGAAAATCGGGTGATGACTGAAGTGCTTAAGCTAGTGGTCGATGCGGTGGAGCTGAGCTTTAAGCAAGGCTTTCCCAAAGCCATGAGTCTTTATAACAATCGCACTGTCTTAGAGGATTAGTAGATCGCTAAGCCCTCCTATTTTTTCTAAAAGCTGGATTTCAAAAGCGCAAAGCGCCTTTGAAATCCAGCTTTTAGGGTTTTGTGGCGCGCTTCGCGCGCCACAAAACCCTAAATTGCGATCTCGTAGTTGCAGCGCTCTAGGCCGAGTGATTTGCCTCTACGGGCAGGATATCAATTTTGCTTGTGAGCCTGGGTACTCTACAGGGTAGAAACGCGATCGCCCCCCGAGAGTTCATCCAGGAGTCAAATATGGCAAACGGCATTTATCTGTACGGCATTTTCCCCCCTTCTCAATGTCCAGACTTGCACTTAGAAGGCTTAGACCACCAGCCTGTGCAGATGTGTGAGATGGATGACTTTATGTTTTTATATTCTGAAACTCAGCAAGATCGCTATCTCGCCAGCCGCAAAAATCTGCTGGGTCATGAGCGGGTGCTAGAGCAAGTGATGCAACAAGGTCATCCCACACTCTTGCCCTTGCAGTTTGGCTTGATTATTAGCGACTGGGAGATGGTACGCCAGCAGTTAACCCTGCCCAAAGGAGACAGCCTGAAACAGCTCTTTAGCAAGCTTGAGGGGCTTCGGGAAGTCAGTATCAAGATCTTTTGGGAGCCAGAGATCGAGCTAGAGCTGCTGATGCAGGAAAACGAAAGCCTGCGTACCGAACGCGATCGCTTAGAGGGTCGGTCTCTCAGCATGGATCAGGTGGTAAAAATCGGCCAGTTGATTGAACGGGAAATGGAGAAGCGGAAACAGGCGATCGTGACTCAATTTCAGGAGGCTTTGAATCCGCTGGCGATCGAGATTGTCGAGAACGATGTTCTCACCGAAAAGATGATTTACAACGCTGCGTATCTCATTCCTTGGGATGCCGAACCCCAGTTTGGTGAACAGATTGAAATTGTCGATGGCCAATTTGAGAATCGCCTTCGGCTTCGCTATAACAACTTCACCGCTCCCTTTAACTTTGCCCAGTTACCTGATGCAAATTAGACTTATGAGGCTAGATGTGAGCCAATAAGGAACGGCGTACCGTTCGTTCAGATACAAGAAACACAAAGAGCGCTACTCAACTGGTTTACAGTTACATCAATGCTCTGACAGCAAAGACCGATTTATCACTGGTGCGTTAGTACCCGTATGTGA
>DATNPL010000052.1:0-48136 GCA_036703255.1 Coleofasciculaceae cyanobacterium
TGGGCTGCGCGATGCGCAGCCCACAAAACTAGCTAAAGAATGCGCTATTTGGCTTGCTTCACCTGTGATTCTAAAATCGCCCCATAGAGAGGACTCGATCGCATCAACTCCTCATGAGTGCCTTGAGCCACTAAACGACCTTTGTCTACTAAAAGAATCCGATCGGCATTCTGAACCGTGCTGATGCGCTGAGCCACCACAAAGGTTGTACAGGCTTTTTGGTGCATTAAGCCATCAAGAGCCGCCTGAATTTGGACAGCCGTTTGAGCATCAACGGCAGAAGTACTGTCATCCAGAATTAGGATACTGTAGTCGGTGAGTAACGTGCGCGCGATCGCAATCCGCTGCTTTTGCCCGCCCGACAGCCCAACACCCCGCTCACCGACCAACGTCTCATAGCCCTCGGGCAAGCCGATAATAAAGTCATGCATTTGCGCTGCTTTTGCCACCTCAATCACCTGATCGAGCGTAGCGTTGGGCTTGGCATAGGCGATGTTTTCCCGCAGGGTGCCAGAGAACAACGTCGTCTCTTGAAACACAATGCCGATGCGCGATCGCAAGCTGGCTAGCGTAAAATCTCGCACATCTTGCCCATCAATGCGAACAGCGCCTGCCGTGACATCATAAAAACGAGGAATCAGGTTCATGATGCTGCTTTTCCCAGAGGCCGTCATGCCCAACACAGCAATTAACTCTCGCGGCTTCGTTTCAAACGACACGCCTGAGATTGTTTCTGTCTTGGCACCCGGATAGCGAAAAGAGACATTCTCAAAGGTGATTCTGCCCACACAAGCCTGAAAGGGAATCGCATTGGGGCGATCGCGGATTTCAATTTCGGCATCAACCACTTCATAGACCCGCTCGGCAGAGGCCGCCGCTTGGGCGATCGCAGGAGCAGCAAACCCAATCAGCAAGACGGGCTGGAGAATCAACAGCAGATAGGAATTAAACGCAACCAGTTCGCCAACTGAGAATCTGTTGCCAATCACTTCACTGCCGCCATAGCCAAATACCGCCAGTGTTACCAAATTACTCAGCAAAAAGATAAAGGGAAAGGTGCTGCGAATCGCCCGAATGGTCTTCATATTTGCCGCCACGAGGGTATCATTCATAGCGGTGTAGCGTCTTGCTTCAGCCGACTCGCGCACAAAGGCTTTGACCACCCGAATACCGATCAGGTTCTCTTGTAAGACAGCATTAAGATCGCCAAGCTGCTCTTGTACCCGACGAAACAGTTCACCGTTTTGAGTAAAGAATCGCGCCAGTAGCCATCCATTCATCGGGATCACGGTCAGTGTGATCAGGGCAAGCTGCCAGTTCATAATCAGCAGAACGATCGCAATACTGATCAGGGTGACGATCGCGCTAATGACCTGAATCAAATTTGTACCCACAAAGGTGCGAATCTGCTCGATATCGCTGGTGACGCGAGTCAGTAGCTGTGAGGTCTGAGCCTGATCGTGATAGCTAAAGCTGAGGTTTTGAATTTTGCTAAAAATTCTGTTGCGCAGATCGTAGGCCACGCCTTGCGAAGCGGCCTCTGCCCAGAAGCTTTGCCCAAAGTTAAATAACCCACGGGCGATCGCCGCTATGACCATTGCCCCAGCGCTATACAAAACAATTTCCAAATCCTGTTTGGCAATACCCTGGTCAATGCCCCAGCGAAAGAGCTGTGGGGTAACGGCATTGGCAACCGTCAGTAAAAGCAAGCTTAGCAATGCACCGAGAGAAAGCCATCGGTAGGCGTTCAGGCTTGCTAGCACGCGCTGGAGCGATCGCATGGATGAGTCTTGGGGTTCAGCCTGATTTACCACAATTCAGCCCTTTGTTTTTGGAAAGTTGCCCTTAAATGAGCCTATCTTTAGAGCAGTATATCGGGAACTGATGAAGGGTGCAGATGAATGGATACGCGATCGCGCATTGAGGGTAGTGGAAATTTATTGGCTTCAAGGTTGGGAAGTTTATTAAAAGATGAAAGATGTGATTAAATCTAATGGAGCATTTTTAGATCAAACAAACGTGGAGTTTTCTAGAAGTGTTTGGGAAGGTTTTTTGGCTCTAGGAGTAGTTCAATGGCGTTAGGTTCTAACTTGCAAAGAGTCTTATTAGAATTGCTTTCAGATCTGGAGTTTAAATTAGCTGCTCCATCTCATAGCAAGGTTCAAAAATGGAGAAAACGGTACTTAAAATTTATGCAAATCAGTTTCAAGAGTCAGTTCTACATGGGTCAGGACATTTATATCAGAAATAGAGGAAATCTGACTCTTGGCGATCGCTGCTCTTTAGGAAGTTTTACGCGGATCTGGAACTACGCTCCCATTAGGATAGGCGATGATTTTATGTCGGCAGGCAATTTGACTTTAAATTCGGGCACTCACGATCCCATAGATTTGCAGCCTAAAGGTAGCGAAATTAATATTGGCTCTCGCGTTTGGTGTGGAGTAAACGTTACTATTATTGCCGGAATTACAGTAGGTGATGATGTTGTGATTGGCGCAGGTAGCTTAGTGATTAACGATATTCCTAGTGGATGCGTTGTAGCGGGTGTTCCTGCAAAAAAGATTAGAGATATTGATCGAACCGGAATTCAAATTTGGCAGCCTTTTACAACAAAAAACTAGAGTTGCTTACATCAAGTGATTCACAAACCATCCCAATCCTAACCCTACCAAGGAAGTGATCATTAAGATGCCGAAGGACTGAGCCACCCCGAAATGACTTTGGCGCAGCTCTAACCTGACCAAAGCTTCGGCTGAGAAAATGACAACAATCTTCAGGAAAATATGCAGCCAGAGTAGCACAACAGAAACTAGAGCCGCAGCGATCGCCATTAGAGCAAAGGCAAATACATCTGACCTCAACCCATTCGAGAGCCACCGTTCAATGTTGAACCGAGGATGGGCAAACACAACCGTTACGAGAAACACTGCAACGATCGCAATTTCCCAGCTCAGCCAGACAATAGGCAGTTCTGCCAGAAACATTCCTAAAATTGCGTAGGCAGACAAAAGTAATGTGAGGATGACCCAGGGAAACTTTTTCCCTGATGGACGGACGGAGCCAGATAAAATATTAGATAGCATAATAGAGGTTTTCCTTATTCTTTAGAACCATTTAGAGGTGTAATCAAAAGATCAGCTCTAATTCACCTATACCCGTAGCCATAATCAGAATAGGAATCTTTGAGAGAACAAAATAAATATAGGGAAGCAGACAAATAATCAAGCTCTATATCCGTAATGATAGATGAGTCATAGCAGTCATAAAGGAACTGCCAGACGGCGGAAAATGCCTGCTGTCGCTGAATGAATTCAACCGCAGATGCGATCGCTTCAATCTCAGCAGAGTAAACAGCGTTAGGTCGATAGACAGGACGCTTTCGATCGGACTCAGCAGACTCAAACACCAGTACTTGCCAACCCGTTCTGATCGAAACGACCCTAATAACGTAGTTGAGATAGCTGATTTCAAACATCTGCAAAATTCCTATCGAAGACAGCCAATCTCGCAGCCGATTGAGTGCGTTTAGCCTATGGGATCGAGAGCGCTAGCTAGCAGACCAGCCGTTGAGTATGCCCCCCATGAGAGGTTGAGATCGCGGGGTTGGGCGATCGCTGGCATCGCGAAAAATTACTTTCACCTCCTATCGTCCATAGGTTAACAACTGGAAGTCAGGATGGGAGGAGCAAATCGGGGGGAAATCGGGGGGATAGCGAGATTTAGGCTGAAATTCAGATTAGGATTCAGGTCAATTGCTTTAGGCGATAGCCCAAGCTATGCACGGTTTCAATCAAATCATCCGGTGCATTGGCCGCTCTCAGCTTTTGCCGTAACGTGCGAATATGGGTTTTCACCGCTTCTTCCGTGGGTGTCTCTTCGGATGACCAGAGTTTTTCAATAATGATCGGGCGGCTCATCACCCGCCGACCGCTAGAGATCAGTAGCTCCAGTAGGGCAAACTCCTTGGGGGTAAGATTGAGGGGGCTGTCTTGATAGGTCGCTTCGTAAGTGCTGGAATTGAGCCGCAGATCGCCCCAAGCTAGCGTGGGATTGGCGGTAGAGCTGCCCCGACGCAGCAGTGCCCGGATGCGTGCCATCAGTTCCTCGATATCAAAGGGCTTGACCATGTAGTCATCGGCTCCGGCATCTAGCCCGATGATCTTGTCAGCGATCGTATCTCGTGCGGTCAGCATCATAACGGGTACCGCTGCGTTATGTGCCATTCCTCCTCTGGCGCGAATCTGCTGACAGAGCCGTATGCCATCGATCTTAGGCAGGGTCAAATCCAGTACGATCAAGTCATAGTCCAGCATATTGACCAGATTCCACGCCGATTCACCATCTTCTGCCACATCGACTTGATGTTGACGATTGGTGAAGGCTTCGGTCAACAGATTGGCAATCCGCACATCATCTTCGACAACCAGGACACGCATTGAGGTTTTTGAGTTTAGGGTTTAGATTGAACTGGCGAATCGCCTCTAAACTCACTCTACAAATTCTCCTGCCCAGAATGCAATGACTCTTAGCACTCTCAAATGGTCGATCGAACGCAAATGGGTAACGGCAGCCTTCTGTCTAGCGCTGCTGCTCATGGGGCTGGTTAATTTTTTTTCCTATCAAAATGCCACCCAGTTGATTACCAGCCAGGAACAGGTCAAGCAAACCCATGAAATTCTGACATCACTTACCCATGTTTCCGAAACTTTGACCGATATCGAAACTCGGCGCTGGCGCTATTTTTTATTGGGAGAATCGACAGAGCTAGACAGTTACGATCAGGCCATGCAACATCTGAATCTTGAGCTAGAGCAGTTGCGCTATCCGTTAGCGGATACTCCTACTCAAGAGCAAAAATTAAACCAGCTAGAAGCGTTGATTCAGCAGCGGCGAGAACTGTTTGAACCCTCAACTGAACTCTCTCTAAAGCCGCGATCGCCCCTGATTACCGATCACCCTTTCGTGCTGCAAACCAATCAAAATCAGGCGCGAATTCGCCAAATTATCAATGAATTGCAAACCGAAGAGGAAAAAACTCTGCAAGATCAGGTCGAACAATCTCAGGCAAACTCTCAAGTCAGAATGGCGATCGAAAACCTGGGCACCATTCTGACCTTTGTAGGTCTTCTGAGCGTTTATACCCTCTTGTATCGGCAAATGTTTCAACGTCAACAGCTCGAACAGGCGCAACAAAAGCTAGCTCAAGAAAAAGAATTAGGTGAACTCAAACTTCAATTTTTCTCAATGGTGTCCCATGAATTTCGCACTCCCCTCAGCGTCATTGCGGGTTCATCTCAACTGCTCAAGGAAAAGCTCACAAACTTAGTTGAACTCGACAAGTTAAAAAACCTGTTTCAGATTCAGGCTTCTGCTAAGCTGATGACTCAATTGCTCAATGATATTTTGACCTTAGCCAGAGCTGATGCTGGCAAGTTAGAATGCAAACCTGAACTACTAGAAATGCAGTTTTTTTGCCTCAATTTGATTGAAGATATTCAGCTTTTTAGCGAACAGCCGCGATCGATTAAGTTTGAAAAGTATGGGACTCGCACCTATGCCTACTTAGATGAAAAGTTACTTTATTCTATTCTCAGCAATCTCTTATCCAATGCGATCAAATATTCACCATCCGACAGCTCTATCTACTTCACATTGACCTGTGAACCCGACAGTGTGATCTTTCACATCAAAGATGAAGGAATTGGAATTCCCAAAGAAGAGCAAGGCAAAATCTTCGAACCGTTTTGTCGCGGCAGAAATGCGGGCAATGTAACGGGAAGTGGCCTGGGGATGGCGGTTGTTAAAAAGTGTTTGGATCTCCATCAAGGAGAACTGCATGTAGAGAGTCAGGTCGGGGTTGGGACAACCTTTACGATCAAAATATCTCAGCCCCAGAAGGCAGGGCTATTCACCCAAAACGTCAAACCTCAGGGGAATGCCTAAATGCAAGCTCTCCAGCTTTTCTCGTTGAGCAAACCCCTCTTGCAGGATTCCTTGTAGATTGGAGCGCAGGGGCGAACCTTGCTCCTGTTCTGGAATTTGTAGAGTCGCTACAAGATCAACCTCAGTTCATCAAAAACAGAGAGACGCATCATTTGGCTGAACCCATTAGCCATATTCAGGCGATCGCCAACGGGTTTTGGGCTACGCATCTGCGATCGGCCCATCCGACAATTTAGCGCTTGACAAATTGTGGCTGCCCTTTCAGGAAAATTTTGACTCTAAAAATTTCCGAGCCTTTCTAGGCGCGATCGCCTTGGCTCAGCCCCTCCCAGCCGCCTTGAAACGCAATAAATATTTGGGATTGTGTAATATATAGAGCTAACTTGCTAAGCTTATATTTCAGGAGTTATTGTCCAGAGTACCTGCACATTAACTGTTCCCGCTATCCAACCTCTTACTACCTTAGCCGCACCTGATGGGTTTCTGGAAAAGCTTATTTAGCACTTCTGATGCCGCTGCCTTGCCCAAGACTCCCGATGCGGATAGTCAATCTGCTCAGGGCGTAATGGTAGGCAACTCTCGCATTTTTTTTAGCACCGATCGCGAGATCGATCTCTATGAGCTAGAGGAACTCTGCGACGCGGTGGGTTGGTCACGCCGTCCGTTAAGAAAAGTAAAGAAAGCGATCCAACACAGCTTTTTGGTCGTTTCCATGTGGGAGCAGCGGGGTGCCAGTAAGCGGCTCGTCGGCTTCTCGCGCGCCACCTCTGACCATGCTTTTAACGCCACGATCTGGGATGTAGTGATCCATCCAGATTTTCAAAGCCAGGGGTTGGGCAAAGCTCTGATGCGGCAGATGATCAAGAAGCTACGCAGTGAGGACATCAGCAACATTACGCTGTTTGCCGACCCGCAGGTGGTGGACTTTTATCGGCGTCTAGGGTTTATGCAAGATCCAGAGGGAATCAAAGGCATGTTTTGGTACCCAGACTAGCCTAAAGGTCTGCTTAAATCTCGGTGCGCTGGCTTCCTAAAGCACATACAAAATCGACGATTTAGCGCGATCGCCTCGCCTAGAGCTTCACCTAAAGCGAGTTTGCAGCTGCGTGGCTTGCTCAATCCATTGGGCAACTTCGTTAAACCCAGGACAAAGATCCTGCCGCTGCATCGTCGCAATTTGCAGCTTGAGAATCTGCTGATGCAACCGCCCAATCGGTGCCTGAGCTAGCTGTATGGGCGAACTGATCCCCGCATGCAGCAGCAAGCCGCAATATTGACACCCCACCGTTGGAATACAGGCCAGTTGAGCCAGCGCCACCCATTTATTTACCCGTTGGAGGTGGGTTTGGATCTCAGAGGCCAAAATTTGCCGCTGGTCTGGCGTCTGCGTCTTTTGCAATAGCTGAAACGTGGTGTGAATACCGCAGCCCACCAGGCTTGCCTCATCTTGGGGGCTGATCCCCGGAAGTTGAGCGATCGCCCAGTTGCTGGGTTTCAAGGAAGCCGTTCCCGGCCGAGGAGTGCCCATAGCTTGTGAGGTGAGGTAGAACGTAAGAGGCTATAGCCTAACAACTGCTGCCAGATTCTGCCGACTGGGTAATATTTCACACCTGTTGTTGATTGTTTTGAAAGGGGCGCTCCGCGCCCCTTTCAAAACAATCAACAACAGGTCTACCCTAATTTACGGCAAGCCTTACTGGGGGCGCTCATCCACCAAAACGCGCAGCGAGAAGGAAGCACGGCGATTAGCCACCACATCTAGCTGGTAATCTCCTGGGTCAAAGATGCGCCCAGACCAATTGTTCACCCCACTTCCCCCTTCGACCAATTCGCCATTGGGGTAGCGCACATTGAGCGAAACTCGCCCCTTCAAAACCTCAGCGCTGAGTACCTGGCCGGACTGCACGTTAACGAGATAGCGCTTCGTCACCGTTTCACTGGCTCGATCTGAAAACTCCAGCGGACTGCCCGCCGACACATCCAAGGGTGCCGTTTCAACTTGCGGCTCGGTGGGCGGCAGCGTATCAATAGGGTCAGGCGCTTCAGGCGAGGGCGCTTCGGGCGAGGGCGTCGGCGCAGCTTGAAGGTTGAGATTAAGCCGGAAATCGCTTTCGGGCAGACCCTTAACAGGACTCAGGCGAACCACATAATCTCCGGTATAGGTCAGCTCTCCTTGCCAGGAAGGAATGCGATCGACTATCGGTTCTCGGTTGGGAGCCAGCACCGTTAGCAGCACCCCTTCGCCTTCCAGAGAGGCATCCAGCGTTTGCCCTTGTTCAGCCGGAATCACATAGGCGATCGTCTCATTCGATCGCAAGTTGCCTTCAAAAGTCTTCGTTTCGCTATTGGGCAGCAAAATGCCTTCTAGCCGCTGGCTATATTCAGTCGGTTCGGTGGGCGTTGGCGTTGGCGTTGAGGTAGGGCTAGGGCTAGAGGTGGGAGTCGGCGTTGGCGTCAGAGACACGGTTGGGGTTGGGGTTGGGCTAGCCTCGATCTGATTAGCATTCCGCAAGGCGCTGACGATCGCCCAACTCGCGATTCCGGCAACCACGGCCACCCCCAGAGCCGTGAGGATGATAGCAAGCGGGTTATCCCACCCTGAAGCAGGCGTAGAGATCGACGGAGAAGATCGCCGGGGCGTGCTGACCCGAGGGCTTGCTTCGGGAGCCGGACGGCCAACGGCCATTGTCTGCATACGAGAAACATCAGGAGCAGGAGCCGCTGCCACCGGAGGCACCGGAACGCCAACCCCCAGAGTCTTATTGGGATCGGGGATCTCGGTGGCTGTTTGCAGCGCCTGTGCCACCTCTGCGGCCGAGGCATAGCGATCGCTGGGGCGATAGCTGAGCATTCGGTCTAAAACTTGGGCAAATCCCGGACTCAGCTTTGCCCAGCGCTGCCAGTTCCAGGTCAGACTGCGATCGTCATAGAGCGACTGTGGCTCTTGTCCGGTCAGCAGCACCAGCGCCGTGACTGCCAGCGCATAGAGATCGCTGCTAGGATAGGCGCGCCCGGTCTGCATTTGTTCGCTGGGGGCATAGCCAAATTTGCCCACGGTGGTCGGCTCAGCCGCCGTTTCTGGCGACTGTACCTTTGTGGCAATTTCTTTGACCACGCCAAAGTCAATCAGCACGGGCAAATTGTCGGGCTGCCGCAAAATAATGTTGTCTGGGGCAATGTCTCGGTGAATGATGCCCTTGCCGTGAATGTGATGCAAAATCGGCAGAATCTGCCGAATCATCTGCAAGATCTCGGCTTCTGAAAACGTGAGGTTTTTAGCTTTGCGCTCGTTCAGCAACAGCCGAAACGTTTTGCCCTCGACATAATCCTGCACCAAAAACAGCCGCTGATTTTCCTCAAAGGTGGCACGAAACTGCGGAATCTGCGGGTGCTGAATCTGGTAAAGAATAGCGGCTTCGCGCTGAAATAGCTCTTTTGCCTTAGTCAGGGCGTAGGCGCTGCCCTGAGGCGGAATAAATTCTTTGAGGGCACAACGCTCGTTAAAGCGCCCCTGATCTTCTGCCAAATAGGTGCGCCCAAACCCACCCTGTCCCAGAATGCTGAGAACACGGTAGCGGTTCTGCAAGATAGTCCCCAACGAAATAGAAGGTTGCATGGCAGAATAATTGACTTCAATCACAGATAACGACACCACAAAAGCTCTTTTAGTTAAGCTTCACGCCCAACTCAGAGAATTTCCGAGCGCCACGGGGGCTGGTACAACTCACGCCGCATCCACTCTGGGAGCAAAGAATTTCTCAAGTTTGATCGAATCGCAGACGCAATCAAACACCTCATGATAGCAAGGAATGATCAGGGGAAATGCCCCTCTTATGCCAGAGGAATTTTAGGCTACATGCTTAGAAATTTGAGAAAGACGATCGCTCAACCCCTCCCTACATTCCTCTAGCGTCGCTGATTTCTGGGATGAATTTTTGTTGGAGAGGGGCGCTCTGCGCCCCTCTCCAACAAAAATTCATCCCCCTATTAAGCAATGCCCATTCCTCTCTAATCAATGCCGCGAATTCGGAATAGCAGCAGTTGCGTCACCTGCGCCGGATTAAAGTTGTCGT
Organism: Coleofasciculaceae cyanobacterium; assembly: GCA_036703255.1. GTDB lineage: Bacteria > Cyanobacteriota > Cyanobacteriia > Elainellales > Elainellaceae > Drouetiella. The sequence goes on from DATNPL010000052.1 coordinate 10,017, forward strand.
CGCTGATCAGCAGCAGACTACGGCTGCCGTCGGCAAGGCGCGGCCCGACCGCCATGCCTTCTAGATTATCCAGCGGTATACCCAAATCTCCGAGATTCAGCAGCGATCGCTTATAGATCGGTGCAATCCCAGAAACATCTCCCTTGAGCGTGTCAACTCCGGTAATGTCGGTAGCAACCCCGGTAGCCAACTGAAACAGATGGGCATTCGTTCCGGCCAGTTCACCATACGATCGCTCTAGACTCAAGAAATGCCCCCCTTGATCGAGGGTCAGGAGTTCGCTTAAGCCGTTAGTGGCTCCCTCAGGAGCAGGTTCCACGAGATAGAGATGTTCGGCCAGCAGCGTGGTTTGGCGATCGCCTACCAGGTAATGCAAAAAGCGCACGGGCAGCGGCTTAGCGCCAGATGTCTCTGGCGCATCAGGCAGATCTTGCTGCAAAGCAGACTCGGTGGCAGCAAAGACCCGAAACGGCTCCAATCGCCCACCCGCCGAGCCGCTGGCATTTAGCGTCAGCGATTCAAACCCAAGGTTGTCTTGAACGCCGCTGGGTCGATCGGCTCCCGGCAAAAACCGCTGAGGAATGGGCAGACGGCTTTGCCAGCGTCCGGTTTCCAGATCAAATTCATCAATAAAGGGAGGAATGCCGTCACGGCTGACGCCTTCGCTAGAGATTAGCAATGTCTGACGTGGAGAGAGGGCTATTCCTTCGGCATCGATCGTGCCATTGGCGTAGGGCGATCCGTCTTCTGCCGTCAGAGTCGTAACTTTTTCGATTTCGAGATTTCCGATCTGAATCGCGCCATCCGAGCCAGCCGCTTGCAGACTCAGCTTGAGGGTATAAAAGCGAGCGGGTGCCCGCTCGCTTCTGTCGTCTGAGATGGCGTAAAAGTGATCGCGCTGGCGATCGTAGGTGATGCCCGACAGCCCGCCTACGGGTGCCTCTGCAAAGCTGAGCTTTGGCATGCGATATTCATCTAAGAAATCGACAGAGAGGTTGAGAAACAGCCGATCCTCAGCCTTAATCTGCGGCAGGCTACAGGCAGTGAGGCTAAGCAGCAGCGGAGCCAGAAAGGCGATCAGCAGCCAAGGGCGATCGAGAGCAAAAAACTGGCGCAGCTTATTCATCGCTTGCAGGGTAATGAGCGGATAGAGGAGCCGCAGGCTGCCATCTTGGCGCTCTACAGGTTTTGGTGCGTGTAAGCATGTTGCTTCACGTTGTCTTCGGTCTTGATGATGCGCTCAGAGTTCAAGACGCGCTTGCGCTCGGTAGAAAAGTTCAGGTCTGTTTTAGTCGTCCCCTGCGGAATATGGCTGGTCGCAATGGGACGGCTCTTGTAGGTGCGGGCAGCGGCGATCGCCCGAAAGGCAAAGTCATCACAAAACTGCGTTTCGGGCGGAAAGTCGGGCGGCAGCTGCGGCGCTTCGCCCTGCAAGATGGTGCCGAGGGTCGTGCCGCAAGCACAGGAATAGGAGGTGGTAATGCCCTGCACGATCGACTCTAGCGCCGCAGAGGGAATCGGCTCTATCACTTTGACTTCATGTACCTCGCCATCGCCTTTGATAAAGCAGGTGGCTAGACCCACCACAATATAATCATCGGCGGACAGTTCAGGCGCATTGGGGTAGGCGATCGTCATAGCGTTTTAACCAGGATGTTTCTGCATTCTACCCTGTTCTGCTGCGGCTTCACTTGACGCCGCTACCCAACAAAAACAAACCCAGCATGGTCACACTATTCCACAGGCTATGCAGCAGCATGGGTGCCAGCAGCCCCCGCGATCGCGTGTAGACAAAGCCCAGCACCGAGCCTAACACCGTGAGCGGCAGCACTTCCGAGAGGCTGAGGTGAGCCGTGGCAAAAATGAGGGCGCTCAGACCAATTGCCGCACCCACAGGCATATACCGCGTCAGGGAGGGCAACAAAAAGCCACGAAAAAAGATTTCCTCAAACACAGGAGCTGCGATCGCAGCCGTAAAGAAGAATAGGCTAAGGGCGATCGGGTCGCCCTCTTCTAACACAATTTGCAGCAGCGGATTGCTGCCGCCCTGCCCCTGCCAAATCTGCTGGTTGAGAAGGGAAATCACCAGCATCAGGGGCAAAGCTACAAAATAGCCGCCCACGCCCCAGATGAACCAGCTCCGTTTTCCGGTTGGGCGAAACCAGCCTTCGGGCAAAGGAAAGAACGACCGGATCGAGAAATACAGCACGGCTAAGCCAGAACTCGCCATCAGTAAATAGTAGGTCAGCGTGTAGGCAGCACGCGCGCGAATGCCAAAAGCCGCAAAGCTAATGCCAGAAGCCCCCACCACCAGGGGAATCACAATCTGCCCCATAAAGAAAAAGCCGACTATCAGCACCTGCAAAATCATCTCCCAAGACCAGGGCACGTCCCAGGTGAGGTTTTCTGGCGCAGCTGCTCGACTGCGGAAAGCGCGAATGCCCATGACCACCAGCAAAATGAGTCCTACAATTCCGCCGATCGCAGGCAGCGTGCCGACCAGCGCCAGCTTAATCAGCGTCTGCTGTGCCACTTCTTGTTCATTGGCTTTCAGCACCGTCAACACATCCGATCGCTGCTGCAATTCATACAGTCGTGACAGGCTCTTGTAGCGAAACCAGCCTTCCAGATTTTTTTGGATCAGCGGCTCGGCATCTGGCAGCAGCCGAGGCGGATCGCTCCACAGGCCGTTTAGCACTTTGGCTGTCGCTGACAGAGGCTGCACTTCAAGGCGATCGCCCAAGCGATTCACCAACTCTGTCCAGGTGGTTAGCGCCGCCGCCGTCTTGTCTTGCTGCGCTTGCAGGATACCCATCCGCAAATCGAGCTGGTTGATTAAGTCGCGCTGCTGCTGAATGGCGGTTTTGAGCTGCTGCTGCGGCTCCGTAATTCTTTTAGACCGATTGGGCAGTGGAGTAGCGGTGACCGGGGCTGGATCAGGCTTGAACTGCTGCAACCGCGTTTCAAACTGCTTCAGGTTTGTCGCTGCGGACTGCCGCACTTTTTGGTACTGCTTCAGGGCTTCACCCAGCGGATCATTGCCAAGCAGCGCCTTGTAGGTGTCGGCTCGATCCGCTGCGGCATTGCCGTCCCCTGACCCTTCGCCCAGTTCTGTAGCGTGAAGCAGCAAATCAGTTTGGTATAGCTCTAGGCGATCGGTTATCTGAGGTTCGCCCAGGCTGCCCAGCAGAGAGGTACCCAACAGCGCTATCACAACCAAGGTGATTGCCCCAAGAATTAACCGTCTAATCGTCTGTCCAGTCATCCCGTTTCCCACAAAGTTTCGTCACTACTTAATCTGGCTGTGAAATCTGGCTATCCATCATAGGTTGGCAGGGGCAAAGCTGATGGAGATGCCCTTTGCAGCCCTACCCGTCGCGATCGCCTTAAACCGCTCTGTTTGGCATTATCGCCTGGAAGGCTGCGATTGTGCGAGGGCTGGCTGGGCACTGAGAAATACCGATCTCTCATAGGACTATGGGGTGCAAGTATGAGGATCGGGATCAGGTGCGGTAAAATGCTGAGGAATTTACTGCCAAAATTCACAACATCCCACTGCATTCAACCGATCGGGAGGACAAAGCCCTGGTTACTCGCGTTATTATTGTGCGTCATGGTGAAAGCACCTTTAATGTCCAGCGTCGAGTGCAGGGGCACTGCGATCAGTCCAATCTGACTGAGACAGGACAAGCAGGAGCGACCCAGGTTGGGATTGCCCTCAAAGATTTGTCGTTTGCTGCCGCCTACGGTAGCCCCTTGCAGCGAGCAAAAGAAACCGCAGAGTTGATCTTGGCGCAGTTGAGGCAGCCGCCCAAGCTTCAGCTCAAAGATACGCTGAAGGAAATTAATCTGCTGGAGTGGGAAGGACTGACTTTTGAGGAAGTAGAGCAGCAGTTTCCCGAAAAGTATCGCTGCTGGAGCGATCGCCCTCACGAACTCACCATGCGTACAGCCGAGGGCAAAGAGGTCAATCCCATCGTCGAGCTACAGGAACAGGCTCGCCAGTTTTGGCAGTCTGTGTTGCCCCACCACGCCAACCAAACGATTTTGGTGGTTGCCCATAGCGGTATCAATCGCTGCCTCATCAGCACGGCCTTAGGGATGGGCGTCGAGCAGTATGGATCACTCTACCAGTCGAACTGCGGCATCAACGTTCTCAACTTCTCAGGGGGTTTGGGCGAACTGGTGCAGCTTGAGTCGATGAACCTGACAGGGCATCTAGGCCAGCCCTTGCCAAAGCCCCGTAAAACCTCTGCCATTCGGATGCTGCTGGTGCGGCATGGCGAAACGGACTGGAACCGGGAGAAACGCTTTCAGGGGCAAATTGATGTGCCGTTAAACGAACAGGGCAAAGTTCAGGCACAGCAGGCTTCAGAGTTTTTGCAGTCAGTGACGATCGATCGCGCAGTCACTAGTCCCATGCTGCGCCCTAAGCAGACTGCCGAAGCCATTCTGCAATACCACCCAGGGCTAACGCTAGAGCTAGAACCAGAGCTTCAGGAAATTAGCCACGGTCTGTGGGAGGGCAAGCTAGAGGAAGAGATCGAGCAGGGTTATCCAGGGTTGCTCAAGCAGTGGCAAGACTATCCGGCTACGGTGCAGATGCCCGAAGGCGAAAATCTTCAGCAGGTTTGGCACCGCGCCACGGCAGCCTGGGATGCGATCGTGGCTTCGACGCCTGTTGGCACGGGCGATCGTCCCACAACGGTTCTGGTGGTGGCGCATGATGCAGTCAATAAAGCCATCCTCTGCCATGTGGTGGGTCAAGGCCCAGAGAATTTCTGGACGTTTAAGCAGGGGAATGGAGCCGTTAGCGTGATTGACTATGCCCAAAGGCCAACAGCGTCAAGTGACACAGACGTTACCTCAAAAGCGCTGCTGCAAGCGATGAACATTACCACGCATTTGGGCGGAGTATTGGACAAGACAGCGGCAGGCGCGCTTTAGACCATACCGGATTCGGTACTGATAAGGGGATAATAACGGGATGCAGTGAAAATTCCTCCTTAACGGCATCCCGTTATTTTGTCTATGCAACCCCTATTGCCCCAGCAATTCAAAATTTGGCGCTGCTGAAAGAGTCATGCCAGGTTTTGGACTGTCGTTAATCACACGCAAGCTGGAATTTTGGCCTGGGTGATTGGCGATCGCAGTGCAGAAACCTTCAAGTTCTTATGGCTTATCGTCGCTGGCATTGCTTCTTCCATGTCACTGATGAATGGAAGGTCTATCCGAGGTTCATTAAGGAGGGTGACCTTGTACTTTTGGCAATGAGCTGTCGAGCTTTGAACTCTTGGCGAGTATATGCCTTAACAGACTGAAAATTAATGCGATCGCCCAACGATAAAACCAGTATTTCAAATTGAACTTCGGCAGCAAGGTGCCTTATCAAGTGAAAGGTTTGGCTTAAGTCGCAAGGTTTTTCACAGCACCTTCTGGGCTAAGCATCGTGCAAGGGAAGGGCAACCTCGTTGCGCTTAGCTACAGCTGACCATAAAGAGCGACTTGTAAAGCTTCAACCCTAGATTTAAGCAGGTCTAGGCTCGAAAGCGAGGGTGAGTTTACAATAGGGGCTAACCTCCTCGCAATCTTATGACTCACGCCAGTTCCAAGCCATGCCCTGAGCCATCCCCTGCTTTGCTGTCTGAGCCTGCTGCCTTAAATTATCAGGATTCTTACATCTGCCCGGTTTGTCGGCATGGTCAGATTGCGGCAATGACCTTGATGGATGCGTTTGCTTGCAACTTCTGTCGTCATATTTTCACCGCCAATCTACCCACACAATCCATTCAAGTCGTTGATAGCTCTCAGCCCATGTCTTGGCGCTGGAATGGGCGAAAGTGGCAGTCAATCTACCGAGATTCGCCCAGCCTAACGTTAGTAGTGTGGCTGATTGGCGCAATTTTGGTGACGTTACCTGGATTAATTGTCTGGCTTTCCTCGGTGCTGTTTCCACCTTTGCCCAACAGCACTTGGTTTTGGTTTCCTCGGGTATGGGTGATTTGCACATTTGGCGTTCATCTGCTCATGGTGGCTTGGCTGCTGATGGAGCATTATCAACTGCCCCTGTATGTTGCAACCCGCATCCGAGTAGCTCAGTGGTTAGGGCGACGCTGAACACCCTCATGTCCCGTCTGAACTGTTGTAAGACTCTGCCGTTGAGGTAGCATTGCCGATTTTAGGGATGAATTTTGTGTGAGAGGGGCGCGGAGCGCCCCTCTCACACAAAATTCATCCCCCCGATTAAGCCATGCCTTAGTGAGACGAAGAATGGGTTTCTGAGATAGTGGGTAAGCCTTCTTGGGACAGGATTTTGTTATGGAGAACCATTGTGGTCGTTGAGTTACACTCAAACCCAATGCGCTCGTAAAAATGCTGTTGGTGCGTTGTCATGAGATAAACGCGCTCCACACGATTCATATGCGGGTGCATCAGCACCGTTTCTACGAGTTTGCGACCTAATCCAGCGCCCTGATAGTCTGGATGGATGACCACATCCCAAATTGTGGCGCGATAAATGCCGTCAGAGGTGGCGCGGGCAAAGCCAATCAGGCGATCGCCGTCCCATACCGTGACAACAGGCTTGCTATGGGCGATCGCTACGACCCAGTCTTCAATGCGGCGATCGCTTGCCCAAAAAGCCGTAATCTCAAACAGAGCCTGCAACTGGTTGAAGTCAATCTCACGAGAATTGGACTCAGGGCGACCTGATTCACCGACATTTCCGTCATGGACATAAAACTGTACGTGGCGGCAATCCGTAATAGTCAATCTTCTATCCTCCAGAAAAGCTTAATCAAAGTTCGAGAAACGGCGGGTAGGTTTTGATTCTCGCTCTTTTTTATGAAGGAAATATGTAGCAAAGTTGCCATTCAGGCGGCGGCTGCCCTCTCAGTTCTGTCATTCTAGAGGGTTAAAGCTGTTTCGTATCAAGGCTTTGCCCGATTTTCAGTTGAATTTATTTTTTGATCAGGATAATAGCTAATTTGTCAATTCAGATTTTTATAACTTGAGATTTTTATAATTGAGGTTGAGTCATGTTGCGGTTCTCCCGTTGAGCATTGCTTTTGTCGAACCCTTCTTTTTTGCACGGGAAAAGCTTGTGCAACAAAAATACTGCCCTGAATATCACTCCCCATGACTGAATCCATGAGGAGGTTACACCGATCGCACTGGATTCATGACAAACTGGCTTTGCAAGGTCATCAACTTTGAGATTTTAGATTCAGCCCTTAGCTGCAAATGGCGCATAAGCTTATGCCGTTTAAATTTCTGCCGCGTTTCAGAACTGCCGTTCAGCGACAGTTTCGCCGCCCCGTAGTTTTATTTCTTCTCGTTCTGTTTTGGAGTGCAGTCTTAGGTTGGGGGCTGGCTCAGGCTCAGGTTCCGGCTCCTGTCGGTTCAATTCCAACAACACCCATAGATACAACCGATCAGGTTCCAGCTCGATATCAGTTGGGGCAAGAGCTGTATCTCAAAAACTGTGCTACCTGTCATGTCGGCTTGCCGCCTGCCGTTATGCCCACCCAGACTTGGGCGCAATTGCTGCCTGATTCACAGCATTATGGGGTTCAGATCACCCCTCCTGATCAGGTGCCGCTGGCGATTATTTGGCAGTATGTTTCAACCTACTCTCGTTCTAATAACGCAGGGGAGCAGACTCCCTATCGTTTGCCGCAGTCTCGCTACTTCAAAGCGTTGCATCCTAAAGTAGAGTTTGCACAGCCTGCTAATGTGCAGAGCTGTGTTACCTGCCATCCGGCCGCAGCGCAGTTTAACTATCGCAGTTTGACACCCGAATGGGAGAATGCCCCTTGAGAAAAGTGGGAAGAACGGCATCAGCGATCGCTGATGCCAAAATTTCTAACTTCATAGGTCTTAATAGCAGCCTTCAAGAAAGGACGATCGAATACATTTGATCTAAATGCCCCTGCCGATCGCTGCCCATGCGCCGAGACTCGATTTTCTACAGGCTATTCCAGCAATCTCCAACGCTTCTGTTTGACTTGCTCTCAACCCTGCCTGCCAACGCAATAGACTATCGCTTCGATTCGGTCGCCATCAAAGAACCCAAGTTTGAAATTGACGGCGTGTTTCTACCGCCCGACACCGGAAATCCAGGAGTTGTCTACTTCTGCGAAGTGCAGTTCCAGAAAGACGAGCAACTTTACGAGCGGCTGTTTGGCGAAGCTTTTCTCTATTTCTACCGCAACCGCGATCGCTTCTCAGATTGGCAAGCCGTAGTAATCTATCCGACGCGATCGGCAGAACAAAGCAAAGTGCATCCCTATCGATCGCTTTTGGGCAGTGACCAAGTGTTTCGCGTATATCTGGACGAATTAGGTGACATCCGGCAATTACCTATGGGCGTGGCGCTGATGGTGCTGACTACTCTGCAAGAAGCTCAAGCCCCCGAAGAGGCACGCTATTTGTTGGCACGTTCGCAGCAAGAATGCGTAGACCCACAAGCTAATCGCTCCATAATAGAACTAGTGACCACCATCATGGTCTACAAATTTGCCTAGTTGAGCCGAGTAGAGGTGGAAACAATGCTTGGACTAAATCTCGAAGAAACGAGAGTTTATCAAGACGCGAAACAAGAAGGACGGCAGGAAGGATGGCAGGAAGGGCGGCAAGACGAAGCCATTCACCTGATCTTACGGCAGTTGACTCGTCGGCTCAAACAGGAATTGCCTGAAGAGGTGCGATCGCAAATTTCCACCTTATCCCTACCTGTCCTCGAAGAATTAGGAGAGTCTCTGGTCGATTTTGAGAATCTGGAGAATCTGCTGACTTTGTTACAACAGCATTGCACCTAATCAGCGCTTTCAGTTTCGCGAGATCCTGAGCCTTTGTAGCTTGAGGTTTCAGCAACGGGCAGCGCCGTGTTTCCCTTTGAGGAAGCTAGTTCAAAGGAATAGATAGATCTAGCCTTTCCTCTGGAGGAGGATCGATTTGACGGATATCTACCTGCTCGTCCGACAGCCGAATGCGCGTTTCTGGTTCAGGCTGCTCATAGACTTCCAAATTTACCCGATCGCCATCCGATGAGACGCGAGGGCGCAACTCGGAGTCGTCATCATCCAAGTCAAAGCGGATGCCATCTCCGAGCTGAATTTCTTGAGCAAAAGTGGGAGCAGCATCAAGCAGCAAAAGACCCGTTAAGGCAGCACTCAAGCAGCTCAACTTTAATGCAGTTTTCATGGGTTCAATTTCCAATTCGCCTCTTTGATCGTGTCAATTTGCACCTTGGATGCCCTCTTTCGCAGGTTGAATTTAGGGCAATGGGGAGCAACCGATAGCGAACTCAATCCATCCGGCAATGGGCTAAGATCAGTCATACGCTCTGCTATACAAGCAGTTTGGGGTCACGGTCTGGGATACTTTTTCCGAGGCATAACTCACTTTTGGGTACGGGAAACCGCGATCGCTCACTACTCCCATCCTCTAACCCAAGTGATAGGATGGAATGTACATCCGGACTCCATTTTCCCGATCTTTTTCAGTATTTCTCGTTTGCACGGTCTCTCCTTAAACCATGTTAAAAACTCTGCTGGGCGATCCCAACGCACGTAAGCTCAAAAAATACAAAAACGATATCAATGAGATCAAGCTGCTTGAGGAAGATATTCAAGTCCTCTCAGATGAGCAGCTTTCGGGCAAAACGGCAGAATTTAGGCAGCGGATCGAGAAGGGTGAATCGCTAGATGACCTTTTGCCGGAAGCCTTTGCCGTGGTGCGAGAGGCAGGCAAACGAGTTTTGGGTATGCGCCACTTTGATGTACAACTGATCGGCGGCATGGTGCTGCACAACGGTCAGATTGCTGAGATGAAAACGGGCGAGGGTAAGACGCTGGTTTCGACGCTGCCTGCCTACCTGAATGCACTCTCAGGTAAAGGCGTGCATGTGGTAACGGTGAATGATTATCTAGCCAGACGAGATGCTGAATGGATGGGGCAAGTTCACCGCTTTTTGGGCTTGAGCGTGGGGCTGATTCAGCAGGGGATGGCTCCCCAAGAGCGCAAGAAAAACTATGCCTGCGATATCACCTACAGCACCAACAGTGAACTCGGTTTTGACTATTTGCGCGATAACATGGCCACGGCGATGGCTGATGTGGTGCAGCGTCCGTTTAACTATTGCGTGATTGACGAAGTCGATTCTGTGCTGATTGACGAAGCCCGAACCCCGCTGATTATTTCGGGGCAGGTCGATCGCCCCAGTGAAAAATATACTCGTGCAGCCGAAATTGCCAATGCGCTGATCCGCAAAGTCGATGAGGATGACCCCGACGGTCACTATGAAGTCGATGAAAAGCAGCGCAACGTGATTTTGTCGGATGAGGGCTTCATTGCCGCAGAAGACTTCTTGGGCGTTAAGGATCTGTTTGATCCAGAAGATCCTTGGGCGCATTACATCTTCAATGCCATCAAAGCCAAAGAGCTATTTAAAAAAGACACGAGCTATATCGTCCGTAACGACGAGATTGTCATCGTGGATGAGTTTACCGGACGGGTGATGCCCGGTCGGCGCTGGAGCGATGGCTTGCACCAGGCGATTGAAGCCAAAGAGGGGGTTGAGATTCAGCCCGAAACGCAAACCCTAGCCTCCATTACCTATCAAAACTTCTTCCTACTCTATCCCAAGCTGGCGGGTATGACAGGCACTGCCAAGACGGAAGAGGCCGAGTTTGAGAAAATTTATAAGCTGGAAGTGACGATCATCCCGACCAACCGCACAACGGGACGGGTAGATTTGTCGGACATGGTCTACAAAAACGAGGCAGGAAAATGGCGATCGATCGCCCAAGACTGTGCCGACATGCATGAGTCAGGTCGCCCAGTGTTGGTGGGAACCACGAGCGTCGAGAAGTCGGAAGTGCTGTCTCGTCTGCTCAGCGACCTCAAGGTTCCCCACAACCTACTTAACGCCAAGCCCGAAAACGTCGAGCGTGAGTCAGAAATTATTGCACAAGCCGGACGCAAGGGAGCTGTGACGATCGCCACCAACATGGCAGGACGCGGTACCGATATCATCTTGGGCGGTAACGCGGACTATATGGCGCGTTTGAAGGTGCGAGAGTTCTTCATGCCCCGCTTGGTTCAGCCTGAAGACGAAGATAACTTCTCGGTGACGCGAGTGCTAGATGGTGCAGGTCGCACGGGCGGCCAGGGCTTTAAGCCAGCCGGAAAAGTGAAAACTTGGAAAGCCTCGCCGCAAATTTTTCCCACTGAGCTATCCAAAGAACTAGAGAAAAAGCTGAAGGAAGCCGTTGAGTTTGCCGTGCAGCAATATGGGGAGCGATCGCTGCCTGAGCTAGAAGCAGAAGACCGGATTGCCACCGCCTCCGAAAAAGCACCTGTTGAAGATCCGGCGATCCTGAAGCTGCGGGAAATTTACAACCTGATTCGTCATGAGTATGAGCAGTTTACAACTGCTGAACATGAAGAAGTGGTAGCGCTGGGTGGCTTGCATGTGATTGGCACAGAGCGCCATGAGTCTCGCCGCATTGACAACCAGCTACGCGGACGCGCCGGACGGCAGGGCGACCCTGGCTCTACCCGATTTTTCTTGAGCTTAGAGGACAATCTGCTGCGCATCTTCGGGGGCGATCGCGTGGCGGGCATGATGACGATGTTCCGGGTTGAGGAAGACATGCCGATCGAGTCGGGAATGCTGACGCGATCGCTGGAAGGTGCTCAGAAGAAAGTAGAAACCTATTACTACGACATCCGTAAACAGGTGTTTGAGTATGACGAGGTGATGAACAATCAGCGGCGCGCCATCTATGCCGAACGATTCCGCGTCTTGGAAGGGCTAGATCTGAAAGAGCAGGTGATCAGGTACATCGAAAAAACGATGGATGAGATTATCGATGCTTACATTAATCCCGATCTGCCTTCGGAAGAGTGGGAGCTAGATAAAGTCGTCGGCAAGGTCAAAGAATTCATCTACTTATTAGCGGATCTAGAGCCAGAGCAGCTTACCGATTTGTCAGTCGGCGAAATCAAGACCTTCCTGCATGAGCAAGCTCGGATTGCTTACGACATTAAAGAAGCGCAAATTGACCAAGCTCAACCCGGACTCACCCGGCAGGCCGAACGCTTCTTTACGCTTCAGCAGATTGACACGCTGTGGCGAGAGCACCTTCAGCAAATGGAGGGATTGCGGGAGTCGATCGGGCTACGGGGCTATGGTCAAAAAGATCCTTTAGTGGAGTACAAGAGCGAAGGCTACGAACTCTTTCTAGAGATGATGGTTAACATCCGTCGTAACGTGGTGTACTCCCTATTCCAGTTCCAGCCGCAGCCGCAGCCTGTGGTTCAGTCTTCCTCAGGCGTGAGCTAGGCTTCAGCTTTTTCGCATATTAAAAAATCCGGTTTCCCAGGCGCACCTTGGGAAACCGGATTTTTCTGTAAAGCTCTAGCCGATTAACTCAAAGACAGACAGCTCTGCGTTACCGTCTTAGCCAGCGATCGCAGCATGGTTGTCGTTGTGGCAAAGTCTACACAGCCATCCGTAATGCTCTGCCCATAGGTTAACTGAGTGCCCCCATTTTCAGGAATCGATTGTTTACCCGCTACCAGATGGCTTTCCACCATCACACCCATCAGGTGCTTAGAGCCTGCGGCCAACTGCTCAGCCACATCCTGAAGCACGATCGGCTGGCGTCTGTAGTCTTTGGCAGAGTTGTCATGGCTGCAATCAATCATCACACGAGGATTCAGACCCAAGCTTGCCAGCGTTCCGGCAGCTTTCTGGACATTCTCGACATCGTAATTAATGCCTTGTTTGCCGCCTCGCAAGACCAAATGCCCATCGGGATTGCCTGTTGTGGTGACAATGCTAGCCAGCCCTTGAGTATTGATGCCCAAGAACCGATGGGGTTGGCTGGCGGCCAACATGGCGTTAGCGGCAGCATGCAGGCTGCCGTCCGTGCCATTTTTGAAACCGATCGGCATTGACAGACCCGATGCCATTTCACGATGGGTTTGGCTCTCGGTAGTGCGTGCCCCAATGGCCGTCCAGGCAATGACATCGGCAATGTATTGCGGAATGATGGGGTCAAGCAGTTCAGTCGCTGCGGGAAGTCCCATTTCTGCCAAGCTGACCAGCAGCTTACGAGCAAGGCGCAAGCCCGTGTTGATGTCGTAGCTGCCGTCTAGATGCGGATCGTTGATCAAGCCTTTCCAGCCGATCGTGGTTCGAGGCTTTTCAAAATACACCCGCATGACGATTTCTAGATCATCCTGCAATTCAGTTCGCAACGCTGCCAGCTTCTCGCCGTACTCTTGCGCTGCGGTAATATCGTGAATTGAACAAGGGCCAACAATCACCAGCAAACGGCGATCTTCGTTCTGCATGATGTTGCGAATGCGATCGCGGGTCTGAGCAACTAGCGTTGCTGCTGTATCAGTAATAGGAAGCTCGTTGTGAATAATCGCAGGCGTGATGAGTGGGCGAGTCTCGACAACGTGCAGGTCAGAGGTCTTTGGCATGGTGGGTTTTGGCTTGCAGCGATAGGGCTAACGGGGCGATCGCCAGGACAAGAAAGTATAAAAATTAGCAAAACGTTAGCCTTGAACATTCTACCGAATTTCAAGGGATCTCCTGAGCTTAACTTCTGCCCAGAACTAAAGTTTTCCTGAAGTCTTGCACAAATCTACATCGCTCAATCCCAGACTAAATTTGACTAGGGGCGCGATTTGGATTAACTTCGGCTATTAACTCCGGATCTGTACAGGCATGACCAAATAGGTCATCTTCATGCCGCCCAACGGAGTCAAGATCGAAGGACTGGTAGAAGTATTGAACTGCATCTGCACCTCTTGCGTGTTCAACGCCTTCAAGCCTTCGACCAGATATTTGACATTAAAGGCAATATCCAGATCTTCACCCGAAATCTGAGCCGCGATCGCCTCTCGACCATTCCCCACATCCTGAGCATCCACCGACAGCACTAGCTCTTGCGTAGCCCTATCCAGGCTGAGCTTAACGATGCTATTGCGCTGGTCGGCTATCACGGCAATTCGCTCTAGGGCACCGCTAAAGGAACGGCGATCGACCGTGATCTGCCGAGAAAACTGGCGTGGGATGAGCTGGCGATAGTTGGGATACTGTCCCTCAAGCAAGCGGCTCGTCAAGCGCTGATTTGCCCACTCAAACACTAGCTGACCGGGATCGAACCGAACGGCGATCGCGCCGCTCGTGGCGTTAAGCATCAGCATCCGCTCTAGCTCACGCAGGGCTTTGCCGGGAACGGTGACGTTAAACTTCAGCTCTTCGACTGGCTCAGCCGCCTCTGTCTCCGGATCGATCGTCTGCACAACTGCCAAACGGTGTCCATCCGTCGCCGCAAACTCCAAGCCATCTGTCTCTGCCGAGATATGAACCCCCGTCAGCACCTGTTTTGTTTCGTCTGTGCTAGTAGAAAACAGCGCCCCTCGCAGTCCTTCAATCAGCGCATCGACAGGCAGATGCGCCACTTGCCCATCATCTACGGTGGGCAGTTCAGGAAATTCTTCGGCTCCCATGCCCCGCACTTGATATTTGCCTGAAACCGAAGTGATGGAAACCAACGTATCTTCGCTGCTGGTTTCGAGAACAATTTCGCCATCGGGCAGGCGCGAAACAATGTCGCCCAAAAGCTTGGCGGGGAGTGTCAGCGTTCCTTCAGATTCAATCTGCGCTCCAAAGCTCGTCTGCACCCCCAAGCTCAAATCAAACCCCGTCAGCCGGACTTGCTGCCTGTCTGCATCCGCCACAAGCAAAACATTGGCCAAGACAGGATGACTTGGGCGCGAGGGAATCACCCGACTGACGATAGACAAATGGGCATTCAGTTCACTTTGGGCGCAGGTCAATTTCATGGGAGGAAGGCACGAGAAGGGTGAAACAGCAGCGGAGGAATCTTAAGTCGGCAAGCTAGAGGAGAACTGAAGCAGGACAAGCGAACTGAAAACCGGGGCGAAATCTAGGTGCGGAGCGTACTACCGAAAATAAAGTCGAGCTATGCATTTTAGACGCACCTTTCTTGGAAGCAAATCCTAACACCGTTATCCCAGAACGTTCAATTAGATCTGAATTTCTTTTTTTTAATCCTCGATCGCGCCTCAAAAATCTTAGAGCGTTCTTATATCTAGAGATAACTTTAAAGAGATCTATATAGTAGTAGAGCCTGTGGAAAATGTGGAAAAGACGGGAAATGCTGACAGAGCGTGGCGTTGAAGCGAGGATAGGCTGTGGATAAATCGAGAAAAGATGATATTCTTTTGCAGATGATTCAAATGAGTGAAGTCTTCTCCCCGAGCAAGCCAGAGTTCTGCCTGACTTATCCCCAGATCTTTCCACAGAAAAAGACGATTTTTCCACAGGGCAAACTCTCTTTGCAAAACTACATAGAGTGAGTCTCATCCTAAGATCCGCTGTTTTATAGTACATCAGTTCGTACTACATCTTGATGTTATGCATACCTGGAACTGGCAGACTGAAAATCAGCCAAGTGAAAATCAGCCAGACGAACAGCCCCCGTCTTATCTGACCTGTAGCTTGTTGCAAGGCTGGCAACATGGATTTTTTACGCGACATTGGGCACGATCGCCTGCTGAGTTGGTTGATGTGTTGCAGCCGAGCGCACAGGTTTACCGCATCAAGCAGGTGCATGGAAACGGTGTGTTGAGCGCCGCTGAAATTGAGACGGCTGCGGCAGAAAACGCTGAACAGGCCACCTTCCCAGATGCTGATGGCGTCTTTAGCGATTGCCCCCATCAGGCCACCTGGGTTTGCTCAGCCGACTGTACGCCAGCTCTAATTGCCGATGTGGAAACCGGACAGGTAGCAGCCGTTCATGCAGGCTGGCGGGGCACAGCGCTGAAAATTTTGCCCAAAGCGATCGCTCGTCTGCAAGCCCAAGGAAGCCAGCTCCAGCATTTGCGGATTGCTCTAGGCCCGGCGATCGCGGGGGAGGTTTATCAGGTCTCTAAAACCGTAGCAGCGCAGGTTGGCTCCACGATTTTGCCAGAGCTGCTTTTGCCAGAGCCGCTCCAGACAGACTCACCAGAGGGGATGGTGGCTGTCTTGGAGCAGTTGCCGCATAGCCCGATTTTGCCAGATGCCCATCCAGGCAGAGCGAGGCTTGATGTGCGACGAGTGAACCAGCTCCAGCTAGAGCAGTTAGGAATTGGCCCCGAACAGATTGCGATCGCCCCCTACTGCACCTACCAAAGCCCTGATCTGTTTTTCTCCTATCGCCGCAGTCAGCAAAAGCAGGTGCAGTGGTCAGGCATTGTCAGCCGTTCAGGGTCAGGCATTTATCTCCGAGAACAATCGGCTGGGCAGGGTGAAACATAAAACCCACAACTATACCCGCCGGGTAAACGGGCAGCATTATGTGCTGGAGGCTGCGGAGGGCGATCGCTGGGCGATGACGGCTCAGGGCAGGGGCGTGAAGCCAGGGGACTATCTTTTGCTGCAAGAAGAGGGGCGATCGGTACGCTACCAAGTCGAGCAGATTGCCTACTATGCAGAACCGCCCGATATGTGGGTGGCTCTGCTGGTTAAACTGCCCCCGGTGTAAACGTCAGCGCTTGCCCCCGCATAGCCGTGTTGAGCTTGCCGCGAGCGTAGACAATTTGCCCCTACCAGCACGAGATCGGCGTCATAGCCAGGAGCAAAGATTTTTTCGAGCGCGGCCTCCTGATCGACCAAGGGCTGCCCCAACTGCCAGATGCGCCCTCCAGCCCTGGCTCACGAAAATGCACCTGGGGATCAATCCACACCCGGCAACAAAGTTAGCCTGGTTGCGTCAACTTCCTGATGGGTTGATGACGCATCTGATTCTGCCATTGCCGCAGCTCGAATTTCGGGGGCAACCTGGATAATCTGGCGATCGCGCACCGCTTACATCTTCTACCCAAAACTCTCCATTCGGCTGGAGAATGCGCCCCTAGCGAATCAACAAAGAGGTAGAAACAGTCATAATGGACGAGTTGTAAATAAGAGAGGGCAAAAAAACAATTGGGCTGAAATTTTGCTGAAACTGGGTGTGGGTTTAGCTGGGTTGAGATTTAGACTTAGGCAACCCGATTCAGCGGCTCGATTCAGCGAATGTAGCAAATTAAGTCACGAATTTCTTCTAGCGTAGTATCGTATGACAGAATTACCATACTGTTTGGCTGTCAGGGATTAGGTTTTTATGGGCTGCATCTAATATCTTCATTTACAGCTTTGATGTTCTGAATTGTTGATGTTCAAAGCATAAAACGACCTGACCTCTAACCTGAGCCATGCGCGCCGTTCGATCGTATCTTGTTTAATTCTGAAGCCCAGCATGGAGCTGATACCTAAAGCAACCGATGTCTACGAATCCTGACCAAAATTCTTCTCCCAATCTAGGTGATCCGTTTCTGTCCGGTACCTCAGAACCGACTGAGCCGTTCGGAGACAACGGCAGCTCAGCGCCCAAGCCAGCCAAACAGCCGCCGCCCAAGCCCGAAAATGGTTGGGTAGAGGCTGCCAAGACGATCGGACTAAGCTTAATCCTGGCTTTGGGCATCCGCCAATTTGTGGCAGAGGCGCGCTACATTCCTTCGGAGTCAATGGTGCCAACGCTGGCCGTTAACGATCGCCTCATGGTAGAAAAAATCTCCTATCTGCTCCACCCCCCTGAGCGAGAGGATATTGTGGTTTTTTGGCCGCCTGATAACGTTTCAGAGATTTGTCAGGGTATTCCTAACCCCAGCAAGCAAAAGGATGCCTTTATCAAACGGGTGATTGGCCTGCCGGGAGATAAGGTTGAAGTGAGAGACGGCAGGGTGTTGATCAATGACCAGCCCTTGCCTGAAGACTACACGGCAGAACCGACGCGCGATCCTTGGGGCCCCGAAATCGTTCCACCTGACTCGTACTTGATGATGGGCGACAACCGCAACAATAGCTGTGATAGCCGCAAATGGGGCGTTGTACCCCGCAGCGAGATCATTGGTAGAGCCGCCTTCCGGTTCTGGCCGCTCAACCGCATGGGTAGTTTAGGCAAGTAGTGGGCAAGTGATGGGCAAGTCGCGGCGCATTCGCAAACCCAAAAGGTTAATATTTTGAAGGTGTTGCGTAAGAAGGGATGACGGTCTTGGGTATGGGACGTTTTCGACGGATTGTGACTTTGTGTTTGGTGCTAGTAACCACCTTTCTGGTTAGCTGTGGTAGCCCGACGCCAGTAGCGAAAGGGCCGCTCTACTCCGATCTGCAACTGGAGCAAATCCAGAAGTCTGCGGCAGATATTCAGGCGTTGCGCGATAGCTTGCTCCAGCTACCTCCCCTGATTCAGGCTAATGATTGGGTAAATGTGAGTTCGTTTATTCATGGCCCTTTGGGCGAATTGCGGGCTAAGATGGCTCGCCTCGCGCGCACCTTAGTGCCCGATGCTCAAGCCAGCGCCTTGAAAGCTGCTAAAGATGTCTTTGGTCATTTGAATGTGATCGATGAAGCAGCGCAGACGCGAGATATTCCCAAAGCCTTGAGGAACTACAACGAAGCCTTGAAGGATTTTGACGCCTTCTTGAGCCAGATTCCTTCCTAAGGGTCTTGGATTGAATAAACCAGCTCTTTGAAGTGCCGAGCTGCGCTCGGCATTTAGTTTTCAAGGTTTAGTTTGATTTGGCATATGCCAAGTCAAACTAAACCTTCTCCATTTGCCCCAACCTATGCAGCAAGTTGTCATCATTGGCTGTGGAATTGTAGGCGCGATGATTGCCTACGAACTCAGCCAGGTTTCGGGCTTAGAAATTACGGTTCTCGATCGCCAGCCTCCTGCCCAAGCCTCTACCGGAGCTGCGTTGGGCGTTTTGATGGGCGTGATTAGCCACAAGACAAAAGGCAGAGCTTGGGCGATGCGGCAGTCTAGCCTTCAGCGCTACGCTACGTTGCTGCCGGAGCTAGAGGCGATCGCCCTCAAGGTGCCGCATAACCCCCAGGGGATTGTCAAGCTTTGTTTTGAGAGTGAAGATTTGGCAGGCTGGCAGGCTTTGCAAGCCACCCGTCAGGCTCAGGGGTGGTCGCTAGAAATTTGGCAGCGCGATCGCCTTCAGGCTTGCTGCCCTCAAGTCGTAAACCCTCGCGTCACGGGCGCAATTTATTCGCCGCAAGATGCTCAGGTTGATCCCACGGCGCTGACGCTGGCTTTGGTCAAAGCGAGTCAGCAAAACGGCGTAACTTTTCGTTTCAATGGAGAAGCGAAAGATTTTGAATTTGCCCTTAACGGCTTAGAGCAGAAAACCTGTCAAGCTGTTCAAACTCAGGCCGATCGCTTTTCTGCCGATTGGGTGGTGATTGCGGCGGGTTTAGGCTCGACAGCGCTGACTCAAATGTCTCCGCAGCCGCTGGAAGTTCGCCCGGTGCTCGGTCAAGCCCTACGGGTGCGTTTGCCGTTACCGCTGGGCGATCGCGCTTTTCAGCCTGTGGTGACGGGAGAAGATATTCATATTGTGCCGCTGGGGAACGGGGAGTATTGGGTTGGGGCAACGGTAGAATTTCCCACGGATGCTGGAGAAGTTGTGGCAGAGCGCGATCGTCTTCAGGAGGTTTGGCAAGGGGCGATCGCCCTTTGTCCTGCCTTAGCTGAAGCCCAAATTTTGCAAACCTGGTCAGGCTTACGTCCGCGTCCGTACAATCGCCCTGCCCCGATTATTGAGCCACTCACGGGCTACAGCAATGTCTTGCTGGCAACAGGGCATTACCGCAATGGCGTTTTGCTGGCTCCGGCGACCGCTCAGCAGATTCGAGAGATGATTCTGCGTGAGAAATAGCGCTACAGTCAGTGAAAGACAGTAAAGCTGGAGGTGAATCCTATGTTTGCAGTCATTACACCTGAGAAGATTCACCTCCCTCCAGGCACAGTTGTGCGGCTATCCGGCAGTTGGCAAGACTACCGGGCGCTAGTGGAGCAGTTGGGCGATCGCCAGCTTCCCCGGATTAAGTATCGACCTGGAGAAATTTTGTTAATGTCCCCTCTACCTCAGCACGGACGACAAGCAGACATAATTTCAGAGGTTGCTAAGGTTTTGCTTGATCATTCGGAGCAGGACTATACAGCCTTTACCCCTATTACTATAGATTTGCCAGAAGTGCGGGGAATTGAGCCAGACTACTGTTTCTACATTGACAACTGGGCGGCGATCGCAGGCAAAGATCGCATAGATTGGCGTATTGATCCGCCACCTGATTTGGTTATTGAAATTGATGTCACGAGCTACATGGACGTAACCGATTATTTACCGTATCGGGTACCCGAAGTTTGGCTATTCAAAAATAATCAGCTCGAAATTTACGCTCTGCAAAATGACGGAGAAAATGATGCTTATGTTCTACAAAAAAGCAGCCACTATTTCCCTGGTGTAGATGTTGCCGGGATGATTTTAGAGTGTCTGCAAATGACTGGCGATCGCGGGACGAGTCATGCAATTCGATCGCTGCGGAGAAAGCTAGCGGATAATTGAGCGTCTACTCCATGAGATCGTCTGGTGCGGGTTCACCGGGATAGAAGCGATCGTCTAAAATTTCTTCTAGCGTATAAGGATTGTTGGGCGGAAATGTCTGTAAAGGCAAGTCGGTTTCTCCAGCGGCTAGCGCTATTGCCCTCTGATAAAAATTTTGCAGCTCTGTCTGAAGGTATGGCTTGAGGCTAGGATTGTCTTTGAGCAGGTCTAATGTATCGAGCCGCTGGATACGAAGGGTGTTTATCCAACTCCGGCTGCGTCGCTGCGGTTGATAGTGCCATTTCAGCAAATGTGCAATTAAGACACTCAAACGATTTCGCAGTTCTGACCGCTGCTGTTTTCCCAATGATTCAATTTCCTCGATTAAATGGGGCAAGTCAAGCTCGCTCCAATGCTGCTGCCGGAGAAGTTGGGCTTGTGCTTGTGTCCAGGCATAGAAATCTACCTTGTAGCCACCTGAACTGGGCGTTGGGCTAACGGGAGTCGGTTCGGTTTGGGGAGATTGCATAGGGCGATCGAAACCTGAAGGCTACTCAATTCTAGACCTTGCGATTGGCTTCAGCTCAACTGCTGCAACAGCCGCCCTGCCGCTTCGTAAGTGACTTTGTAGGTATACTCGCCGCTGTCGCAGGTGGCTAACTGCCGCGCTTTCTGGGCATACTTCAACGCCTCTGGACGATCGCCCCGCGCTAGCGCCTGCTCTGCCAGAAATAGCTGCACATCTGCGCCTTGCAGCACATAGCCGCTGCGCTCTGCAATCGCCTCTGCCTCTGCTGCCAGCCGCAGTGCTGCTTCGGGTTGCCCTTGGTCTACGCGTAACCGGGCTAGATCTAGCAGAATATTGGCTTCTGCCTCCACTAAGTTAATCGCTCGGCAACGGTTCAGGGCTTCGCTCAGGTGGTTGTCGCTCTGCTCCAGATTGCCGTTGACTCGGTGGGCGGCTCCCAGTAACCAGTGCGATCGCACATAGTCTCGTTCAACAGGATGAATAGTACGAGCTGTCTCATCAGCCAGCTGCAGCGATCGCTCAGCCGCTGCCAGTGCTGTTGCTGCTGCCTGAGTATTCCCTATCCGCACTTGTAGCAGGGCACTCAAGGCTCGATAAGCCCAGCCAATGCCTTGACCCTGAACAAAATTTCCCGTCTCATCCAGTTCTAAAGCCCTGTCTAACGCTGCTTCTGCCTCTGCCCCCATTCCCCGGTAAGCCAGCAGTTGTCCCAATTCTGCACGCCCATTCGCTTCTTGAAACTCGTCCTCAATCTCCTGGCAAAGGGCGATCGCGCGGCGCAGGTTGGCTTCAGCCGCTTGCAGGGCACCGATCGGGAGTTGTGCCATGTAAGCCAGGTTTCCCAGACCGACCGCCCAATTTTTCTTATCCCCCTGCTTTTCTCGAATCGCAATCTGTTGCTCAAACAACGGCACCGCCTGCGCGGGCTGACCGTTGAGGCTGTAGCTATTCGCCAACGCGGTCAGCGTCCAGGCTTGATCACCCTCATCCTGGAGCTGCGGGGGATGGTCTTCGCCTTGGGGAAAGAGGGCACGCAGCAGTTCAATCTGGAGTGCGTAGGCTCCGAGTTGGTAGTAGGCTGCTTTGTTGATGCGATCGCGAAACAACTCCCGTGCTTCGTCATACTGTTCCGATCGCACCATGTGGTGATACAGCTCAATCACCGGAGTCAGATCGGCTAGCGTCTGCACCTGTTCTACGGCTGGCACGGCAGCAAAGTAGTCTCGCAATTGCTGGTGGGCACTGGTACGTTCTAGGTTGCCCATGCAGTCATAGGCATAGCGACGGACGATCGGGTGCAGGTCGAAGCGTTGGTTGGAGCGATCGTAGTGCAGGAGTCCGCGATCGATCAGGTCTTGCAGGTCTGCCTGTAGCTGCTGCATGGAATAGGCTTTTGGCTCTGTTCTCTTTTCTAAAGCGGGTTTAGGGAAGCGATTGAAGAGGCGATCGAACCAGCCTGGTTTTCGGGGTTCGGGTTCGGGCGAGGCAGGAGGCTTGGTAATTGCCTCTAGAATGTTCAGATCTACTGGACTGCGGAAACAGGCGATGCGGCTGAGCAACTGTCGCCGGGAGTCGGTCAAGGTTTGATAGGACTGCTTCAGCACATGATGCTGCCGCTGTACCAAACCACCTGTCAGATCCTGCCGTTGGGCAACTTTGATATCACCCGGATTACGAAAATCATTCACCACCAGCCCCGACAGCAGCCGCAGGCTGAGGGGATGATAGCCATAATCCGCACAGGCTGTTTCAATCTCGGTGCGACTGCCTCGGATGCCCTGACTGCGAAAGAAAGCCACCGCATCAGCAGGCTGCATCTGAGTCAGCTCTTTTTCTCGACAGCCTTGCAGCAAATCTCCGCCTGTCAGCTCCACCGGACGCGGTCGCAGGCGAGTCGTCGTCAGCACCTTGCCCCGCAGATGCGGCAGACTGGATAGCTTGCGGAGAAACTGTTCAGCATAGAGATTGATGCAGTCGTGATCGGTTTGGTGTTCCGTTCGTTCAACCTCATCCCCTTGGTAGGCGGCTCCCATGCCGCTATAGGCGCGCAGCTCTCGCTCAAACCCATCCATTACCAGCAATATGGGCGATTGACTCAGCAGGTCTAGCAGTCGATCTAGCTGCTGTCGGGGCGGCATCTCTCTAGGCTCCTGACGCATCAAATAGGTTAACGTTTCCCGCAGAAAAGCGTTGAAATCTGCTTGCGGCTCATAAAAGCTCCACCACACTACCTGCCGCCACTGCTGACGGTTAACATCATGCAGCAGCCAGTACTAAGTCAGGGCACTTTTGCCAAACCCACCCAACGCCCGCAGCACCAGCAAAGGCTGGCTGTCCTGATTCAGCCAATCGCTGAGCATCTGCCGTTCGGCAACTCGTCCGGTGAAGTGGGGCGGCATCCCGTAGGGGTGAGCCAACAGCCATTGTCTGGGCGTATTTTCCTGGGGTGGCGTTGCCGCTGGGGGTTTGCCCAGTGCCGTCAAGAGCTGCGTCCAGGCAAAGATCGGATCGTCTGGGTCAATGAAATTGAGATAAGTCAAATAGCCAATGTCAGGCGGAAGCTCACAGGATTCTTTGAGCAAAGGAATCAGCCGCAGCTCTTTATTCAGCGGATCGGGAGTCTGAAGCAGATAGCGCTCAAACTCTGTCCATTTGCTTTGCAAATAATTGGGAGTTAGCACCAGCAGCGTTTTGCGGCTCGTGGTAGCAGCCCGTTTCAGCTCTGAAATAGCAGGCGCTCCTAGCCGAAAATCTCGATAGTCAATGCAGCACTTCAACCCAGCATCTTCCAACCGTCGCAGCAGTTCTCCCCGCACCCACTGATCTTGAGTGCTGTAAGAGATAAACACATCGTATTCATACAAATTCGATTCAGAAGGCCGTTGCTCAGAGGAATCACTCATGGGGCGATCGAACAAATTGGGCAGGAGCTTTACCAAATTCTATCTGGAGATAGATTGAATCAGCCGATCCAGACGCCGATTAGCGCCCCCGACACATTCCTCGCTCCATCCAAGCATTCGATCGCTCCATTACCCACCGGGCGATCGCTGGGACAAATCCAGACTTGCCTTGTTGTGCCTTTTCTGGCTTCGAGGGCTTGGTTGACAACTCAAATCGGATTTTCGTCATGATCTGCGGATAAACTTGCTCAAGCGCATTCGTCAAATGTGCCAATAGACAACTGGGCGAATGCATTCGCCCTATGTTGAATAAGGAGGAAAGTCTCTCGGCAAGTCACACCAATTACAGCCATTTTTCAGTTGATAGAGGATTCCATTGACGATTTCTCATTTTGTCCAGTTGGAAGGACGAGTTTTTTTCTTGGGTAAAATTTCGAGCAGCAGGGATTCAAAGATTTTCCATCCTGCATCAGTGAGGTCGCTGGAATAGGGCATGACATCTAAATTAGGTAAGAGGATGTTTGAAAAGGGGTCGGCTGTGATTTTAGGCACCTGTTGATCCCCCCTGCCCCCCTTAAAAAGGGGGAAATGAATTCAAAATCCCCCTTTTTAAGGGGGGCAGGGGGGATCTGAAACGTTTTGCTACCCATAGTTGGACTTTTCAAACATCCTCTAAGTTGGAGCACCTAATTCTTAATTATAAAAGATCTCAAATAAGCTCTATAAGAATGGAGGATTACCATGCGCAAAGTTGTGCTGTTTATTGCATCGAGTTTAGATGGTTATATTGCTCGGCCTTCGGGTGAAATTGATTGGCTATTTGCGGATCAAGATTATGGGTACACACCATTCTTAGAAAGTATTGATGCGGTTCTTGTGGGCAGGACAACCTACGAACAAATCTTGACCCTTGGCGAATATCCTTATGTGGGTAAGAAGTCTTACGTTTTTACGAGAAATTCCGATCGCACATCAGATCAAAACGTTGAATTTATTTCGGAAGATGTGACGTCTTTGGTTAAGAGGCTACAGAGTTCTGAGGGCAAAGACATTTGGTTGGCGGGTGGATCTATTTTAATTCGTGACTTCATGCGCCATCAACTCGTGGATCAAATCATTCTTTCTATTCATCCCACCATCCTTGGTGAAGGAATTCCTCTGTTTGCAAATGCGATCGCTCCTTCATCTCTCAACCTGACACATTGCCAGCGCTACGACTCAGGTCTTGTTCAGCTCTCTTACGACGTTAAGCCAGCCTAGCGAGGCGCAGTCTACTGCTTCTTTACTGACGATACTTGGCGATCGCCAATAGCTCTAAAAAACGATGCCCATTCGAGATTGGAAGGTGGCGTTAAATCGCTTTGCTATTGAATTTGAAGGGAGGTTCTTGATGCAATATTTCTCTCCTGACACAAACTAATCTGCAAACCCAGATGCGGACATGCACGATCTGAGCTTGGTATTCGGGAATCCACCGAAAGTTATCCGCAATCTCCAATTTGATTTAAAACCATTTCAGGCTAATACCAAATCTAAAGCCCAAACAGGACAGATATTTTTTAAGAGCCGCGCTGTTTGGGCTTAAATTGGTATTAGAAGGGTCACCTCAGAATTCGGAAAAATTTGTACGCCAAGAGAGATGAGGCTGAAACCCAACGGTAAAGCACTTGATTGCTGCTCCAACGATTCTTTGAAGCACTACCGAGCATATGGCAAGTTCAGAGGGAATACTAAAAGTAGCAATTGCGTGCTGGTTTAATCTAGCGAGGGTAAATTCCCCGCTGCTTTGCAGCAAAACTTCAAGCTTGCCTTGTCAGCCATTAGCTGACAAGCAAAACGGGTTCCACACCCAGCTGCTTGCGGCGGGGTTGTTGATTGGCAACCCCTCTGCGTGATTCATTACTCAACGGAGCTGATCGATGAAATGTACCCAACTTTCCAATAGTTGTGTCTACTGTGAAACCCTGCCGACAAAGGTCGAAGGCATGGGAAGACTCTACCTTTGGTTTCCTTCGGGTCATAGTCTAACCAAGGTTCTGCACTACTTGCGTAAAGCAGACTTAAACTATGAACTTAAAGAAGAGGGACAATGTCTTGCCATCCAGTTAGAGGCGACGCAGACGGCAAGTTGTGTCAGTACCTTAGCTGGAATATTAACCTCTAATGAATTGAAAAACACGCAGGCTCTGTTCATGGAGCATGCAAGCGCCCCGCAACTGCGGGATTGTGCGCGCACGATTTCTCTAGCTCGTCTGACTCGCCTCAATCAGTCAGGCTGGCTACTCGACCTGCTAGCAAGCGATCGGTTTACTTGCCAGTTTCAGCCCATTGTGTCTACTGAAGATACCTCGGTAGTATTCGGTCAGGAAGCCTTGCTCCGTGGCGTTGCGCTGGACGGCAGCTTCATTGCTCCGGGTCCAATTTTCTCGTTGGCAACAGAAGCAGGTATTCTGGTGCAGCTTGACTTAATTGCTCGACGCACGGCTATTCGTGAAGCCATGCGTCACCAAATTAAAGAGCATATTTTTATCAATTTTGCTCCTACATCCATTTATGATCCGACTTCCTGCTTACGTACCACAATGCAGGCGATCGATGAAGCCGACATTTCCCATGAGCAAATTATCTTTGAGGTGGTTGAATCGAATCAACCTCAAGATATTGACCATCTCAAAGGGATTCTCAGCGTTTACCGGGAAGCAGGCTTTCGCGTAGCGCTAGATGATTTTGGTGCAGGAGCCTCTAACCTTAACTTGCTGCACCAGCTCCGCCCAGATTTCATCAAGCTTGACCTGGATTTAATTCGCAATGTGCAGGCCGATCCTTACAAGGCATTCGTCACTGAAAAGATTTTGGAGATTGCCAGCCATCTCAATATTCAGACGATCGCGGAAGGTATTGAAACACCCGCAGAACTCCACTGGTTGCGACAGCGAGGCGCAACCTTTGTTCAAGGCTATCTCATCAGCCACCCGACAACCTTTCCACTCAAAACTCCCCCCAAAATCACAACTACTGAACTGGCACCTGGGTAAATGGCAGCATCTCAATGCCACATTTCCAAGCTTAGGAGTAGGAAAGCGGTTTTTGCTCCTGGAAAGGGCTATTCATCATGAAGGGAAGAGCGAGCGTTTATGTTTAATCTAAATTTTAAGCATTCAAACTGCCAGCAGATTGAACAGAATCTAAAGCATCAAAATCAATCCCTCAAAGCATTAGCATCAATCACACTCAAGATTTATCAAGCGTTAAACCTGGAGGAAATGCTTCAGACGACCGTTACAGAAGTGCGGAAACTGCTGGTGTGCGATCGGGTGTTGATTTATCGACTACGGGCGGATGGAACCGGGAGCACCATTGCCGAATCCGTTGATGCTCTTTACCCCTCTGTTCTAGGAAAAACCTTTCCGTCAGAAGTGCTTCCATCCGAGCTTTATCAACAATACTGTCAGGGCTATACTCAAGCCATTGAAGATACTGAACGGTCTCTGATGACGCTTTGCCCGATCGAACTGCTCCAGCAGGTGACGGTTAGAGCTAAGCTGGCTGTGCCCATTCTGCTGCAATCAGAGCTTTGGGGGTTGCTGGTCGTTCATCAGGGTCAGCAACCCCGGCAGTGGTCCACCTTTGAGCTTGAACTCCTCAAACAATTAATTGATCACCTGAGCGTTGCGGTCGCTCAAACGCAACTGCTAGCAGCGCTCCAGCTGCATGAAGAGCGGTATACGCTAGCCCTCAACGCTACGAATGCTGGGCTTTGGGATTGGGATCTCAGAACTCAACAGGTTTACTTCTCTCCTCGATGGAAGGCGCTGCTGGGCTATGAAGAGTTTGAGCTTGGCGATTGTATCGAAGAGTGGTGGCAGCGAGTGCATCCTCAGACACAGGCGCAAGTCAAAACTCACATCAATGACTATCTGTTAACGCAGACGCTACAGGGAGTCAATGAGCAGTTTGTCAGTGAGCATCAACTACAGCATCGCAATGGCACCTATCATTGGGTGCGGGTGCGGGGCTTGGTGAAGCGAGGGACTGACGGCACGATTGAGCGCTTGGTTGGCCTCTTAAGCAACATTACGCCGCACAAGCAAGCGGAACATCAGCTCCGGTTGTTGGAGTCTGTCGTCATTAATGCCAATGATGCCGTTCTCATTACTGAAGCTGAGCCTGTGAATGAACCTGGCCCTCGGATTTTATACGTCAATCAAGCCTTCTCTCAAATGAGCGGCTACAGTCTGGAGGAAATTCTGGGCAAAACGCCACGGATGCTTCAAGGCCCTAAAACCGATCGGGTAGCCCTGGCAAAAATTCGGGCAGCACTCAAGCAATGGCAACCCGTGCGAGTGGAAGTGATTAATTACTGTAAGGATGGGTCTGAGTTTTGGGTCGAGCTGAATATTGCTCCTGTGGCTGATGAAACAGGGTGGTACACGCATTGGATTTCTGTCCAACGAGACATTACAGAACGTAAGCAGGTAGAAGAAGCGGCTCGACAACAAGCCGAACGTGAGCGGTTGTTGATCCAAATTGCTCAACGTATTCGCCAGTCCTTGAGGTTGTCGGATATCCTCAACACAACTGTGACTGAAGTGCGCCATTTTTTGGGCTGCGATCGCGTACTCATTTACCGCCTCTGGACCGATGGCACAGGCAGTGCTGTTAGTGAGGCCGTGACACCTGAATGGGAACCCATTTTAGGGCGTACTTTTCCAGCCGAAGTGTTTCCTACGGAATACCACGAACTCTATAAACAGGGGCGGATTCGTGCCATTGCCGATGCCAAAAATGAAAGGGTAACGCCCTGTCTCGTGGAGTTTCTCGATCAGCTACAGGTAAAGGCAAAGCTTGTCGTGTCACTGATGCAGGGAAACGCTCTCTGGGGCTTGCTGATTGCTCATCACTGTAGCGAACCCAGAGTTTGGCAGTCTTTTGAGATTGATTTACTGACCTCCTTAGCCACCCAACTGACGATCGCGATTCAGCAAGCCGAACTCTATGATCGGCTTCAGGGAGCGAATCAAGAATTACAGCATTTAGCCACCTTCGATAGTTTAACGGGCATTGCAAACCGTCGTCGGTTTGATGAGCATCTTGACACGACTTGGTTGCAAATGGCACGGGCACACCAGCCTGTCTCCTTGCTTCTGTGTGACATTGACTGTTTCAAGCTCTACAACGATACGTATGGGCATCAAACTGGGGATCACTGCCTCCAACAGGTGGCAAAAGCCATTAATCGTGCCGCGCAACGCCCAACCGATTTAGTCGCTCGTTATGGGGGTGAAGAATTTGCCGTGATCCTTACCAACACCGACACCAAAGGGGCGATCGCAGTCGCAGAGAAGATTCGTGCTGAAGTGGAGGCGTTAAAGATTGTCCATGCCAACTCTGGTGTTGGGCAGCACGTTACGCTCAGTTTGGGCGTTGCCAGTACTATTCCTGCTTCTACTGCTTCCACCACCATGCTGATTGCCCTAGCGGATGAAGCGCTGTATCAAGCAAAGAAGCGGGGACGCAATCAGGTATGTTGTACTCACCCTTGATAAAACGGGGTTTGGAGTGCAGCTAAAAACCGAGAGTATGCTCGTGACGACGACCAAGACAGATTTTGTGGTGCATATCAACAACAGGTGCATATCAACACCAAGACGGATTTTGGTCGCTGTTGCCTTCCTGGTTGCGCCTTTATCGGAGCATCTTACAGGAGAAATTGCCGCTCTACTCGGCTTTTTCGAGTTTGTCCACAATGCTAAAAGACGGGAAAAGCTTTGCTGAGTGCGCTGTTAGAATCTGTATTGTCGATCTCCCCGAAACAGCTATGGAGCCAAATTCGTAATTTCAAGAGAGCGACTGCTGCCCTAACACTTCGGATGGAGAGCTATCGTCATGAAACTGATGTCGAACTGGGGATTTAGCCTGGAAAGTTGGAAAGGTGAACGAGGCGAGTATTTGCTGCTGATGCAGGCCGTTTTGATGATTGGCTTTGTCCTTTTGCCTGTCTATCGTCCTGAGGGACTGATGGTGCTGCCGCCCGTGCGATATGGGCTGTGGGCGATCGCCCTACTGCTTTGTCTCCCGGCAACCTTTGTCATGATTAAGGCTTTGCTTGATCTAGGAGCCAATCTGACACCGTTGCCTTATCCCAAACAAGATGGGCAGCTTGTGCAGACTGGCCTGTACGGCATCGTGCGTCACCCGCTCTATAGCGGCATTCTCTTGGCTGAGCTAGGCTATGCGATCGGTCAGTTGAGTCTGTCTCACTTGGCGGCTGTGCTGGCGCTGTCTGTGCTGCTGAACTACAAGGCCAGTCGAGAAGAGGCTTGGCTGAGCGATCGTCATCCCGACTATGCCGCCTATCAACAACGGGTCAAAAAGCTGATTCCGCTGATATTTTGATGTTAGGACGAGGAGATTTTTGTAGGTGCGCTCCGCGCACCTACAAAAATCTCCTAAAAGTACAGACATTTTGAGGTTTAATCTCTGCTTGCATACCCTTTCAAGGAGTTCAATTCATGACGGCTGATTCGATCCATAGGGCGACCCGCACCGAAACCGATAGCATGGGTGCGATCGACGTCCCTGCCGACCGCTACTGGGGCGCACAGACGCAGCGATCGCTCAAATACTTTGCCATTGGGCATGACACCATGCCGCGCGAAATGATTCGGGCGATCGGCATTCTCAAAAAGGCGGCAGCCGTTGTGAATCAGCAGTTGGGTAAATTGCCAGAAGACAAAGCCCAGCTGATTGTCCGCGCCTCTGACGAAGTGATTGCGGGGACGCTCGATGACCATTTTCCGTTGCGTATCTGGCAGACGGGCAGCGGCACCCAGACCAACATGAATGCCAATGAAGTCATTGCCAATCGGGCGATCGATCTGGCTGGCGGGGTATTAGGCAGCAAGCTTCCCATTCACCCTAACGATCAGGTGAATATGTCTCAGTCTTCTAATGACACCTTTCCCACAGCCATGCATATCGCCGCAGTTGAGGAAATTACCCATCACCTGCTGCCCAAGCTGACCCAGCTCCGGCAGGCTTTGGCCGATAAAGCCACTGCCTTTCAAGCCATCATCAAGATTGGGCGAACCCATCTCATGGATGCGGTGCCCCTGACTTTGGGACAGGAATTTTCGGGCTATGTCTCGCAGCTCGACAAAGATCTGGCGCGCATCCAGAGCAGCCTGCCCGACTTATATGAGTTGGCGATCGGCGGTACAGCAGTCGGCACTGGATTGAATACTCACCCTAAATTTGCCCAGCTTGTCGCCGAAAACATTGCTCAGCAGACGGGGCTGCCCTTTGTTTCAGCGCCTAACAAATTTGCGGCTTTGGCGGCTCATGATGCGATCGTTGCCACCAGCGGTGCATTGAGAACCCTGGCAGCCTCGCTGATGAAAATTGCCAACGACATTCGCTGGATGGGGTCTGGCCCCCGATGCGGCTTGGGTGAACTGCTGCTGCCCGAAAATGAGCCGGGTTCTTCCATCATGCCGGGAAAGGTAAACCCGACGCAGTGCGAAGCCATGACAATGGTGTGCGTTCAGGTGATGGGGAATGATGCGGCGATCGCCATTGCGGGGTCGCAAGGCAATTTTGAGTTGAATGTATTCAAGCCTGTGATGATTTTTAATCTGCTCAACTCAGTCCGGCTGCTGGCAGATGCCTCTGATTCCTTTACCCAGCATCTGGTGGTCGATCTTCAGCCCAATCACAGCCAGATCGATCAGTTTCTCCGCAATTCTCTGATGCTGGTGACAGCGCTCAATCCTCATATTGGCTACGACAACGCTGCCAAAGCGGCCAAGAAAGCCCACCTGGAAGGCACAACGCTCAAAGAGGCTTGTATCGCGCTGGGTTTGCTGACCGCAGAGGAGTTCGATCGCTTTGTTCGCCCTGAGGAAATGCTAGGTCATTAACGGCTTGCTGTAAGGGCGATAGGGGTAACGATCGAACCCAGCACGCTCATAGAAGAGGGTCAACCCCGGCTTTTCGTCGGCAATATCTCCCCATAGCGTTTTGGCTCCAGCATGGCTGGCTTCCTGCTCCAAACGTTGCAAAATTAATGTTCCTAAGCCTTTACGGCGCTCTGCTGGTTGCAGATAAATCTCATCGATCGTGGCTTGAATTCCCCCAAACTCAAAGCTAAACGTAAAGGCTAAAACGGCATAACCTACGGGAGAGGACTCCACAGCGATCAGCCAAATTTTTACAAGCTGAGGACATTGAAAAGCCGCATGAACCCTGGCTCGGTAAACTTCTGCATCAAAAACAATGTTTTCTTCTTGGTTAAAGCCTGCCATGAACTCAAGCAGGAGTTCAGTATCTTGCGGCAATACTGCTCTCAGTTCTAGGGACATGATGGTGTGAGGGTCTGACATCCAGGGTTGGCCTGCGATCGGCTGAGGGTGGCTGGAAACGGTGATTCGTGGCTTAGTCCTCTTGGCGGCTAGGGACATTGACGGCAGGGGTTGTGGGTAGCGGTCTGGCGATCGGCACATAGGGAAATTCAGTGCGTAGATCGGCAGGGGGCGGCACTTTGTTTTGAAGTAAGGTGTTGAAAAACAACGTGTATGCAACCGTACCAAAATCATCTTGGAGTCTACGTCCGTTGATACCCACAAAATCAAAGCTGGCTGGAAGCTGTGGATCAAAGGGTAGCAAATCTGGGAATAGCCAGTTTGCCACTCTCTGACCATAGATAGCAGGTTGGTCGGTGCTGCCCATAACACTACAAATTTGGGTGACTAGATGGATTACGGGTTGGGCAAAATTATCTAAATCTGTATCTGGATCCGTGGTGTTGTAGAGTAACGAGCCTTCGGGATTGTCATTGAAGGTTGCGGCAAAATTCGGCTTGCCACAGCGGTTGACTTGTGTCCAGTGTCCGTGATCGTTGGCTGAAACTGTGGCGTAGTAGCCAAAAGGAGTCGTTGAAATGAGAGCAAGGGGCATCTCTGCTACGATCGCCAAAACATTGGTTGCCCCCGTTGTGCTAGCTCCGGTACTAAAGCTTTCCACATCCCATGCTTGATTCTGAATAACTTTATCTAGAAAAACGCGCGCTGCAACGGCATCTAGAAAGAAGGGATCGCCCGCCAATCCTGTCCAAATCCGGCCTAGATGAGTCACTGTCGTGATTTCATCGACGGTTCCATACCCTAGTTCACGACCTGTAGCAAAATGATCACGCGCTTCTTCTCCACTGAGGTAGGTGAGTGTCCAAGTCTGGGGAGTCGCATCTCCCTGGAAAATGAATCTAAAGATCACATCAGATTTAGCATCACCGTTCGTATCAAAGCGAAATTCGTAAGCTGTATCGGGTCTAAAAGTATTCCACTGGGGTTGGCCTGTGAAGGGTGAAAGTAGCCCAGCCAAAGGGCTAATCGTCATGACGACAACGATCGCTTCGGGCGTATCCGCATTGAATAAATAAATGTCACAGATGTTGATCCGGCTGTCTTGCCGAGATTCCGGCGAATCAAAATGGTGGCTCATCTTTCCTCACTGATAGATGTTCACTGATAGATATATTCGGTTTGCCAGTGATCAGGCGGTTGTGTCTGTAGTTGCCAGTACACTTCAGCAATTGCATCTGGATCAAATTTCGTTCCTGGGGCGATCGCTCCACAGATTGTTACGGTAGCAATGTGAATCCCGTCGGCTCTCAGCTCGTTTGCCAGACCCAAGGCAAGGTAGCGAATTGCAGCTTTGCCAATTCCTAGCGAAATAAACTGTGAATGAGGATAGAGCGCTAGTCCACCTCCTGTAAGTAGAACAGTTCCGCGTTGATGCTTCTGCATCTCAGGCAACACTTGTTGAATGGCGGTGATAGCGCCTGCTACGTTGACTTTGAACCCCTGCACTAAGGCTTCAGGCGTCAGGCTGAGGACTGCATCTTGCTTGAGCAGGGCGGCATTATAGATCAAGATATCGGGTGCGCCAATGGTTTGCTGCATCTCTGCAAAAGCAGTCGCGATCGCCTCTGAATCAGCCGCATCAACGCTAAACCCAGTGGCCTGAATGCCAACCTCTCCTAACGTTTTTGTGTACTCAGCAAGTGCCTCTGGGCGACGGGCTAAAAGTGCAATCTGATAACCTTCGCGTCCAAACCGCTGAGCGATCGCCAGCCCCAGTCCTGCCCCTGCTCCGACCAACGCACAAACCTTTTGGTTCATCGGCTCCTCCCTCTTTAATGACAGGTCAAACGGTTTCAATGCTTCACCTCATAGAGGTTAGGGCATCCATAGCGATGCTGTCTTTCAGTTTCTTGTAGCTATTGCAAAATCTTGTCGCAACCGCCGAGAGGATGGCGAATGAACATCACCGCTGCAAATCTATTGAGCGGCTCGAAATGCTTTGGGAGTGACGCCTACCGCTCGACGAAACGCCGTAGTGAAATGACTTTGGCTCGAAAAGCCAAGTTGATAGCTGATGGCTTGAAGCGTCAGATCAGTATGAGCCAAAAGAAACCTTGCCCGCTCGATTCGCTGTTTCAGCACGTACTGATGGGGGGATATACCAAAGGTTTGCTTGAAGGTACGAGCAAAGCGGTAGAGGTTCATATTTACGACCTGTGCCAGCTCAGCTAAAGACAATTCTGATTCAAGATTTTCATGAATGTAGGCTTTAATTTGGGCAGTTCGGGCATGGGTCATTCCCTCAACGGGCTTGAGAGCTAAAGGCTGAGCTGTGGAATATTGCCGCAACAAATGCGTTGCTAAAACGATCGCGCAAGCGTCTATATACAGGAGAGAGGGGGAGCCTCTTTGCAGCTCAGCCCGCAGATCTAAACCCAATTGTTGAATCAGGAGATCATGGGCTGTCCAATGTTCGATGATTTCCAGGCGATCGCCCATAGCCAATTCTTCAGCTAGGGTTGCCAGTAGCTGGGGTTGCAGGCAGAGAATCAGAATTTCTGCACGACACTGCCAGTTTGTTTCGTAGGGCATGGCCGCAGGCATAATAGACACATGCCCTGCCCTAACATGCTGCCACTTTTGCTGGCCTGCCGCTGTTTGCCAACAGGCATGAATGGAGGCTTGCCCAAATGGAATCGCGACCTTTAGCAGGGGATTTTTCGCTTCTTGAAACACAGTCTCACCCACACAGGCGTGAACGATGTGAACGCTATCTTGTTGCAGCATTCTGTCGTAGATAATTTGTTGGGGAGGTGCTCCTTTTGCCGCAAAGAAGGATGGATTTAGTATCCCCGACATTCCTCGATTCCTCATGGCTCTGTCTCGGCAGCGCGCTCAACCAGGTCAAGGCGGGCTGTCAAAGGGTCGGCTTGCATGACGGCACCCTGGTCTAACGTGAAATACATCAGGTCAGGTAAGTCCGGATTATACGGATTCCAGGCAGGCAACCCCGCACCATTGGGATCACCAGACTTGGCAAAGTTGGCAAAATAGGTGTGAAACAGCCGCGCCATTTCCCGATCGTTGGGAGTAACGGCCTCACCATAGCGAGCCTCTACGGTGCTAAACAGGTAGGGCTGTTCGCTGGCATGTTCGGCTCCCGTGACCTCTGGCCGCAGAGATTCGGCCACATAGCCAAAGCGATAAAGCCAGACGGGATTATCCGCCATCTGTTGAGCCACAAAGCGGGCAGGTTCATGCATGGTGATGTCTACGGCAATCGAGGTGACGATCGCTTGCGGAGGCAGAGTGCCATCGGGATTGTAGGCCGCGATCGCCTGCTCAGCCGCTGCGCCAAAGTATGAGAAGGGATTGTCCAAAGGGGGAAAGGTGACTGGCAAATCGGCGCTGGTGGTGCCAATCAGCAGGGGCACCTGAGCGGCTTGGCCGCGCTGAAGCAGTTCTCCAGGGGTGGCCGTAATCACGCTGCCATCAAAAACAGGGCCACCCGCATAGGTCGGCGGTTTTGACAGCAAGGCTACCATATTCAGGTCGCCATTCACCTGCTCTGCTGGCAGCGATCGCAAGGCTACCAAGGCTTCGGCTCCGTCGGTTGTGATGCCAACACTGCGGGCAAACTCAACGCCGCTGGCTTCCGCAGAGGGCAATTCTGGCGCGCCTTGGCTCAGGTTTCGCAACCCCACTAAAAAGGTGCGCCCGCCGCCCGAAAGCACAGCGGCCTGCTGAAATAGTCCCTGCGACTGCGGCGAGGTGAGATGGTGCATTACCGAAATGCCCCCTGCCGATTCTCCCATGATCGTCACTTGGTTGGGGTCGCCCCCGAAGGCGGCAATATTGCGCTGTACCCATTGCAAGGCGGCCACCTGATCGAGCAAGCCGTAGTTGCCCAGCGGTTCATCTGCCGCTGATGCAGCCGTGAGGGCAGGATGAGCAAAAAAGCCCAGGCGACCCAGGCGATAGTTGAAGCTAACGGCCACGATTCCTTTTTCAGCAAAGGCCGTGCCATCGTAAATTGGGGCAGCAGAACTGCCGTTGAGAAAGCCGCCGCCATGAATCCACACTAAGACAGGCAGGTTGGCGTCAGCGATCGCTGTGGGTCGCCAGACGTTCAGCACCAGGCAGTCTTCAGAGGTTGTACCTCCGCTAGCGGCAGCGTCACCGAGCAAGGGCAGTTGAATGCAGTCGTGGCCATAGGCCGTAGCGGAACGGACTCCTTGCCAAGGTGCAGCAGGTTGGGGCGATCGCCAGCGCAGTTCTCCCACAGGGGGCGCAGCGTAGGGAATGCCTTTGAAGGACAGAACCTGATTGGCTATGGCTCCTTCGAGGCGGCCTGTGTCGATCGTCACTGTCCTATTGTCCATTTGAGCCACACTCAAGTGCGCCCCAAAAACGATCAAAATACAGGTTAGGGTGGCGATCGCTGCCGTTTGTATGCGTTTGTTCAGAATCTGCTCCCTTCAGTCAATATCTGGCCTGAATGCTTTTTTGAAGGCGTGAGTCGTGGCTTCTGCGCGCAGCGATTCACGCCGGAGGTCTAGTGCATCAATGACGAGTGCTCACCTCGATCGAGCCGGATAACAACAGGACTGTTTGGATGTCAGTTTATCTGCTGACACCCGAACGACGACTTTTGACTAGGAAATTCTTAATAGTTTCAGTAGCTCGTAAATCAAGGTTTTGTAGTCTACAACACTGGGTTAGTGACGACGCTGGGCTATTGACCCAACATCACAACATCTTTTACCTGCATGAATTTATCTGCGATTACTTCCCTCCGGCAACATCGATAAAAGAACCTGTTGTATACGAAGCCTCAGCCGATAGTAACCACAAAATTGCTCTGGCAACTTCAATCGCCTGTCCACCTCGCTTCATAGGAACCAACGCTTTGACGCGCTCAACCCGATCAGGTTCACCACCGCTCGCGTGAATATCAGTGTAAATAAAACCTGGACGTACCGCATTCACGCGAATTCCTTCCTCAGCCACTTCTTTGGCCAGCCCTATTGTCAAAGTATCGATCGCTCCTTTGGATGCCGCATAGTCTACATATTCACCCGGAGAACCCAAACGAGAAGCGACTGAAGAAACATTGACGATCGCCCCTCCGGTTCCACCTTGCTGGGTAGACATGCGGTTCACCGCTTCTCGCGCACAGAGAAAGTTCCCGATAATGTTTGTGGTAAAGACTCGGTTTAGCCGAGCTGCATCCATCTCTCTAACTCGCATTTGCGGCTCTAAAATGCCAGCATTGTTGACAAGAGCTGTGACCTTCCCCAATTGCGCATCTACCGACTGAAAGAGGCGAATCACTTCGCTTTCACAGGCAATGTCGGCTGCGATGGCGATCGCGCTTCCTCCATGCCGTGTAATCGAGCGAACAACGCTATGGGCTGCTTCCGAGTTGCGAAGATAGTTGACGCAAACGGCATAGCCCTGCTCGGCAGCAAGACAGGCCGTAGCAGCGCCAATGCCACGACTCCCCCCGGTAATGATCAAGACTTTTTCCATTGCTCTAAGGTTTTACAAACAACGCCCAGCAGAGTTGAATCGGCTATGCTTTATTTTCTCAGAGAGACAGCATCGATCAATGCTGCCTCTCTGCTCTAGACGGGATAGGGATCTGGCTACAAAAGCTGCTTCCAAAAGACCAGGATAGTCTAGTCAATAATTTATGTAGGCTTCAATTTGAGCTACAGCTACAGCAATCTTAAATAGGAGGTGAACAGATGATAAGCTTAAAGCATGCATCTAAGTCTACTCTACTTGACTCATGGAAACGCTCGAACAATTCATTGCAAGCAATCGTGACTCGATGGAACTCAAACGCGCCCTTGC
>DATNPL010000087.1:0-31046 GCA_036703255.1 Coleofasciculaceae cyanobacterium
TTACCCCAACACTAGGGGAATTGGAATTGTCCAAATTGGACTCACCATACAGAAGTTGAGTTATCAAGGTTCTACCCTTGACCCCACTTTATTTCAAACCTTGTGGAGGGGCTTGACTTGGGCGGGAACGAGTCGCACGCAACGATTCGATCAAAATTGAGCCATTTGATTTAAAATCTTTACCCATCAGGCTTTCAACGATCGCTCTCTTGAACAGAGTTGTTGATCGGTGAAACGAAAGAATAAGGGTTTCAGCGATCGAGTTCAGTGAAAATCGATCAAATGGCCCTTTATTGCTTTAATCGTTGCCACACCCCGTGATGCTCTCAAATGGAGAAACGGCTTCGGTTGCGACCTTGCTGCCGCCGCAGGGAGAAGCGTATCTATTTCCAGAGGTGACGGTGTTACAAGATATCCCCTGTCATCTCGCCACGGCTCATTTAGCCCTAGCAGGTGAACCTTGGGCGGTCATCTCCAATGTGCCGCCGTCGTTGCAAACCTTTGAAGTGTACGGTCAGCGATTTGGAGGCATCGAACCGCATTTTAAGGATTACAAATCCGCTGCCTTTGAGTTAATCGCTTCCCATCTGCGAGACACTCAAGCGCTCAATTGTTTACTAATGTTACTGGCGGCGGTGACGCTGATTGCCATTGCCATTGCCATTGCCATTGCCATTGCGGTGGTAGTGGTCGGTGAAGGTCAGCGCACCAGCCTCGATTGGCATAGTCAACGCGGATTGAGTTTTTTACAATTAGGATTACGCGAGATTGAACGATTATGTTATCAACATCTCACCATTCCTTCCCTCGCCACTTTACCTCGAAAGAGTCCTCCACCTGCCGCTGCGTCCTTGATAAAACGAGCGCAATTAGAGACAAGAATTGAGTTCTCCCGTGTCACGGTTTTCTCAACTTGAGACTCTAGAAAGTTTTCTGCACCAGTAAGGACATTAATCTCTGAGTTGCCATCCTAGATATCAGCCAAATGGACTGATCTCAGGCTTTTCCTGATGCTCTGTAGAGGGGTTTTCCTGATGTCATATAGAGGTGATTCAAAATAATCTTGAAGACAAGATAGAGCGGCATTACTGAGAGGAGCAGCGAAGGATAGTGTCCTGAATGAAGAGTGACCGAATGGCTGAAGGACACTGGTTTTTTGGCTAGTCAAGCAATGTCACCCGTTGAAAGTTCAAGTTCTTGTCAGTAAAGTCTTCAGATTGCGACGACTATGAATACTTTGATGCAGGCTATTCCTACTCCAACTTTGATTCCATCGCTCTCTAGACGATCGATCCTTGACCTCTTTCCGCCTGTTGTAAAAGCAGATGCTAAATTGTCTCAACTCATCGATTTAATGAGTGAAGTCTGGCAAGGTAAAACGGCAAGCTGCGTGCTAGTGATTGACGGCACAGAATTGATCGGCATCGTGACAGAGTGGGACATCGTTCAGTTGGCTGCTAGCGGGGTCTGCACTGACAAGCTGATGGTTACAGACATCGTTGCACCGCCCAAGATCACGCTATTAGAAAGTGAATTGGGCGATCCGCTGATGACGCTTTCAATCTTGCATCAGCACAAAATTCATCATTTACCCGTGATCAATAGCGCAGGTATCTGTGTTGGATTAGTCACGCCAAACAGCATTCAGCAAGTGCTACAGCCCTCTAATTTGCTGAAGGTGCATCGGGTTGGCGATGCGATGAATACGCAGGTTGTCCATGTTGATTTGCATGCCTCAGCGCTCCGCATTGCCCAATTAATGACGGAATATGAGGTAGATTGCGTCGTCCTTGTAGACAGTGAAGTTGAGCAAGGGTTGATTCCAGTAGGTGTGGTAACGGCGCGAGACATTGTTTGCCTACAGCATCAGGGAGCTTCACTCGCAGCCGTGTTCGCCCAAACGGTGATGCGGGAACTGCCGCTTTGCTTAGCGTCTGCTGATTCGCTCTGGCTGGCCTATGAGGAAATGCAGCAACGGCAAGTCGATTATCTGGTGGTGACGGACAAGCAGGGCAAGATATTGGGCATGGTGACTCAACTGGAGTTATTGCGATCGATCGACCCCAGTGAAATGCACAAATCGATGCGTTCTTTGCGGCAGGCTATCTGTGAGCTAGAAGCTGAAAAAGTAGGCTTACTGCAAAATCGCAACGCTGAACTAGAGCACCTGTTTCGCACAAGGACGGCTCAATTAGAGGAGCAGGCAAAGTGCGATCGCCTCTTGGCCAGCACCACTCTACGCATTCATGAATCCCTCAACGTCGGAGAAATTCTCTTCACGACGGTTGCAGAAGTCCAGCAATTTCTCCAGATCGATCGCGCCATGATCTATCGCCTTACCCCCGATGGCGGTGGTGTGGTGGTCGTAGAGTCCGTCAAACCGGGATGGACACCCATGCTGGGCAAAAAGATTCACAACGCTCGGTTTGCGACTGAATACCTAGAAGCCTACTCGAATGGCCAGATGCAAGTCGCAGACGAAATCTATCAGGTGGGGCTGGCTCAGTGTCATATTGATCTGCTGGCTCAATTTCAGGTTAGGGCAAATCTGGTCTTGCCCATTATTTGTAATCAAAAGCTCTGGGGCTTGTTAGTAATTCAGCACTGTACTCAACCTCGATACTGGCGTGACTGGGAAACGCGGCTGCTAGGGCAACTGGTGAAGCAGGTGGGTATTGCCCTCAAACAGTCAGAGTTGTATGAGCAGGCTCAAATGGAGCTAAAAGAACGCCAGCGCGTTGAAGAAGAGCTGAGCCAGGTGTTTAAGCTGTCTCTCGATCTGGTGTGCGTCGCTGGGATGGATGGATACTTCAAGCGAGTGAATCCATCCTTTACTCGGATACTGGGCTACTCTGAGCAAGAATTATTGGACATACCGTTTCTCGATTTGGTGCATCCAGATGATCGACAGGCAACGCGGGCTGTCGCTGAGGAACTCTCGAAGGGCAGACCTGTAGCCTGGTTGGAGAATCGTTACCACTGCAAAGATGGCTCCTACCGTTGGCTATCCTGGACGGCTGCTCCCGATGACCCCATTCAGCGATTGATTTATGCGATCGCCCGCGATGTCACCGACCAAAAGCATGTAGAAATGCAGCTAAAGCAAAGTAGAGACGACCTGGAAGCAAAAGTTGAAGCACGTACCGCCTCTTGGCGACAGGTGAATGAGCAACTGTTGGTTGAAATTGTTGAACGGAACCGCGTTGAACAAAACCTCAGTCAAGCTAAAGATCAGCTTCAGGCAGTGCTTGATGCCGTTCCAGGCTTAGTTTCCTGGATGAGTCATGATCTGCGCTATCTGGGGGTTAACCGCCGCGTTGCAGCCACCTTCAATCGCCCCGTTGAAAGTTTCTCTGGACAGCCCCTTGGCTTTTTGGCAGCAGATACTCAATTTATAGAGTTTTTCCAACAGTTCTTTGCCCAGTCTATTCAAACAGACTCTCAGGAAATTACGGTGGAAGTGGATGGCTCTAGCCGCAGCTATCTGATTGCAGCGCAAAAGTATGACCAGAATCAGGCAGCGGTTTCGGTTGGCATTGATATTAGCGATCGCAAACAGGCTGAAACCGCCTTAAAAGAGAGCGAAGCCAAATTCCGCAACTTGGTCGAACAAACAAACGACTGGGTCTGGGAAATGGACTGCGATTGGCGATTCACCTACCTGAACCCTAGAGTTCGCCAGTTGATTGGCTATGACGCTGAGGAGATCCTTGACCAACGGATCTTTGAGTTTATGCCAGCCGATGAAGCCGTCCGCTCTGCCACGGTGCTGGGCTACTTCATGCAGGCTCATGAGTCTTTCAGTCAACTAGAAACGACGATTCTGCACAAAAAAGGGCATCCAGTCACCCTGGAAATGAGCGGCGCACCTGTTTTAACGGCTCAGGGTGAGTTGCAGGGCTATCGCGGCATCACCCGCGATATCACCGAGCGCAAACAGGTCGAGCGGGATATTCGCATCGCGTTAACCAAAGAGAAAGAGTTAGGCGAACTTAAAACGCGCTTTATTTCAATGGCATCACACGAATTTCGCACCCCGTTAACCACCATTTTGGCCTCTGCCGAATCGCTAGAGCGCTATCACGCCAAATGGACAGACGATAAAAAACGGTCTGCCTTACAGCGGATTCAGACGGCTGTGCAGTACATGACAAACTTGCTCAATGACGTGCTGATTTTTGGCAAAGGTGAAGCCGGAAAGCTGGAATTCAATCCGGGTTTGCTGAATCTAGAGCAGTGCTGTGCTGGCTTAGTAGAAGAGTTTCAATTTAAGGAAACAAATCCTGAGCGGCTGCTTTTCAACATATTGGGCGACAGCAGCGGTTGGGTAGATGAAAAACTGCTACGACACATTCTAGTCAACTTGCTTGCCAATGCCCTGAAATATTCGCCGCCTGACACCCTTGTGCGACTGGAACTGATCTGCCAGGACGGCACTGCCACCTTTAAGGTACAGGATACAGGCATTGGCATTCCCACCAACGAACAAAAGCGCTTGTTTGATTCGTTTTACCGAGCTACCAATGTGGGCAATATTCCTGGCACTGGCTTAGGGCTAGCCATTGTCATGCGAGCGGTCAAAGCCCACGGTGGCACGATCGCCTTTACCAGTGACCCAGAAATCGGAACCACCTTTACCGTTTCCCTACCCATTACAGAAGTGAAATCAGAACCATGAAGAAGATTTTGGTGATTGAAGATGAACAGGCTGTGAGAGACACCATTGTGGAGATTCTCAACAGCGAAAACTTTTACGCCATCAGTGCCGAAAATGGAGAGGTAGGTGTACAGATGGCAACCGAGTTTCAGCCCAATCTCATTCTCTGTGATGTGATGATGCCCAAGCTAGATGGCTATGGCGTTTTGACCCAGGTGCGACAAAATACCAAGACGGCCACCATCCCCTTTGTGTTTTTGACGGCAAATGCCGACAAAAACAATTTCCGTCATGGCATGACGTTGGGAGCCGACGATTACCTCACCAAGCCGTTTACCCACAGCGAGTTACTGGAAGCGATCGACGCTCGCATCGGTAAACAAAAGATGATTGAACAGCAATCGCAGCAACAGCTAGATGAACTCCGGCAGAGCATTAACCTTGCCCTCCCCCACGAGTTGAGCACCGTCTTGACCGTCCTGAGCGGGTTGTCTCAAATGTTGGTGGAGGATTATGCGTTGATTTCACGAGAAGAAATTCTGGAAATTGCAGAAAACATCAATGCTAACTCCAATCGCTTGCACCGCCTCGTCAAAAACTTTTTGCTGATCGCCAAACTAGAGCTTTTAGCCACCAACCCTGAACAAATAGCGATACTGCAACGAGAACTGCTGGACGATACAGAGCCTGTGATTGCAGCGATCGCCCACTCGAAAGCCGAGCAATATCATCGGGAAAATGACTTGGAGCTTGATTTAGCGCCCCTTGCGGCTAAGATATCTGAACCCAAGCTGAAGAAAATCATGGCAGAGCTGTTGGACAATGCCTTCAAGTTTTCCCCAGAAGGTTCGCAGGTAAAGCTCTTCAGCTCTTGCCATCAGGATCACTTTATTTTGCATGTAATTGATCATGGGCATGGAATGACCCCAGAACAGATTGCTAAAGTGGGTGCCTATATGCAATTTGATCGCGATCGATTGGAACAACAAGGAGCTGGGTTGGGATTGGCAATCACCAAACGCCTCACGGAGCTTCATGGTGGAAAATTCAACATTGAGAGTATTCCTGACAAGCAAACGATCGTTCGGATTGCACTCCCTTGTTAATCAACTCCTATCTTGCATCAGAGCGGAGCGTAACCCAGCGCAAGATAGGAATTAAGGGATAAGTCGAAACAATACATCAGACTTCTCAACTTCAGGAGGTGATCACATGTCTGATCCGATTCACCTCACTTATCTCGATCACGGTGTAGAAAAGTGGAATGAATGGCGCGATGAAAGTCCCAATATCAAGCCAGACTTGAGTGGAGCCTATCTCTTTAGTAAAAATCTTGGCTCAGTCAATTTCTGCGGTGCTGACTTGGGCAAAGCCGATCTCTTTGCTGCCGACCTGTTTTGGGCAGATCTGACCGGAGCCTATTTAGGCCAAGCCAATCTGAGTAATGCTGAATTAGGGGAGACTGATCTGAGCAATGCTAACCTGACTGGAGCTGATCTGAGCAATGCTAATTTGACCGGAGCCAACTTAAATCTGGCCAACCTGACAAAAGCCAATTTGACTGGAGCTAACCTGACCGGAGCCAATTTAACCAAGGCAAATTTGAGTAGCGCCCAGGCATTATCGGCAAATTTTACAGGAGCAACGTTCACAGGCGCAATCCTGGCAGATTGGAATATCAATAGCGCTACTCAGTTAGAAGATGTTCTTTGTCACTATGTTTATATTCGCAATCATCTAGACGGACGACGACCTCACAATGACATATTCGCGATCGGTGAATTTACCAAGCTATTCCAAAAAGCTCTAGAAACAGTCGATCTCATTTTTCTCAATGGCATTGAGTGGGCAGCATTCTTGACTTCCTTTCAAAAATTACAAGTTGAAATTGAAGGAGCAGAGATTGCCATTCAGTCGATTGAAAAAAAGAGTGATGGTGTTTTTATCGTTCGGGTCAGTGCCCCCCCCAACCTGAACAAGAAACACATTGAAAAATACTTAAAAAATGAGTATCGACAGGCATTGGCTCAAATCAATCACAAGTATCAGTATCATCTCAAGGTTAAAGACGAACAAATTGAGGCCTATCGTCATCAAAACAC
The DNA here is from genome assembly GCA_036703255.1 of Coleofasciculaceae cyanobacterium. GTDB lineage: Bacteria > Cyanobacteriota > Cyanobacteriia > Elainellales > Elainellaceae > Drouetiella. Next base: position 6,760 of record DATNPL010000087.1, read on the forward strand.
GAACTTAACAGAAGTGATGAAAATCATGGCGAGTCAGGAAATTCAATTTCAATCAATTGCGATTACGGAGCATCAGTATATGTCAGAAGTTTCTAAATACGATCTACGCGGCTCAAGCATCGGCAACTTTGCAGATACAGTTCAAGCGGGAGCCAAACTGCAAACCATCCAACATAACTATTCGTCCGAAGATTCCAAAAGCCTGCCAGAGGTTGCGGCCGAAATTCAGCAGCTCTTAACCCAACTTGCCCAGTCGAGTCCAGCAATGCCCGAAGCGGCTCGCCAGGGTATGGTTGCCGAAGCGATTCTACAAAAAACGAAGGAAAATCCTGCGTTTCAGAAGCGCCTGTTCAGCGCCTTGGAAGCCGGAAGCACAGAGCTGATCAGAGTGTTTACGACCAACGCCTACGTGAGCGTGCCGCTTGCCTTAGTGAAAGGCTGGCTCAAAAGTGCAGCGTAGTCCTTCAAAACAAGAGGGTTGAAGCAGATTGATCCGGGGTGTGTTGAGCGGTTTAAACTGCTCAACACAGGCTCAACACGGCATTAACGGGAAAAAGGTTTCATTTGCAACAGCGCTTTTCCTGCTTCGAACGAATTTAACATTGGAATCTGGAATGGACAGCCTCAAGACTCATTTCTACCGTTACCGCTATAAAGCATTGACAGCCGCAGCCGCAGTGCCCAAAATCAAACAGGCTGCGGGAGCTATGCCTCAGACGATCGCATACCTGGTGCTTCTCTGGTTGGGCTATGGTTTGGTGGGTTGGCTATTGAGCGCCTACAGGGTACCTACATCTGTATGGATTGGAACGCTGATGATGACGTTTTACCTGGCCTGGGCTGGACTGGATGCGATCGCCCTAGCGTCAATTTGGGTGGTGGGTGTCCTGTCTATTGGAGCCATTCGTCACGCCTGGATGTGGCAGATTGTCCGCCCCTATTACCAAATTGAGCCGCTGGTGTTATTAATCATCTGGCTTTTGTCGTTAGGGTTGGTCGTATTCACGGCTATTGCCCACAAACAGCTCCAAAAACGGTTCAATCGGGCACAAGTACTCTACCGTCTCATCAGTTCCGCCTGGTTCGGTCTTGCCTTAGGGCTTTGGGTGTATTACAGGTTTACCTTTCCCCTACTGACCCGTTCATTGACTTAAAACCATGACCCCGTCTCCTCAACCCCGATCGCCTCAGAAATATCTTGATCAGATCGATCCAGCAATTTTGGCCTCGTTCAATGCCCAGCAGTTGGCGGCAACCTACTCTATGTTGGACGCGGCGATCGGTAAACCATCGCCCAAGCTGATTGACTTACGCCTATCGATCGATCTGATATTTTCTCGGTTTTATCTCGTTTTATTTGTCGGCAAAGATCGGCGGCAGTCTGCCCGCCTTCACCAGACGAAGGGTATGACCAAAGTTGCTAATCAAGCCGCAGTGATTATGCTCTTGCTGAGTCTAAATTTAGCTATCAGTGCCTTTATCATCTTGACGGCATATTTGATGAAATCCGCCATCGGGATCGACCTGTTCCCCTCGACACTGCAAGAGATTGTTCAGTATCCGATCGATCTAAAAAGGTGATACAAAAAGATGATAAGGGTGAATCTCCTTACCCTATAAGCATCACAGTTGATAACCGTTCAGGTGTTAATGGAGGATATTTAGCAATTCTGTAATCTAGAGTTTAAACGCTCTACACTAAGGAACTAAGAGGGTGTTTGAAAAGTATCCCTAACAAAGGAATGGCGTTACGAGGGCTGTCCGCAGGTTTCAACATGGATCTTATTGTCATTTCATGACATTGGGCGATCGCGCAACATATGGAAAGTTTAAGCAACTAGCAACCATTATGCAATAGACTTTTGCAGCAAAAGTCTTTAACGAATGAATCAGCCTGTAATCCTGGTTGTTGACGATGAGCTGAAGAATTTCGATATCATGGGCACGCTCTTGCCCGATACAAAAAGCAAGTTGTCTCCACACCAGAGTTATGCGCTGCACTATGCCGCCAATGGTCAGGAGGCGATTGCCTGTCTGAGCACTTTGCAGCCAGATGTGATTTTGCTGGATGTGGGAATGCCGGAATTGAATGGGCTGGATGTCTGTCGGCAGATTAGAGCCATGCCGCAGTGGCAGGCGATGCCCATCATTATGGTGACAGCCTTGACGGCTAAAGAAGATCTCGCCCGCTGCCTGGAGGCAGGAGCCGATGACTTTATCAGTAAGCCCGTTAGCGGGATTGAACTCCGTGCCAGAATTTACTCCATGCTGCGTATCAAGCGCCAGTATGATGATTTGCAACAGTTTCTGGAGCGGCAAACCGCTCTAGAAGCCGAGAAATTTGAGCTGCTAGAGAATCGCAACACGCAACTAGAGTTACAGGTTGAGGAGCGAACAGGGGCACTCAAGGCAACCATAAAACGGAAACAGTTAGTTGCCAGAATCGCTACCCAAATTCAATCGTCGCTGCATTTGCAAGAGATTCTTGAGACAACCGTGCAAGAAGTGCGATCGCACCTGGGCTGTACTCAGGCGATGATCTGGCAGTTTCAGCCAGACTGGAGCGTCTTTACCGTGGCAAAGGCAGTCACCAGTGGTTTGGTCGTTGCGCTGGAAAACCAGGCGTATGATCCTTGTTTTGCAACGAATTGGGTCGAGCTGTATTGCCAGGGGCGCATTAGTGTGGTTGCCGATATTCACACCACGCCCATGAGCGCTTGCCATCGGGAACTGCTGGAAACGCTGCAAATCCGAGCCAAGATCCTGGTGCCGATTCTTCAAGGCGATCGCTTGTGGGGGCTACTCAGCGCCGCTGAAAGCCATACCTCTCGCCAGTGGCAACCCGAAGAAGCCATCCTTTTGCAGCAGCTTGCCACCCAACTGGCGATCGCCATCCAGAACGCTTCTTTGTTCGAGCAGGTGCGAAGCGATCGTGAACGGCTGAAAACGCTTTCCAGTCGCCTGATTGAGGCACAGGAAGCAGAACGTCGGCACATTGCCTACGAACTGCATGACGAAATTGGGCAGGCGTTGACGGCTGTGAAAATTAATCTGCAAGCCTCACAGCGATCGCTCGGTGTAGCTAGAGACTCCTATCCCATTCAGGAAAGCATCACGATCGTAGATGAGGCGCTACACCAGGTTCGCAACCTTGCCCTCGATTTGCGTCCGTCACTGCTGGATGATCTGGGCTTGTTAGCCGCGTTACGCTGGTATCTTGATCGGCAGTCGCAGCGCACAGGCATGGTGATTAACCTGGTCTGTGCAGCGTTTGAGTCTGCGCTGCCGCCCAAGTTAGAAATAGTCTGCTTCCGCATTGTGCAAGAGGCATTAACCAATATTACTAAACACGCCAGAGCCGTTTCTATTACGGTGCAGCTCCATCAGCAGGATGATAAGCTGCAACTCAGCATCCGGGATGATGGAGTGGGGTTTGATGTCTCAGCCGCTCGTCACCGGGCCGCCCGTGGTGCCAGTTTAGGCTTGCTGGGCATGGAGGAGCGGGCAACGCTGGTGGGAGGAAAGCTCCAGATCCGATCGTTGCCGGGGCAGGGGACTGAGATTTATGTGGATTTTCCGATTCAGTATGCCGTTACGTCTTTTACATAGCTTAATCAGGGAAGACTAGATTAAAGCAAACACTGTCTCTAGTCTCCAGCCCGCTCGTCCTTTTTACTTGGGAGGTTTTTAGCAGCGCGCGAAGCGTGTCATCAAAAACCTCCCCGTCCTAACCTCGCTGTTTACAGCTATACAACGTATGTCACCCAACTTTGTCGTTGATCAGAACAGTGAGCTTCACCCCAGCATACGACCGCATCGTGTGTTAATCGTTGATAATCACGCAATGGTGAGAGCCGGGTTCCGGGCGTTGCTCCAGTCCTTGGAAGATATTGAGGTGGTGGGTGAAGCGGGTGATGGACGGGAAGCACTCCGCCTAGTGGCACTGCATCAACCCACGATTGTGTTGATGGATATTGCCATGCCAGATATGAATGGCTTGGAAGCAACTGCCCGCATAAAGAAGGAATTTCCCGATGTGCGAGTGGTTATCTTGTCGATGCACGCCAATGAGGAATATGTTTACCAGGCATTGCGGGCAGGTGCGATGGGCTATTTGCTCAAAGATGGAGGCACAAGTGAACTGGAGCTGGCAATACGGGCGATCGCCCACGGTGAAACCTATCTCAGTCCAACGGTTTCCAAGCATGTGATCACTGACTATATGCGTCGAGTGAGTACAGAATCTAACCCAATGGAACAACTCACGCCCCGCCAGCGCGAAATTCTGCAACTCATTGTCGGTGGAAAAACCACTAAAGAAATCGCGGAAGCACTATACATTAGCGTCAAAACAGTCGAAACCCACCGGATGCAGCTTATGGATCGTTTAGATATCCATGATGTTGCAGGACTGGTGCGCTATGCCATTCGCACCGGGCTGCTGCTGCTGGAAGAATAGCTCTGTGCGATCGACTCCCAGACTGTCTAGAGTGTATGGGTTACTTGTAGAGACGTTCAGCCGAACGTTTTTTTTGTCTCCATAGCGTTCACTGATTGACTTTTACAGGGCATTGAAGGATTTCTTTTAGCTCTATTGAAGAACTAATCGGTGATGTACACCGCCATAACTCGGTAACCCTGCGTGAATATACCCTAACTCAACATGAGAAATTACGTTTACTCAAGCGAACTTTATAAACTACATATCGATATTTACTGTCAGCTAAAACCTGACTACAAAAGCCAGGATTTACCTGATACCTACTGCCTGAGGGCAAAGCTATATTGATGACATGAGTTGAGCAACAGAGGTTAAAGCAAACCACTGAGACGTAGAAGAAAGACTTTGAATCAATCATTGAATTGCTCATTGTACATTTCTTCTCTGCTTGATTTTTTGAGTGCATCTTACCAATACCGCATCAACTTCAACGCGGTTTCAATCAATCAACTCAGCTTTGTCAACCTTACAAACTTAAAGGATTTTTATGTCTTACCAAGCAATTCGTCGCGCCTTAGTTGCTTCCACCCTGATTTTGGCTGGTGCAGTCGTTGCAGCCCCTGCAATGGCTGATACGGTTAACCTTGGCGGGAGCATTGCCGATACCAGTGCTGTGACCTCTACAGCTACTGGTGCCGCTGGTACTCTAAACCTCTATGGCGCTGGCACCGCTCAGAACAATGTTGTGGTCAAAGTGGCTGACATGGCGCTTATTACCAACAACACCGCAGGTGTTACCCTAACCGCTACGGGTGACGCTGGCTTGACCAACGGCACCTCTAATCTGCCGTATCAAGTCTTGATTGTGGCTGATAACGCAACAGCTCCAGCAGACACTGCGTTTTCAGATGACGTAGATGACGTTGACGTGACTAACTTTGTGGCTGGAGCCGCTGCTCGTGACCTCTATATTGAGTACGATGCGCCTGCTCTGCTTGACTTCGGTGCCTACACCGGTGTCATTACAGTTAGCGTTGCTGCTCTCTAACCCTTACTGTTCTCTAATCCTGATTGAATAGGAGACTTGATTCATCTCCTTAATTGACTGATGAGTATACCGTTGAGGGCTTTTGTTGGGGAGACTTTTTCACCTCCCCCTCTGGAAGCCCTTTTCATTCTTGTTTGACTCAGTTGTGTCACCCATGCGCTACAAATGTTTGCTCCTGTGCGCCTGCATAGGTGCTGTAGCCACTATTGCTCAACCAGCAATCGGGCTATCCACCCTTAATACGACGCCGACTGCGATCGCCACATCCCTTGATCTGGATGGCGAAGGCAGTGCCACTACTCACATTGTCAAAGTTTCAGATATTACAGTTTCGACCGACAACAGCAACGGGTTGACGCTGACGCTCACCTCCAACAGGCTCAACAAAGTCGATGGAGCGGATATTGATTTTCAGGTGACAACGGTGGAAAACGATGCGATCGCTCCTTCGGGTGCGGCCTTCACCGTTGCCTCTGGCGATAGCTACACCTACGTGACTGAGGCGGCTGGCACAGAAAGCCGCGATCTGTACATTCGCTACACGCCAAACGCTCTGCAAGATCCGGGTCACTACAGTGCCTCTATTCAGGCGTCGGTGGTTGATAACTAGTGGGTCATTTGCTACGGTTGCTGCCTTTGCCCTCACCCTAAATCCCTCTCCCAGAGCGGGAGAGGGACTTGAATCCGGCACCCCTTCTCCCAAAAAGGGAGAAGGGGCTGGGGGATGTAGCTTGCTTCCCGCAGGGTGGGCGGAGCTGATGACTGAGGCCAGCCGATGCTTTCTCGCAGCCCTTCCAATTTTGCCCCCTCCCTTCATTTACAGGTTACAACCATGAAACGGTATTTCAACCTGCTGTTTGTCAGCCTCTTTTTTGTCTTGATGCGGGTTAACCCTGCTCTGGCATTTCGGTTGACTCCCATGACTCAGGTGTTTGCTCCAGCCGGAAACAATGCCACCCATGCCTATAACGTCGTCAATGACAAAGACGAGCGCGTTGCCGTAGAGATCACGGTGGTCGAGCGAAACGTTGACGCGAACGGCACAGAATCCTACATTCCCGCCGAAGATGACTTTTTAATCTACCCGGCTCAGATGATCTTAGAACCCAATACGACACAGGTGGTGCGGGTAAGCTGGCTGGGCGATCCAGAGCCAGAGCAAGAGCTGGCGTTTCGGTTGGTGGCTGAGCAGTTGCCCATTAATTTAGTCGATCCGGATGCGCCAATCTTGGTGCAGCCCGTGGGTCAAGTTCAAGTCTTGCTGCGCTATCTGGGAGCGCTGTTTGTCCGTCCTGAGGGCGTTCAAGCGGCGGTGCAGATTGAGTCTGTCACAGCTCAGAGCGGTGAGCAGGCAACCCCAACAGTGTCCATCAATTTTATCAACCAGGGAAATGCCAGCGCTAGCCTGCGCGACTTGAAACTCAGCCTGACAGCTCAGGGGCAAACCATCAGCCTCACCCCAGCTCAGTTAGAAGGGGTGACTGGATACACCATTTTGGCGGGTCATCGCCGCTCCTTTGTGGTGCCTCGACCCGACGCCTTACCCCAAGGCCCGATTACTGCCACATTTGAGTATCGGCAGGATTAACCGATCATGCTGGTTGCGATCGCTCTGATGAGCCAGCCCGTAGCGACTCCTGCCGAGCAGCCTGTGCCGCCACCGACTGCGATCACGGCGGCGGTCAAGCCCATCGATTCTAAGCCTTACACCCCTATCCTTTCTGCCATTTCTAGCCCTGAAACCCTGGGTGCTGCTTTCTTTTCCTCAACACCGTCGGCTGCGATCGCCGCATCTGCGCCCTTTGGAGAACAGGTGCTCTCGGCGTCATGGTCATCTCAAGTAACGTCACCTCAAGTAACGTCACCTCAAATCACAATCACCGAGGCCTTTCCCCCGGAGCGGCTGCGGGTGGAGGACTCTAGCGCGGTGGCGGAGCTAGACCCATCCTCAGCGGTGCCGGGGCTAGACCAGGCTCCACCGACTGAGCCAATTATTGAGCCAGCGGCTGAGTCACCGACCGAGCCAACGGCTGAGCCAGCCAGTGCGCCAGCGGGTGCAGCCTCTGTTGAGTCTACCGTCAATGACATTTTTGAAGACGTGTTTGGGCGGCAAACCGCAGGCCCCCAGCAGGTGATTGTGCCGCTTATTCTCAACGATCAATCGGCTGGGCAAGTGCTGGTGGTAGTGCCTGGAGGCAACCAAGTCGATGTGCTGGTGGCGACCGATGACTTTTTAGCGGCGATCGCAGACTCTCTCCGGCCAGACATTGCGGCTCAGCTCGCGGCGGCAAGCCTGCCCAATGGCACCCTCGACACACGCAATATTCGAGAACTGGGCATTTCAATCAACTTTGACAGCAATCGGTTAGAGCTTCAGGTCAGCATTCCAGCAGCCCTGAGACAAACCGCCGTACTCAGTGCCAGCTCATCCAACATTCCGCTAGGATTTGACCAAGCGCTGTCACCTAGCCGAATCAGCGGCTATCTTAACCTGCGGGGTAGCCAAGAGGTGGTGTGGTCAGGCGAGGCAGGGTCTACGGGACGGCAACCCCTGAGGCTAAACTTCGATGGCGCTATCAATGTGGATGGCTGGGCTTTAGAAGGCAGCCTCAACATGACCGAAGCAGGCTCACCAGTCTGGCAGCGGGGGCCGATTAGCCTGGTGCATGACGATATAAGCTCAGCGGTTCGCTACCAGTTGGGCGATTTGGCCGTGCCTGTGCGGGGCTATCAGGCGAGCCTGCCGATGGTGGGAATAACCGCCGCCCGCAATTTTTCCCTTCAGCCGTATCAGGTGACGCGTCCCGTCAGCCGCTATGAATTCTTTTTAGAGCGGCCTTCAACCGTTGAAGTGTTTATCAATGGCCAATCGGTGCAAACCCTGCGGCTTGAAGCTGGCTCTCAAGACATTCGCGATCTGCCCCTCAACGCCGGGACGAATGGCGTGCAGTTGGTCATCACCGATGACGTGGGTCGCGTGCAGCGGCTTGACTTTGCCACTGGCGTATCTGGTGATTTGCTTGCGCCTGGGGTGCAGCAGTTTGCCTATAGTTTTGGGTTTCCGGCAGGCAGTGACCCGCCCAACAGCACCTCGCAAGAGTATGACTTTAGCCAACCGACCCTGACGCTGTCTCATCGATTGGGTGTCACCGATGCGCTGACGCTGGGGAGCTATTTTCAAGGCGATTTGGACACCCAAATGCTGGGTATCGAAGGTACCTGGGCAACGACTGTGGGCAATTTGGGCTGGGATGCCGCCCTCAGCCTAGACCGAGATCACGGCATCGATGGGGCAGCACGACTCTACTATGACTGGCTGTTTCGGGGCGCAACCAGTGCTGACAGCCGCAGTCTACGCCTATCGGCAGAATACCGAGGGGCAAATTTTATGACCGTAGCCGATGGGGTGCCCGACAACTCAACGGGGCTAGACCTATCACTAGCCTACAGCCAAACTCTGTTTGGCAATGCCCGTGCCACCCTCAGCGGGCGCTATCGGTTTACCCGCAACGAGCCTAGCAACGCCTATTCCGTTAATTTAGGGCTTGCAAAGCCGATTGGCAACGGCGTCACGCTCAATGCCAATGTTGGCTATGGGGTCAATGATCAAGGCAATGCTGAACCTCGTCTATTTTTGGGTATCTCAGTGGCGCTAACCCGGCAACGGCAATTTGTGAATGCGTCAACGACATTGGAGGGGGGTGAGGCATTCACAAATCGCCTCAACTGGTCGTACAGCTCTCCGGTTACGTTTGAAGGCATTGGCACAGCCCTAACGGTGACGACAAGCGATCGCACCCTTAGTCTACTCAGCCAAACCCGCTACCGGGGCTATCGCGCCGACATTAGCCTCGACCACAGCATTGAGATTCCGCGTGAAAATGGGGGCGCAACCGTTCAAGCCACCCGACTGACTTGGGGCACGGCGCTGGCGTTTGCCGATGGCGTTTGGGGCTGGTCGCGCCCCATCGAAAATAGCTTTGTCATCATTGCCCGTCAGGGCACCGCCCGTGATCAGGTTGTAGATATTAACCCCGGCGTTAATGGTGCCATTGCTCGCGCCGATGCCCTTGGCCCTGCGGTGGTGCCGCTGTCGCCCTATAGCTTCACAACCCTAATCGCGGATGCCCCCAATCTGCCCCAGGGCAGCGAACTGGGAGCATCTCAATTTGGGGTGTTTCCGACCTATCGCAGTGGCACTCTCATTCGCGTCGGGACGGATGCCACGGTAGTGTTACGAGGAGTGCTGGTGGATGAGCAAGGCACCCCGTTGGTATTGCAGTATGGTCGCATCACCTCGTTAACTGACCCTGACTGGCCTGCGGTGGAGCTATTCACCAATCGCACGGGTCGCTTTGCCGCACCGGGGCTAAAGCCCGGACAGTACGAAATTTGGATGATTGGCCGCGATCGCCCGCTGATCTCCATCGATATCCCCGTTGGCACTACGGGAGTTTATACCCTGCCGAGTCAAGCTGTGCCGCCAACTGACTAAATCCCGTTCAGCTCGAAATCTAGACCTTCCCACAGCAAAACAACAAAACCAGGATTTTCCTGATGGAATTTATAAAAAATTAAAGTTAATTTAGAAAGGAAATGTTGAAGAATTCATTCCTCAACGGTTTTAAGTCTTGATTGGATCAGGTGCTCTACCCAATGTAGCCTTACGGACTGAATAGAGACTTTCCCGACACGGACTTTCCATCCTAATACTTAACTGTGTTTACAGTGAGGATCAGTCTTTGTGTTTTCAAAAACCGCACTTTCATCTCGTTGTCCGTCAAGAGTCATTCGTGCGCTGCTGGTCGATGATAGCCCGGTGATCCTCCATTCCATCACCCAACTTTTGCTTTCAGAGAGTCGCATTGAGGTGATTGGACAAGCAGATTCAGGTGAGGCGGCGATCGCCCAAGTACGACAGTTGAGTCCTGATCTGGTCGTGATGGATCTGGCAATGCCTGAGATGAATGGCTTAGAAGCAACGCGGCACCTCAAACGCCAGCCTGTTGCCCCTAAAGTGATTCTACTGACGCTGTATAACAACTCAGAGTACGCAACAGCGGCTCGGCTGGCAGGTGCAGATGGCTTCATCACAAAGTCCGACGCAGGGGCGGCTCTGTTACCCCTGATTTATAAACTCTGTTGTCTGTTTTAGGTACGACAAACGAGAAATAAATTGTGATGTCTTCTCCCTCTCTGGCGTGACTTTTACAATGACCTATTCAGGGTATAATTGACAGATATCACGAGTGACCTGTTTTTGACAAACATTAAAACGTGAAACCCTCAGCAAGGGTAAGCAAGCCGATTCTTCATCCGGCAATTGCAGCTATGAATTTTATCTTGAAAGATCCGCTCCATACCCCTCTCAATATAAAATTCATAGCCGGATTAAGCAATTCCCTTCACCTCTGGTCAAGGTTTTTCCCTAGGGCATTTCAGGTTCTCCCTGATGGGGAGCGATCGCAATCAGGATTAGCCTATATATGTGAGACGTTGATCGTGCCTGCGCTGCTTCAGTAGAGAAAGGGCGTGTCTACAATACAACAATCTGAGGCTACCCATGTGACCAAAATTTTAGTCGTCGATGATTCCGGTCTTGCGCGTCAAATGCTCCGGAAAATCCTGGAAAGGGGTGGTCATCAGGTCATTGAAGCGACGAATGGTGACAGCGCCTTAGACTCTTACCGCCGCGATCGTCCCCAATTGGTGATGCTTGATCTTGTGATGGCTGGCATGAGCGGTTTTGAAGTGCTGCAAAAAATGCGAGAGCTGGATCAAACGGCAAAAATTATTGTTGCCAGTGCCGATTTACAAACGCTAACCGACAGCCTTGTTAAAGAAGCCGGGGCGATTGGCTTTATCCATAAACCGTTTGCTCCCGCTCAAGTTTTAGATGCGATCGAGATTGCTTTGTTGGAACAAACCTATGAACCTGACTGCCGAGCAACATGATGCCATTACGGAACTGATCAACATTGCGTTTGCCCGCACGGCTAAATCGCTGTCGGATATTACAGGGTTTCATGTGATGCTGGACGTTCCGGCTATGAGGCTAGATCCGCTTGGGGATTTAATTCCTCAGCTTGCTTTTCAGATGGAGAATCAGAAAATAGCAACGATTCAGCAAACGTTTACAGGACAGCTCTCTGGCACTGCCATGCTGGTGTTGGACTACAACACGGCTGTTGAAATTACTGATTTAGTGACCGTTGGCTATACTCCCCATCGCCATTGCTTAGATCATGCGAGTTGCGAAGTGCTGACCGAAGTTGGCAACATTTTGCTCAACGCCTGTTTAAGCAGTCTGGGCAATCTGTTAAAACTCCGTGTTTGCTTTTCTATGCCTCGACTCCAGCTACATACTCTAGAGTCTATCTCCGCCGCCCTGACCCTGAACGCGATGGGACATCACTATACCCTGTCAGTTTGCACCCAGTTCCGACTACAGAACGTTGCCATCAAGGGGTATTTGATTCTGGTACTCGAAGAGACAGCGCTGGCACACTTACTATCATCTCTTGATCGCTGGGTTGATCAGGCCATCCCGTTACCGATCCGACTACCTAGTACGGTAGGGCAAAAATAACACTAAATTACATTGAGTTCCCCCTATAAAAATACTAATCAATGACTCTCCTATCCCCTCCCAAACGACAACAAGTTCCAATGCTGCCCTGGTTCAATGACTTTTTTGACCAGGGTCTCTTTATCACGGATGAAGCCTTGAAGATTTGCAGTTGGAATCATTGGCTTGAGGCCAATAGCGGGTTTCACGCCAATGAGGTGATGGGGCGATCGCTCAGAAGCCTTTACCCAGAATTGGAGCAGCGTCATCTAGATGCACTCTATCAGCAGGCATTGCAGGGACAAACGGTGTTCCTCTCCCAACGGTTGCATCGCTACCTGTTGCCCATGTCTGCAACAGCGGGCGATCGCTTGCAATTCATGCAACAAAGCGTCCGGATCGCCCCAGTGCTTAAAAAAGGAGCGATCGTCGGTACGATTACTCTGATTACCGATGTCACAGAACGGGTGCTGCAAGAAGCCGCATTGCAACACCAAATTGCGGCGCTTAAACAAACACGGGTGGCGCTTCTAGTCACCCATGAACGGCTACAGCATGTCTTGGCTTCTAGTCCGGCTGTCATTTTTACCGCTCAAATGGCGGGAGACTACGCGATCAACTTTGTCAGCGACAATGTGACCGCCCAGCTTGGTTATGAGCCAGATCAATTTACGGCAGTGCCTCGCTTTTGGGCAAACCGCATCCATCCCGATGATGTGGCACGAGTCTTCGCAGAACTGCCTAAGCTGCTGGATCAACGATGCTGTACGTTGGAGTATCGCTTTTGTCATCAGAATGGCACCTATCGCTGGATTAAGGATGAGCGCCGCTTGGCAGAGGGGGAAAGTCTGTATGAGGTTGTGGGTGCCTGGGATGACATTACGACTCGGAAGGAAACGGAGCAACAGCTGCAAGATCAGGCGAAGCGCGATCGCCTGCTGGCTGCGATCGCTTCCCGCATTCGGCAGTCGCTGAATCTCGAAGAAATCCTCAACACAACCGTGACGGAAGTGCATCAACTGCTCCAGGTTGACCGCGTGTTGCTCTGCCAGTTTCAAGCCGATTGGAGCGGTGTCGTAGTTGTGGAAACCGTGGGCGATCGCTGGCAGGCATTAATGGGAAAGGTCATCACCGATCCTTGTTTTGCTGAAGGGTGGGTTGAGGCTTACCGCAATGGTGGGATTCAAGCTGCTGAAGACATTTCTCAAGCTGGGTTCAACCCGCGCCACATTGATTTTCTAGAACAGCTGCAAGTCCGTGCAAATCTGGTGATTCCTATCCTTCAAGGTGAGTCATTGTGGGGGCTATTGGTGGCTCAGCACTGTTCTGAACCCCGACCCTGGCACCCGTGGGAAGTGAGTTTGCTGCAACAGTTAGGAACGCAGGTTGGCATTGCTATCCACCAATCAAAATTATACAAACAGGCTCAGACCGAGCTAGCAGAGCGCAAACGGGCTGAAGATCTGCTCCACCATAACGCCTTACATGATGCGATCACCGGGCTGGCAAACCGGACGCTCTTTCTCAATCGATTGAAACAAGCGTTGAGCCGAACCAAACCAGCAGGCGATCCATCGGCAGTGCTGCTGTTGGATATAGACGATTTCAAAATGATTAATGAAAGCATGGGGCATCTGGTTGGGGATCAGCTGCTGATTGAATTTGCCCAGCGCCTTAAAATGCGCCTGAAGCCTGGAGATCTCGTGGCTCGGTTAAGTGGCAATGAATTTGCCTTTTTACTGGAGGGAATTCCGGATGAAGCGGCAGTTTTAGAAGTGGCAAAGCAGATCCAGGCATTTCTGACGCTGCCCTTCAAGCTGAATCGCATGGAAGTTTTCGTTACCGCCAGTATTGGGATTGTTGTGAATACAAGCAGCTACGATCGCCCAGATCACCTGTTGCGCGATGCCGAAACGGCCATGCATGAGGCTAAGTCTAAGGGGCAGGGAAGCATTATCCTGTTTGATCATCATATGCATACGCGCGCGCTGGCTCGCCTCCGTCTGGAAAGCGGGCTGCGTCGGGCGCTGGGTCGGCATGAATTCTTACTGAACTACCAGCCGATTGTGTCCTTAAAACTAGAACGAATTGTTGGCTTTGAAGCGCTAATTCGCTGGCAACACCCAGAGCGGGGCTTAGTTCCCCCCTCAGAGTTTATTCCGCTGGCAGAAGAAACTGGAATCATTATGGCGATCGATCAATGGGCGTTACGCACGGCTTGCCAGCAGATGCAGCAATGGCAGACTCAGTTTCCAGACTTTGCACCCCTGACGATTAGCGTCAACCTGTCCGCCAAACATTTTTCTCAGCCCGAACTGGTTGAGCAAGTGAAACAGACCTTACAAGAAACGGGTTTGGCGGCACAATCACTCAAACTAGAAATTACCGAAAACACGCTGATGAGTAACGCAGAAGTGGCAACGACAACCCTGAAGCAGTTGCGCAGTTTAGGGGTTCAGATCAGCATGGATGATTTTGGTACAGGTTATTCTTCCCTCAGCTATCTGCATCGGTTTCCCATTGACACGCTGAAAATCGATCGCTCTTTTGTGATGAATTTGGAACAAACCAATGAAAATACCAAAATTACGCAGGCAATGATTATGCTGGCTCGCAGCCTCAACTTAGATGTCATTGCTGAAGGAATTGAGACATCGGTTCAGCTCATGTTGCTGAAGGCTATGGGGTGTGAGTTTGGTCAGGGCTACTTCTTCTCTAAGCCGTTGAGCAGTGAAGCTGCCACCATCTTTTTGCGTCAACAGGTTCAAACCCATCCGCCTACTCAAGCTTCAACCATAGACCTTTTACACAAACGGTTAGAGAAGGTATGGAAAACTCTTCTGGGTTGCCAAAAACCGACTTCCACAAACCGCCTCACCAAAAGTAAATCGTTCTTCTCATAGACTTGAGTTAATTTGCGAATGCAGCCTAACCTTCCACCTAAATGCGTCTAAATGTCTTGATACCTGACTGAAAAACTCCTGGAACCCTGATTCTTGCTTAGGTTGAGTTAGCGTCAGCGTAGCCCAACGAAATCTGGCTATTTTGGGGTTTCACGTTGTACTGCTACGCAGAAGCAAGCAACAACCCAACCTACAGAAAAGATCGGTCAGTCAACCAGGCTATCAATATCGAGCTTTAGATGTAATCATCTGGGAATCTTAAGGAGAGAGATTTCGATATCTCTTTCAACCGAACAAGGCTGAAAAAGTGATTTCCTGCATCATTGCGCTAGCCAAAGAGGTTTCCTGTGTTCCGACGACCGATCAACGCCTGCTGTAAATGGCTGAACTGGCTTCACTCTATTTCTACGGCAGCAACTCAGCCGGAACACAACCCAGAGCGCGATGATTGCAACCTGGCAGAAGCGCAACGGCAAAATCTATCCGATCGCCTCAATCTGGCTATAAAATCCGCCAAGATGGGGGTTTGGGATTGGGATGTCTCCAGCAATCGCCTGCTGGGGGACGACCGCCTGCATGAACTCTACGGCCTCCCACCCGCCGATTTTAGCGAACCCTTTGACGTATGGGAATCCGGTGTCCATCCGGAGGATTTGCCAATTAGCCGCGCTGCGTTGCAGCAATGCTTGTCGGGTGAGCGAGATTTTGAGTGCGAGTTTCGGGTAGTACAGCCCGATGGCACCATTCGCTACATTAAAGCCCATGCCCTTGTGCAGCGAGACGTTGAGGGGCAGCCGCTCCATGTGATTGGCGTCAATATGGACATTAGCGATCGCAAAGCGGCTGAAACAGCTTTACGGGAAAGCGAAGCTCGGTTCCAGGCGTTTATGAATCACAGTCCGACTGCCGCCTGGATTACTGACGCTGACGGACGCATGGTTTACTGTAGCGAAACTTATCACCGTATGTTCCAGTTACCAGCAGTAGACATGCTGGGTAAATCTGTTTTTGATCTGTACCCAGACGCGATCGCCCAACAGTTTCTAGACAACATTCGCTTAGTTGCTAAGACCAAGCAAGTACTAGAAATAATCGAAACTGCCCCTCGTACCGATGGCACTATGGGTGAATTTCTTGTCTATAAGTTTCCAATTGATAGTGCGCCTCCGCAGAGCTTGATTGGAGGAATAGCGATTGACATTACGATGCGTCGTCAGGCAGAGCAAGAACTGCTTGCGAGTGAAGCAGCGCTTCGAACCCTGCACGACATCACAGCGACCCCTGGGCTAAGCTTTGAGCAAAGGCTTCAGCAGCTTTTGGTGATGGGGTGTCAGCGATTCAAGCTTGAGTTTGGCTTTTTGGCAAAAATGGAAGGCGATCGGTTTGAAGTGGTGTACGTTCAAACGCCCGACAACTCAGTCACGACTGGCGATATTTTTGACTCAAACCAGGCGTACTTCCTGAAAGCGCTAACAGCACCAGAACCCGTCTACATCCAGCATGCCAGTCAGTCTGAGCGCTGCCCTTACCCCGGCTATGAAGGGCTGCATATGGAAAGCTATGCGGGGATGCGAGTCATGCTGGAAGCGAACGTTTACGGTGTGCTTTGCTTCTGTAGCCGACAGCCTGCTCACATTCCCTTGAAAGTTGTAGATCAAGAATTGCTGAAGCTGATGGCACAGTGGAGCGGCGGCGAACTGGCGCGGCGGCAGGTCGCCAAAGCCCTGGAACGGCAGCTAGAGCAGGCTGCCCTGCTGAAACATCTCACAGAGCAGATCCGTCAAAGCCTGGATGCCGAGCAAATTTTTCAAACGACCGCTACTCAAATCGGTGAGGCGTTTTGCGTCGATCGGTGTGTCATCCATACCTACATTGACCAGCCCATGCCCCGCATTCCCATCAGGGCGGAGTATCGCGCCAGCCCCTCTGACCTGCCTTCCCTTTTGACGATCGAGATTCCAGTACGGGGCAATCTGTATATCGAAAAACTGTTGAGCCAGGATCAGGCGATCGCCTCTGCCAATGTCCAGCTTGATCCCTTACTTCAGCCTGCTCTGGTCATGACCCAGGACATTATTCCCTGGAAAATTGAGCTAAAGTCGCTGCTGTCAGTCCGCACGTCCTACCAGGGAAAAACGAACGGTGCCATTGCCCTGCATCACTCGCGCGCCTACCGCGATTGGACAACCGATGAAATAGAACTTTTAGAAGGAATTGCCCTGCAAGTGGGGGTTGCCCTAGAGCAGGCTCGCCTGCTTGCCCAAGAAATTCAGCACCGCAAAAAACTCACCGAACAAAATTTTGCGTTAGAGCAGGCTAAACGTACAGCCGATCGGGCGAGTCAGGCAAAGAGTGAATTTTTAGCCACCATGAGCCATGAAATTCGCACGCCGATGAATGCCGTCATCGGCATGACAGGGCTGCTTTTAGACACAACGCTCGATTTCCAACAGCGAGATTTTGTTGAAACCATTCGCACAAGCAGCGGCGCTCTGCTGACGATCATCAACGACATCCTAGACTTTTCTAAAATTGAGTCTGGCAAGCTGGAATTAGAGCCGCACCCTTTTAATCTCCGCACCTGCATTGAAGAAACGCTGGATCTTCTAGCCCCGCAGGCCATCGCTAAGGGACTCGACCTTGCCTATGTCATCGACCCACTCACGCCAGAGGCGCTGGTGGCTGATAGCACCCGGTTACGTCAGATTTTAGTCAATCTCGTGGGCAACGCCATTAAATTCACCAGCACTGGCTCGGTCAGCCTTGTGGTGTTGGCTCGTCAACTAGAGCGCTCTCCTAGACCCATATGTTCTGACGCTGACGCTACAGCCTATACCATCCGGTTTGCGGTGCAAGATACTGGTGCTGGCATTGCGTCCGATCGCTTAGATCGCCTGTTTCAACCCTTTAGCCAGGTAGATTCATCCATCAGCCGCACCTTTGGCGGTACAGGACTAGGCTTGGTCATCAGCCAGCGCCTGTGCGAACTGATGGGCGGCAGAATTTGGGTAGATAGTGAAGTGGGGCGAGGGTCTACATTTTCGTTCTCGATCGTGGTGCAGGTGGCAGCTCCAGAGCAATCAAGCGTCTTGCTGACCTCTCATCTGGTTGGGAAACGGCTGCTCATTCTCGATAGCAACCCGACGAGTCAGCAAAATCTGGCGCTTCAAGCGCAGTCCTGGGGGGCACAGGTTCAAACGGCCGCTTCTAGCCTGGAAGTCCTGAATCACTTACGGTCAGGTGAGACGACTGATGCTGTGATTCTAGATTCCCACAGTGCAACCACAGAAGGTCAACTGCTGGTGACGGCAATCCGGCAGCAAGCGGCGGGTCGAACAGTGCCGCTAGTGCTACTCAAGCTGGGTAGCCGTTCTAGCCTACCGTTTGCTGATACGCCCCTCACCGTTTACCTCACCAAGCCGATCAAACAGTCTCAGTTCTACAATGTCTTAGCCGATTTCTTTGAAGAACCGCGAGTGCCAACGCAGCCTGCCCACACGCGCAGTAAGTTTGATCCCCAGATGTCAGAACGCTTGCCCTTACGCATCCTGCTGGCAGAAGATAATGCCGTGAACCAAAAAATGGCGCTGCTGATACTGGCACGACTAGGCTATCGCGCGGATGTGGCAGGCAATGGGTTGGAAGTGATTGCGGCGTTACACCGTCAAACCTACGACCTGATTTTGATGGATGTGCAGATGCCAGAAATGGATGGTTTAACGACCACTCGCACCATCTGCGAACGATGGGAGGCCGCGCAACGTCCGTGGATTGTAGCCATGACTGCCAACGCTATGCAAGGCGATCGCGAACAGTGCTTGGCTGCTGGCATGGATGACTATGTGAGTAAACCGATTCAATTTGAGGGGTTAATCCAGGCATTGAGTCGGTGTAAACCAAAGAGTACGATGACCGCCAAGCAACCTGCTTTAGGCAGTGGAGAGACGATCGATCGCAAAACGCTGCAAACGCTCCGTGAGATGCTGGGTGGCGATGCTGACGCAGGCATGGCAGAACTCATAGCCTGCTATTTGGCCTCTGCCCCAAAACTACTGCAAGCCATCTATGCCGCCGTTGTGGATGACGATGCGACAGGGCTTAACCATGCCGCGCATACGTTGAAATCAAGTAGCGCTTCCTTGGGTGCCCTGACTCTCAGCCATTTTTGTCGAGAACTGGAAGCGATCGCCCGTTCTGGAACGATCGTGGATGGAAAAGAGATTGTGCCCCTACTCGAAGCCGAATACAAACGAGTTACAACCGCTTTACAGCGAGAAACCATCAACCTTAACCATGCCTAATTTACTTCCCAGGACAGCGGTGGTCACCGCTTTAGACAAACTATCCTCGTCAAAAATACCGTCTTTAATCTTACTGATTGACGACGATAGCTTTATGCGAACGCAAATGCGCCTCCTGTTGCAACAGGAGAAATATCAAGTGATTGAGGCAAGTAATGGGCGAGAGGGCTTAGATGCCTATAAACGCCTACAGCCTAACTTGGTTTTGCTCGACGCCATGATGCCAGAGATGGATGGTTTTGAATGTTGCGCTCAATTGCAACGGATGCCCAAAGCCAATCAAACGCCCATTTTGATGATTACAGGACTGGACGATAAAACCTCTGTTGATCGGGCGTTTGCAGCGGGCGCGGTTGATTATGTCACGAAGCCCATTCACTTTGCGGTGCTGCGCCAGCGAGTGCGACGGCTCATTCAACAGTCTTACCTTTATCAAGAGCTAGAAGCCGCTAACCAGAAGCTACAGCATCTGGCTGCGATCGACGATCTGACTCAGTTAGCCAATCGTCGTCAACTCGATACCTATCTTAATCAAGAGTGGCAACGCATGGTGCGCCCGCAAACGCCGCTGTCTGTCATTATGTGTGACGTTGATTACTTTAAGCTCTACAACGATGCTTACGGGCATCAAGCGGGTGATAAGTGCCTGCGACGAATTGCCCAAGCCATTCACAGCACGATAAAACGTCCGGGAGATTTGGCGGCTCGCTATGGCGGTGAAGAGTTTGCCATTATCCTACCCAGTACAAACAGGGAAGGAGCCGTTCAGATCGCCAAAAACATTCAGGCGGCAGTCAACGCTTTAAAGCTCAACCATGCAAACTCTCAAATAGGACATATTACCCTCAGCCTGGGAATTGCGACAATCTTTCCTCATCAATGCCCTCACTTTTTGCCAGAAACGCTGCTAACGGCTGCTGACCAAGCGCTCTACCAGGCAAAAGCAGAAGGGCGCGATCGCTACTGTGTTCATTGAATCCTGGGTATTCTGACACTTCTATCGCAGCGCCAGACCTACGGTATGTCAGCAGGGTGATTCCATTGGCAATGGATTGGGTCAAGCTAAAGAAATCGATCAAAACCAATTGATTTAGAATTTAGCAGAGCTTTTGCAGATGCAAGAATTTGATTACACGCTTGATTTCAAGGCGATCGACTTTCGCCAGCATCCAGAACTGTACCGGATTGGTCGTGGTGAACAGGGCGTTTTGCTGGTTGAACCCTACAAGAGCGAGATTTTGCCCGACTGGAAATTCAAAACTCCAGAAATTGCCCGTCAATCTGCTGACAAAATCTACAGCCTGTTTCTCCAACACAAAGCCCAAGGCGATTTCGTGGGCATGGACATGGCCCGAAAATTTTTGCAGATGGGCCACACCCGATCGCGTCGCTATGCCAATCACAAGTCGGGGCGCAAATATGCGTCAGGCTCCAAAACGGTTTTGCCCCGCGAAGAAGACCCGATCAAAGCGCAATCGGCCAAAATTTTTTATGAAAAGTGGCAATTGGCCAAGACTGATGCAGAGTACCTGCGATTAGCTGCACGCCACCGTAGCCAATACGAAAGCTCTGAAATTGCTGCTGCCAAAAGTCTGTCAGAATGAACCTGACCCGAAGTTAAGCCGATCGCCTCATGGATGAAGAAACAGGGAACCGATTTGCCTACTCCAGATGCACAAGACCTCGTTTGAGTGCTGAAAGCACAGCCTGAGTGCGATCGCGCACCCTCAACTTCTGCAAAATGTGGTTAATGTGGTACTTGACAGTCCCTTCCGAAATCTTTAGAGTCGTGCCAATTTCCTGATTGCTGTTGCCCTGCATCAAGAGTCTCAGGACAGACAACTCTCGCTCAGTCAGATCGTCTGGCCCCTCGACCCGTTCTGCCAGCTTAAGAGCCACCCGTGGCGCAATTTGTCGTTGCCCTTGATGCACAGCCCGTATGGCGGTTAGAAACTCTTGAGATGTGGCATCTTTGAGCAAATAGCCCCTGGCTCCAGCGCGTAACCCACGATAGATATCGGCATCGCCATCGTAGGTGGTCAATACAATCATTCGGGCATTGGGGAATTCGGTGCGAATTTGGGCGATCGCGTCGGCTCCTGCCAGCTTCGGCATTTGCAAATCCATCAGCGTCACATCGGGCTGGTGATGGCGATAGAGATCTACGGCCTGTTCGCCATTAGTGGCTTCGGCAACCACCGTCATATCCGCCTGAAGGTTCAAAATGCTGACCAACCCATCGCGCACCAGAATGTGATCTTCTGCAACCAAAATACGGATAGAGGGAGATTGACTCATGATCCCTTCGCCTTTGACGGTGGTAGCGGAATCGTGACATGGATGGTAGTGCCCTGTCCAATCTGGCTCCTGAGGCTAAACTCGCCACCGATTTGGTGAGTGCGTTCTTGCATACAGACAATACCAAAGCCACGCCATTGCTGCTGGAGATCAAACCCCTGTCCGT
The DNA here is from genome assembly GCA_036703255.1 of Coleofasciculaceae cyanobacterium. GTDB lineage: Bacteria > Cyanobacteriota > Cyanobacteriia > Elainellales > Elainellaceae > Drouetiella. The sequence continues at coordinate 28,485 of DATNPL010000087.1, forward strand.
CATCCACAATGTGTAATTGCACAGCATCGGCGGCAAAATGCAGGCTGATTTGAATCTTTTGAGGCTGAGCATGTTTGAGCGCATTGGTTAAGGCTTCCTGCCCAATCCGTAAGAGATGATCTTCCCTTTCCGCTGGCAGGGCGATCGGGGTGCCATCAACAATCACATCCGTTTGAATCGGGGTGTGGTCGGTCATGTGCTGAGCAATCCGCAGGAGAGCCGTAGGTAGATCACCTGATTTCAAAGCCTCAGACCGCAGCGACCATACCGATCGCCGCGCTTCTTGCAATCCCTGTCGCGCCAGTAGCCCTGCCCGACGGAGGTGTTTCTGGGCAGGCTCAAAGGTCATAGGGGTGATCATTGCCTGGGTCGCTTCTAGCTGCATAACAATGCCCGTAAAGGTTTGAGCTAGAGTATCATGCAGTTCTCGCGCCATCCGGTTCCGTTCGCTCAGAATGGCGGTTTGTTTGGCTTCCTCTGCCAGTCGAATCAGTTGAATTGCCAAGGTGACTTGTTGGGCAAAGGCGTAAGTGAGTTTGATGTGTTGCTCTGTAAACGGGCGATCGCCTGGAAGAAATACCATCAATGCGCCGATCGTTTTATCTGCCAAAATCAACGGAACATGAAGGAAACTGTTGACTCCACGCGATCGATACCAGGCTCCGGCATCTAAACCATACTCTTGAGCAATCTGAAGGTATGCCGCACTGGTTGCCATATCTTTCACAATGAAGTGTCCCCGGCGCTGATGATGGCTCTCTTGATGAACCCTTTCTGGCGGCACTGGATAACCCGATAAACCCATATGTCCCGGTTGTTCTTCGGGCTTAAGGATTTGGCCTTGCCAGTACGTTAGCCCAACATAAGCAACGTTATTGGGTTCAGAGTAATACCAGTATTCGGCTAAAGGAGCGTTGACTTGATCGGCAATGGCTTTGAGCACATGCTCTAAAAAGTGATCAAGATGGGTTTCCGTTGCCATTAAAGTTATCGGGAAATAGACAATGAGTTGCCACAGACAATGGCAATATCATCCCGTAGCTTTGTGAATATTTTGTGAAATAGGTTAAGGTGCTCGTATGGCGATCGCCTTCGGAGTTATGGATCTGGCGCTCTACAAATTTGAGGCTAAGAGGATGTTTGAAAAGTGGTCGGCTGTGATTTTAGGCACGTGTTGATCCCCCCTGCCCCCCTCAGGGTGGTTTCATTTAGGTGTAGAAAAACAATAATAGTATCAGGTGCGTTGACCCGATGAGATGAGCGAAACACTAAACCTGATAAGTAGGTGGGTAAGATTAAGTTTAAGATAGAAAAGCCCGTTCTTTGAGCTAAACATGCCAGCCCCGGTTCGAGTTGTTTTGAATGAAGCTGAAGAGCAAACGTTGAGCGAGCTACGACTCGCGACCACAGTGCCCCAAAGAACTCGCGATCGAGCGCATATGGTGCGCTTAAATGCCCAAGGCTGGAATGCTCCAGCGATCGCCGAAATCTTTGAATGCTGTGAACATACAGTGCGAGCAACCTTGCGACACTGGCAGACTTTAGGCTTGGGTGGGTTATGGGATGCGCCTGGACGGGGAGATAAGCCCTGGTGGCAGGTAGCAGACCTGGAGTATTTAGAACAAGCTCTGGAACAAGAGCCACGTACTTACAACAGCCAACAGTTATCTGAGAAGCTTGCCCAAGAGCGGCAAGTGCAGTTGAGTGCAGACCGGATTCGACGGTTGTTAAAAAAAAGGCTGGCGCTGGAAACGCATCCGTCACAGCCACAGGCACAACCAAGACCCAGTTTCCAAAGCCCTCAAGCAAGCAGACCTTGAACTGTTGATTCTAGCTGCCCAAGCGGGGCAGATTGTGCTGAAGTACCTAGATGAGTCTGGATTTAGCTTGTGGAGTCCGGTGAGTTACAGCTATAGCCGCATCGGAGAACAAAAGCACTTGGAACAGACCGCAAAACGGTGGGGCAGACGCATCAGTATTCTGGGGTTATGGCAACCGGGAAAGCACTTTGAGTATGCTTTAGTTCAACGAGGATTCAAGAGCCGAAGCTACCTCAAGGTGATGGAATGGCAGGCTCAGCAGGCAACTGTGAGGCTAGCTCAAACGGGTCAGATTACCGTTGTCGTCCAAGATAATAGACCAATTCACACCAGTGCTGTGGTACAGGCTCATTGGCAAAACTGGCAACAGCAAGGACTATTTTTGTTTATGTTGCCGAAATATTGTTCAGAGATGTAGCTTGCTTCCCGAAGGGTATGAGATTGAAACCGAGTGGCACCAGCTTAAGGCACATGAAATTTCAGGACAGATGTTTGATAATGAATATGACTTAGCGATGGCTGTAATCGAGGGGATGACCTCTCGTAGTGAGAAGGGTAAGTATACGTTAGAACGTTTTAAGTTTAATCCCGCCTAGCTACTTAATTGGGATAGAGCACATTTATCCCGCAACTTGGAGGCTTCCAGATTGAATCCATTTGATTTCAAATCTAGAAATGATTCCTCCACACAAAACCTCAGACGATATTGAGCGAAGGTTTGTAGGGTTGTGGGTTCATCGCT
>DATNPL010000099.1:0-7168 GCA_036703255.1 Coleofasciculaceae cyanobacterium
TTGGATGGAGCGCTGTAAAATCCTGGTCAAGAACTTTGAGCGGACGCTTGCCAATGCCACGACGAAAATCAACCTTTGCTTTATCCGGCTAATGATTAAGCGGCTTGCAGCCTCTCCTTAAGATCTCAAATAGGTTCTATAGCGATCGTGGTGCAGCGGCAAGCACCCCTGGCTTCCAACCAGGAGACACGAGTTCGAGTCTCGTCGATCGCTCCAATGCGAATGTGGTGTAAAGGCTAAACACCGGAGCACGCCAAGCTCCAGATGCGAGTTCGAGTCTCGCCGTTCGCTCTCGTAGCCTCGTAACTCAGTTGAAAGAGTGCCTCTATTACAACGCGGAAGTCGCAGGTACCGCTTCGCGGAAGCAAGCTACAAACCCTGCCGAGGTTACCAGCTTGTGGGCGTGTCGCCTAATGGATTAGGGCATCGGTCTTCTAAACCGACTCATGTAGGTTCGACCCCTACCACGCCCGCCACGCATGGGTTCGTAGCTTTAACTGGGAGAACGCCTGCCTTGCACACAGGAGGCTGTGGGTTCAAATCCCGCCGAATCCACTCATGGTGCTCAAAGTCGAAGTGGTCGAGGCACCAGCCTATGAAGCTTGATATTAAAACGTAAAGAATGCAAGTTTAAGCGACAAAATTTAGCTTTTTATTAAATGCTAAATTTAGCTTTTTATTAATCACAAAATTCTATTCTGTTGATTTGACTAGCTTCTAGTGCCCGACGAGTCCGTTCTAATTCCGCTGCTAACAGTTTTTCATCTGGTAAAGCTGTTTGATACTCCGCTGCCAGGATATTGGATAGCCCTTCAAGAGCGTAGTGTGCAACTGCCTCATTCTTCTTATTGCATAGGATCAAGCCAACAGGAGGGTTTTCGTCTGGGTATGTCCAATTTTGGCGAGCATAGTTGAGATACATATGCATCTGTCCTGCATCAGCATAGGTAAACTCTCCTAGCTTGAGGTCGATAATTACCAGACAGCGTAAACGGCGGTGGAAAAAGAGCAGGTCTACTCTAAACCACTGATCGCCAATTCGTAAACGACGCTGCCGTCCAACAAATGTGAAATCGCCTCCCAACTCCAACAGAAAGCTTTCAATGTGCTGAATTAAGGCTTCTTCTAGATCGTTTTCTGAATATTCATCCTTAAGATTGAGAAATTCGAGGACGAAGGGATCTTTCAGCTCCTCCTCGGGAGTAACGGCATCTTCAGGGCGTAATGCAGACCCCTTTTCCAGCATAGCTGCCTTATTTCGGGATAATAAGGCACGCTCATAGTATTGAGTGTTGATTTGTCGAGTTAATTGGCGTACAGACCAGCCACCACGTAATGCTTCTGCCTCATAGAAAGACCGAGCTTCTGCGGATTTAACCGAGAGTAGCTTCACGTAATGAGACCAAGGAAGAGGGAATTTTCCAGACAGTGTCTGGAAAATCTCAGGAGACAATTTTTCGGGAGGAAAAGACTGCCCGATGTGGGGATAAGTCAGGTAGAAGGAGCGCATCTGGAATAGATTGCTCCTTTGGAATCCCCGCCCAAACTGTTCGCTCAAATCTTTAGCAAGCCGATCGATAATCTGCTTCCCATATTCAGCACGGCTTTCCCCTCGTTGCTCCATCTCAACGATACGCCGTCCAATTTCCCAGTAGGTTGCTGTCATGATAGCGTTGACTGATCGTGCTGCCGCACGACGGGCAGCTTCCATCAACTCAACGACGGCGCTCAGTACAGTTGGGTAAGGATCGGCTGTACCGACAATCTCCAGCTGCTTGTTTTCCTGCACATCTGGATCTGATGGAGAGTGCTCTTCAGACTTTTTGGGCACGATTGGCTCCGGTGATTTGTCAGATTAAGATTTTCCTTCAAGCATAGTGATGAGGCGACGCAGTTTGCCTGCCCGTTTTCGGTCAGAATAACGACGCTTTGCTTCTGCCAAAATTTCCTCCATTGCATCTGGATTGGAGGATGCATAGATCCAAGAAGCTTCAAGAAAAACCTCAACGGTTATACGGTTGTCTTTGCAGTAGCGTGTTAGCTGCTGGTCGAGTTCCTTCTCCAAGACGATCGCAGAATGCCGATTCGTTTCTGGAATTTCTGCTAGCTCTGCTTTTAGGTCTTCTAACGTATCGCTGTTGGTGGCAGACCTTTTGGCTCCTAGTGGTGGCTCGGCAGATTGAATCTCTTCAGCCTGCTTTGGCAATTGTGCTTTTGTGATAAGCGTATCGCTTCTAGGAGGAACAGCTACCCGTTGGCGGTTCTGGCGAATTCGATCTAAAACACTGTCTGACATAGCGAAAGGATGTATTTGAAACGAATGACTAAATTATCAACGTGCTAAAAAGTTAAAAGTCTAAAATTAGCTTTTTATTATTTAGTATTTTACTTCTTTTGGGAGCGTTAAAAAGACTAAATATGGGTTCGATGGCAATCTTTTACTAAAAAGATAAAATTAGCTTTTTACCTTTTAACTTTCTGCTTTTTTACTAGTTGCTTAATTTTGCTGATTAGGACTTCAAATGGATATTCCAATTCTTTGTAGCCCAGGTCACTTAGAGTAGAGCGACGATTGATAGCTTGTTTATACCGCTCAGATTCACGAATAGAGGGTAAGACAGCATCTCCGCCAACTTCCTCTCTCATTCCGTCAACGGCTGATCTGCTCTCTTGGGTTTGGGTCTTACCAATCCAGCGATCGCGGAATGGTAAGACTCCAATAACCTGAGCATCTGTAGCACCTACATCTTGTAGGTTTCGCAGTAAATCTAGAGTTCTGACTAGAGAACCGTACCCTTTGACAGAGGCTTCAGCGGGAATGATCAAAGCGTCAGATGCACCCAATACTGTGAGGCAGATTTGCGATCGTTGAGGTGGAGCATCAATAATGCAGACCTTGAAAGCGTCAGCAACGGGTTCAAGGCGGCGTTTCAGCAATGTTGCACCTACCCCACTGTTAGAGAGGTAGTCTTGTACTGTATCGAGCTGGTCGTCAGCGGGGATGAGGAATAAGTTTTCATTTCCCTCTGTGGGATAAATGCTGTCTTCCGCAGAAACAGACTTTTTCAAAAATTCTAGGAGTGTTGGCTGGTTAGCCTGAAGTTCCAGATCCATGTAGGTTGTCAAATTGTGCTGAGGATCTGCGTCAACCAGTAAAGTTGGATAACCTTGCCGAGAAAGTAAACGACCTAGCATGAGTGCAGCTGTCGTTTTCCCTTGTCCGCCGCTCAGCGAGGCGATTGCAATAGTCAACATAGCTAATTTGTCTTTAATTCAATTAGACTCTACCAAAAATCTAATTAAATTAAAAAACTTTTTGTTAAAAAGCTAAATTTAGCTTTTTACTATTTCACACCTAGCACCCAGGTCGATCTTCAAGTTAAGCTTAGCTCCAGAGTTTTCTAGCCAATGGAGTTCACTCCAAACTTCAACATGGCTCCAACGTCAAACTCAGTTGTACATACTCCGGTACTTCCAAGCTCTCACTGTCAAGGTTGGAGAGGGACAGTCCCAGTAGACGCACAGGCTGATGATCGATATCCGTGAGGGTCAGCAGTTCCTCTGCAACACTCAAAATCACCTCTAACTGGCCGATCGCAGTCGTTAACGTCTTGCTGCGGGTGATCTGTTGATAGTCTGCATATTTAACTTTGAGCGTTAGCGTTCGCCCAGAGGCTTGCTTGCTCTCCAATCGACGATGCAACGTTTCAGCCACCCCCGCCAAGGCCGTCAAGACCGCAGCGCGATCGCCCAGATCGGGGTCAAAGCTGTTTTCTGCACCAATGGACTTGCAAATGCGGTTAGGCTGTACTGGACGATCGTCTTGACCTCTGGCAATCTTGTAGTAGAAGCGCCCGACCTTCCCAAACTGTTGCACCAGGGATTCTTGCGACCATTGCTTCAGGTCAGCACCTGTGAAAATCCCCAAGTGATGTATCTTAGCTGCCGTCACCTGTCCCACCCCATAGAATTTCTCGATCGCTAATTGTTCGATAAAGGATTCTGCCTGCTGAGGAGCAATGAGGAACAATCCATTGGGCTTGTTCATGGCAGAAGCAATCTTGGCCAAAAACTTGTTGATTGAGACTCCTGCCGAAGCGGTTAACTGAGTCTCTGCCTGAATGCAGTGCTGGATCTCTTGGGCGATGAGTGTTGCCGAAGCCATCCCCAGCTTGTTTTCAGTGACATCGAGATAGGCTTCATCTAAGGCCAGTGGTTCAACGAGATCGGTGTAACGCCTAAAGATGTCTCGAATATGCTCAGAGATGGCTCGATACACCTCAAAACGGGGTTTGGCAAAGATAAGATGGGGGCATTTCTGATAGGCCGTGCGCGATGGCATCGCCGAGTGAATGCCGAACTGCCGTGCCTCATAGCTCGCTGCGGCCACTGCCCCGCGTCGAGACGGTGAACCCCCGACCACGAGAGGCTTCCCCTGATATCTGGGTTCGTCTCGTTGCTCTACGGAAGCGTAAAAAGCATCCATGTCAATATGAATGATCTTTCGGACTCGGTTCATCGTTCCGTTCAACTCAATTGAACACAATCTTTGAAAGTTGTTGCACTGTCTGATCGATCGTCTGGTCAGTCTTAGGAAAGTTGCTCCACCTAAAGCGCTTGCTCAAGCCTACCCGCGCATATTATAGGTCTTCATCCCCCTCGCCGATCGCCTTCAGATACGCCTCAGCGGCCGCCTGCTTGAATACTCCCTGCGTGTAGCGCTGGAAAACCCGATCGCTCTTAATGCCCATCAACTCCTTGCCAAACAGCGGATCAACCCCTCGTCGTGTCACCTCCGTTCCAAACGTATGCCGGAACCGATGCGGATTAATGTCCTCCACCCCAGCAATCTTTCCTAGTTTCTTCACCATCCGATGTAAGCCCTTGTAGCCTAACCGTTTCCCTCCACTCTTTGGGTCTTGCGCCAGAAACATGGGACTCTCTGGTAGTGGCTCAAACATCCCGCCCTGCTGCCGTCGCCACTCCAGATAGGCTTCCAGGTACTGCCTCGCTTCCCGATTCAGCGGCACCTCACTCACGTTCTGTCCCTTGGAGCGATGTACCTTCAAAATTTTGCCGTTCCAGTGCTCCACATTCAGATTCGATGCCTCTGATGCCCGCAGTCCATGACTGAGGACTGCAACGATGGCGCGATCGCGAATCACTGTTTTCTCCTCGAACTCCAGTACCTGCCAAATTTGAGCCAGATCGTCTCCATCAATATGGTCAGCTTCCGGTTCTGGTTGCCGTTCCAGGTCGATCGCATCGGTTGGCAAAGGTTTATTCATGAGATAGCCATTGCTCCGCCGTAACCACCCATAAAACGCCTTCAGCGTATTGAGCGCATGGTTGACCGAGGTTGCCTTCAACCCCTTTGATTTCAACGCTCGTCGATACTTCCCAATATCACCGGGCGTCACCTCCAGCCAGGATCGATCGCACCAATCGGCAAATCGAACCAACTGCCCCCGGTAGACCCGCTGAGTATTATCCGATTTGCCCGTTTGCCTGAGGAACTCCTCAATCTGCCAGTGACGTAAATCCGGAGGTTCCGGTTGTCGGGGTTCCTCCTGCTTACCGCCCTCAATAGGCACGATGACGATCGGCAAAACAGGATCAGAAGGTGAAGAAGTCATCGTCGGGGAAAAAGTTAGATGGATTTTAGATAGAGATAACTGCACTTATCTATATCAGACTATTGTAAGAATATTACATGAGCTGGAGCGATCGACTCTCCAAATCCGCTTATCATCAGAGTCAAGGCAATGAGATTAACAGCATGGGTAGACCCACAAACGAGAAGTGTTGGGCATGCAGCCTGTTAACGGTAAGCGAAGCCCGTAAACTGCATGAGACAGAGCGGGGTGGCGATGGCTGCTGGAACGATGACACTTGCCGCAGTCGGCGATCGTATTACCGCAAAGGCCGCACTCAAGGCGTCAGGCGGCAACCCCAGATGGAAGAGTTAGTCGTGCCGATTCCTGAAATTCCCTATGTGGTGCTGCATTCCTATGTGGACAAGCCCCGACAAATCAATGATGCGGTGGTGATCCATGCGCTGTGTGCAGAGCTGTGGGTAGGAAATAAGCCAACAGCGATGACGCAACCCCAACATACGTTTGGTTTACCTCCTCGCATGGTCAAGGAGTATGCGCGTCAACTTTTGGAGGCACTTTACCAGCGCTATGGTAACGATCGCCGCAGTGGGTTTGAACGCTTTGCCCGTGAGGAACAGCACTCCGTTTCCCAATGTCCCATTCGACCTTGCTCTTACCACGCTGAGCATCTGCATAATCGTGAGGTGAGAGAGATCCTATGAGGGCAGAGCAGCTGGAGCTAGAGTTGTGGGATCAGTTGCAAAGGGCACAGCAAAGCCCAGCGTTCGTGGATGTGGAATCGATGCTGGATGCTGTGGAAACAACGGTGGCTCATCTGCCTGAATCTGAGCAACTGCGGTTTGCGGGAGAGGCGTTGCTTCAAGTGGCCGAGCTTTGTGCGGCGCGATCGGCTCTATGGATGACGGAGTGGGAGGAGGCATCTCGTGATCCGATCGTCGAGCATGGCTTCTTTGCCGAGGTGGTGCGGCAGACGATGGCAGTGGATTTGAGTGAGTTGATGGAGCCACGTCCTGCCCGGAAGCAGCGGGTGAAATCACCCCAGAAGCCAGAGGGATCGATAGTGGCCCCGGTGGATAAGGCGGCAGTGCTGGCGATGGTGGAGCAGCTAGAGACAGCGGCAGCGGATGAGGCGGAGAGACATCAGGAGGTGTGGGCGATCGCTCATGAGGAGAAGGTGTCTCAATGGACAGAGGCGATCGATCAAAGGCTGCAAGATGCACCGGATGAGAGGATTTCGTTCACTGAACTGTGTCGTCACCTCAGCCTGGCGTGGGTTGAAGTGTGGTTAGGTCTGCTGTTAAGCGGCTTTGAGTTAGAGCAGAGAGGGGAGTTTTATCAGGCTGCAATTTGGGTAAGTGCCTCAAGGATCAGGATGCTCTCTCAAAGAATCTGATAAGGAGATAGTTTCGGGGCTGGTTAAACTCAGCGGAGCAGTCACCCACTCCGCTGGTCTACAAAACCGTGCTTGAGACGTTAACCTCACACGGCTCCTCAACAATCGGGTGCTGGTCACGCATACCTGAATGAACTTGGTCGTGGCAGTGCTGATG
>DATNPL010000182.1:0-5059 GCA_036703255.1 Coleofasciculaceae cyanobacterium
CAAGTTTTTCAGTTCTTATCCAGCCTGCCTGACCCTCAACCTGCCATTGCCTCCATGCGACAACGTGAGGATTCCTTCAAGCGCGAATTTATCGTCCTCAGCCGCATTCCGGTTTCTTAGTTTTGTCAGTCAAGCAGCATCCCATCCAATACCCGTTGAATTTTCATACTGAGAATTGCTGACATTTTTATGGGTGAGCACACCCACAAAAATGTCCTAAAAGTAACGCAGCTCTACAATCTCTCAGAGGCTATAGCGCCACTAAGCCTGAACGTTTGCGGCCTTTAGCATATGGTAGGTGATGAAAAGCTGGGTCAGCGCCAGAGGATAGCTTTGCAGCGTTTCTCCAGTTGTCCCTACAATTTTGCCAATATTCGGATCGCCCTCCAAGCTGCAAAACTGCCCCAAATAGGGAACTTCATTACACAGCATTCGCTCTACAGCAAGCACCTGCTCTGCGGTAGCATGACCATCAATTTCCAAAACATCGACGGGTTTGCCCATATCGCGATCGAGTACCAGCCGCACGGCTCCGTTCTCGTCCATGTTGGGATTGAGGACGCTGAGATCGGGATGGGGAATGGTGGGACGCAGCACCAGCTTGACGTTTAGCAGTAAATCATTTTGGGGGGAGGTGCTATCTTTCTGCGGATAGAAGCTAACAACTAAATCTGCCCACTGCCGCTGGGGTCGGATATATTCATCCGAATCGGATTCGCGATTGCGGATTTGTTCTAGCACCTGAGCTTCGGTGTAGCCGCGCTTGCGGGTATCTCGCTTGATTTTCCAGGTGTGACGCAACTCTTCGGGAGGAGCCAGATAGACCCGGACATCATAGCTATCGCGCATGCCTCGGGTTGAGTAGCCCAACAGACCTTCCACAATAACGAACTTACCGGGCTTGATATATTCGGGTGGATCAAAATTGCCGGACGTGTGGTTGTAGATCGGCTTCAAAATCGACTGTCCGCTTCGCAACAATCCCAAGTGCTGCTGAATGATGTCGAGGTAGTTGCAGTCAGGATGGAGCGCGGAAATCCCCATTTCTGCTCGCTGTTGGCGATCGTACCGATGATAGTCGTCGGTACAGATTACCGTGACATTTTCTTCGCCCAAGACTTGAGCAATTCCTTTCGTTAACGTGGTTTTGCCAGCGGCGCTGTCACCAACGATGCCAAGAACAATGGGGCGATTGGTCATGATTCCTCCCTGGACGGACGTAGCGGATGAGAAGCAATAGAAAGATTTAATTTTCTTATCTTAAGGCGAATTGGCACCACTCCGAAGATGAGAAACTGGCTAACAAAGGTCAAGTTTTGTATCGGATCAGAGCTGCATCGGGTTTTGAGGTTCGTCCTGTCTCTCCTCTGGGTCGAAAGGCTGAATGAAAGGCTGAGTTAAAATAGTAAGGCTATGAGTGCCCAAAATAGCTGAATGTACTCATCGACCTCTTCTGAAATTGATTTCTAAAATCAGAGAACAATTCAACAAAAGTTAATCAAAAAAAGTTAATCAAAGAAAAACTTGATGGCAAAGCTGACCTCTGTATCTCCTTCCACATCTCCCGCAGCGGTGCCTCCTGCGATCGCGGCTTGCTTTCATGCGCTGTCTGAACCGCTGAGATTGCAGATCTTAGATTTGTTGCGTCACCAAGAGCTTTGCGTCTGCGACCTGTCGGAAGCGCTGGGGATATCGCAATCTAAGCTGTCGTTTCACCTGAAGGTGCTGAAGGAAGCGGAACTGCTGCGCTCTCGTCAGGAAGGACGCTGGGTTTACTACAGCATTGACCTCCCCCAATTTGTTGTTTTGGAGCAGTATCTAGCAGACTATCGGCGGTTTAGCCCGATCGCTCCGGCTCGTCCCTGTGAGTGAAGGAGGATAAATTTTTGGAGAGGGGGCGCTCTGCGCCCCTCTCCAAAAATTTATCCCAGAAATCAGCAACGCCAGGGAAACGGCGATCGCGTGAATCTGGCGGCCTTTAGGCATGACCTTCGCTTCTCCATTCTCTTTGAAACCCTTAACAACGCCGAAAACAGTATGCTAAAGGTATTGCTGTACTAAACCCCCGGCAGCCTGTGACCGAGACAAATTTAGATTTTGGATTCTGGATTAGAGCCAACCCAAGCCCAAGCTTTAAGCCGCCGACTGGCCTTTAGCCGCCGATCGCCCCGCTAAAATCGCCAAGCCCAACCCCCATGACTGCCTCCTCCAAACTTCAGCCCCTCCTCAAAGATCCCGATCGCCTAGAAGCTCGGCTCAAAGAAATTCCGCCGGAGCCGGGGGTGTATTTCATGCGGGATGTCACCGATCACATTCTCTACATTGGGAAATCCAAAAAGCTGCGATCGCGTGTGCGCTCTTACTTCCGCGACAAGCATGAACTCAACCCCCGCATTGCTCTGATGGTGATGCAGGTGGCCGAAATTGAGTTCATCGTCACCGACACTGAGGCGGAAGCGCTGGCGTTAGAGGCCAACCTGATTAAGCAGCATCAGCCTCACTTCAATGTGCTGCTGAAGGACGACAAAAAATATCCCTATCTCTGTATTACCTGGAGTGAAGAATATCCCCGCATTTTCATCACCCGCAAGCGGCGAGCAGGTAAAGTCAAAGATCGTTACTATGGCCCTTACGTCGATGTGCATGTGCTGCGCAGCACCCTGCATCTGGTGAAGCGGCTGTTTCCTTTGCGACAGCGACCCCAACCCTTGTTTAAAGATCGTCCCTGCCTTAACTACGATATTGGCCGCTGTCCTGGGGTCTGCCAGCAGCTCATTACCCCCGAAGACTATCGCAAGATTATCCTCAAAATCGCCATGATCTTTCAGGGGCGGACGAAGGAACTGGAAGACCTGCTGATGAAGCAGATGGAGAAAGCTTCTGAAGAGTTGAACTTTGAATATGCGGCACGACTGCGGGATCAAATTCGCGGCTTGCAGTCCCTCGGAGCCGAGCAGAAGGTAGCACTGCCAGATGACACCGTTTCGCGCGATGCGATCGCCCTCATGGCCGACGATCAGCATGCCTGCATTCAGCTTTTCCAGATTCGCGCGGGGCGGCTGGTGGGACGGCTGGGGTTTGTGGCCGATGCCCAATCGGGTACGCCGGGAGCCATTTTGCAGCGGGTGCTGGAAGAGCATTATTCCACGGTGGAATCGGTGGAAATTCCTTCAGAGATTCACACGCAGCACGAGCTGCCTGAGGGCGATATGCTAGCGGAGTTTTTGTCGGAGCGGCGCGGACGTAAGGTAAATGTGTTTGTGCCACAGCGCCAGAGCAAGGCCGACTTGATCGAAATGGTGGAGCGCAATGCGGGATATGAGCTGGCGCGAACGCAGCGGTTTGCCGATCGCAACAATCAGGCCATGCTGGACTTGGCAGAGGCGCTCGATTTGCCCGATCTGCCTCACCGGATCGAGGGCTACGATATCTCGCATATTCAGGGTTCTGATGCCGTCGCCTCCCAGGTGGTCTTCATTGACGGGTTGCCTGCCAAGCAGCACTATCGTCATTACAAGATTAAAGATCCGACTGTGCGATCGGGTCACTCGGATGACTTCGCCAGTATGGCAGAGGTGATTCGGCGGCGGTTCCGCAAGTATGCGCGAGAGGCAGCAGCTGAAACCGGAAAATTGGCGGTGCCGCCCCCCAAACCCGATAAGGATTTTCCCGATTTGGTGATGATTGATGGCGGCAAAGGTCAGCTTTCGGCGGTGGTGGAAGCGCTGCGCGAGATGAATCTGCTGGAAGAGGTGAAGGTGGTGAGTCTGGCTAAGCAGCGCGAGGAAATCTTTTTGCCGGGTGAGTCTTTGCCGATCGCCACTACGGCTGAGCAGCCAGGTGTACAGCTATTACGGCGCTTGCGGGATGAGGCGCATCGGTTTGCGGTCAGCTTTCATCGGCAACAGAGAAGCGATCGCATGAAGCGTTCTCGCCTAGAGGAAATTCCAGGCTTAGGGCACCATCGCCAGAAGCAGCTTTTGGCGCATTTCCGTTCGATCGACTATTTGCGAGAAGCGTCACCCAAGCAGATCGCTGAGGTTCCGGGCATTGGGGCAAAAATGGCGCAGCAAATTTACGACTATTTCCATCCGCAGTTTCGAGATGAATTTACAGAGGCAGAGCTGCAAAGTCAAGAGATTCCGGCGATCGAAGAACCCGTCACCTGATGGGCAGCCATGACAATTTGGGCACAGGCTGAGGCATCGGATAACGCCTGGTGGTGATCGAGCTGAATCGCTAAGCGCGCACAGACGTTGGGCAACTTAGTAGGGTAAATTTGCCAGACCCGTCGCGCTAGCTGTACGGTGCAGAGAAACTCTAGAGAAGGTCTACGAATGCCGTAGGTTTCGCAACAGGCATACAGGACACGGCGATCGAATGAGGCGTTGTGGGCGGCAATAAAGTCGATGTCTTGCAGGTGCGGCTCTAGAGTAGACCACAGCTCACCAAAATCTGGCTGATCGGCCACATCTTCCCAGCAGATATTGTGAATATCGGTGAATTCAAACCAGCGCTGCGGCGGGCGAATCAGAAAATGGCTTTGCTGCACAATCTGGTTATCTTCAACGCGCACCAGCCCGATCGCACAGGCGCTATTGGCGCTGCGGTTGGCGGTTTCAAAATCTAGTGCCAGAAAATTAGCCATGACTTGCCTCTTGGTTGTATCTCCCAGTCTTACCCAATTCAGGCCGTCCCTCTCATTTGATCTCTTCACGGTTAAGTGATGGGTCGGACTCATATGAATTGAATGAATGGCGATCGTGCTCTAAGCAAAGCCCTCTGAGGCTTTTTCTCATTGTCAAACGCTTGTCCAAGAGAAGTTACACAAAAATGGAGTCTCTGTCAACAAAATCCTTCAAGAAACTCCCAAGGCGCATAAGGCACTTCTATTCTTAAATGTTTTGAAAATTTACCGGAACTACAGCCATCCTAGATAGGAGATGAACAGTAGCCGTACATAAAAGCCTTGGGAAAAGCAAAGATTTGGCAATGGGTAAAGAGGTGAAACAGAAACTTGACTGACCCAAACTGTTTGCACAAACGGGCATATTTGCGA
>DATNPL010000208.1:0-109097 GCA_036703255.1 Coleofasciculaceae cyanobacterium
ATGGCCTTGGCAGGAGCAGCAAAACAGCAAAACAGTTTACACTCCGCTTTGATGAATTGGGTTGTCGTCGCAACCTAATTTCCGATCGCCATCACCCTCCTTCTGTTGAACCCCCATTTTTACTTTTTCAGCAAGCCCTAATTATGGTCTGAAACCCTTGATTTCTCGTTGAGTCAAAAGTCTAGAACCGCGCAAAATCGTTTGATATAGTTGCGTAAACTGCAACTATTCAAATTTTGGCTACTTTTCAGAACCTTTAGTGTGTGGGAATTTCAGCCTTAACGTTGTTTTTGTTCCATTCATAAAACTACCCCGGTTACTGTTCGACGTTTGATTAGGGTAATTGAAGGGTTATTTCATCGTTTAAGATGCTCGCTCAATCAGCGCTCAAACTGCTCAAATGTTTTTTCTAATCCATAAACTTCCATCTCAGTCAGTTGATCAATCAAATCAAGACATTGTGATTTAAGTCTAGAGTTTCTGGGACTCTGGCTGTAAATCTTTGCCAGTAATGGTGTGACTGAATCTGCTGCTAGATAAACTTGCTTGTTGCCCGTATTTTTCTCTTTAAGGCCATTGATGTAGCGATCGCACACTCGATAGGTCAAGTCTGGAACACTTGCTGTTGTCTCTTCCAAAGCTCGAATCAAATCATGGGAGTTGCGTTTGAAAGCAGGGCTTTGAACAAACTGATTGGCAAGTTCAACATAGTGGCTCAGTTCATCCCTTTCCAAATGGAGGAAACATCTAGCAGCTTGATCACGCACAGTCTCATCGTCAGCGTAAAAGAGTTGGGTCAGTGCCGTTTCACAGAATGCTCGAAAATGAGCAGAGCGGAAATTAGCCACAAATATTTTAGCTGCTCCTAATTGATGAGCAGTTGAACCTGACAAGCACCTCGCAGCGAGTGGTTTTGCTTCTTCGATACTCAACGATGCAACACAGGCTTGCCGAGAACCTGCTTCTATAACTTGGGGAGCATCAGATGTAATCATCCGCTCAAGAATGGGACGGAGTATTTCAAAATGGGTTTGTATAGCGTAGTAGACAAACTGCTCAACAGTCCGTGCTCCAAGCAGTGAGTCTTCAGTATTGCAGAGTTCTAAAAATAAGTTGACTGCTAAATCACGGTCGTAGTTCAATAGAGCTATCAGAGCTTCTGCAACACAAGCTCTGATAGGAATAGACGGATCTTTGACCATCGCTTTCAAAGCCTCCTGAAAATAGGAAGCATTGTTTTTATCAACGAAAAGTAGCTTAGCGATTGCGGTTGCTGTACTGCCTTTAACAGTATTTATTCCGATTGTTAGCAACCCTCCACCTGTCACATGCTCTGGAGATGGATCATGCAAGGCATACCAAATCAAGACCTTAAACACTTCTGGTGTCCAAGCGAGATCTGCCAATTTTCCGATGAGCCAAGTTAATGCTTTCCCATGAGGACGATTCGGCAATTGGTGGCAGCGCCGAACAAGCTGAATTGCGATTTCTACGTCAATGCCAACTTCAGCAACACTCCGTAAAACGGCATCAAAATAGCAAGGATTGGTATCATTCGGAAACTGCTGCGCCAAAACAGCAAACCGACCTGGTTGTTTCTTAACTTGATTCTCTAAAAGGCTAGCTAATTCACGTGCGTTGCCAACCCACTTTCCATTTCGCTCAAACCATGAAGACCTTTCATCACTGCGATAATGGGTGATCGCTTTCAACCACTGGGCATCAGTAAGCTTGTCTACAATTTGGCGAGGGACGGGAGAGTCAATAAAATCAGATTCAACAGCTCTAGGTGGCTCAATCTCTTCTGATGCATCCAGCAAACCGATTGCCCTGAATTTTCGCCTCCACTCTTGTAAACGCCGATTTACTAAAGCACTCCGCCGAGATGCTTCAATTGCATCCAGTAAGACAAATTGTTCATATCCATACAACTTCAGACATGCCCGCAAATAATTTCGGTCTGAATTAGGATATATCTCCCAGCGATCGTAATAATTCAACAATAAATCCTCAAGCCTCGCCGAGTTTGCCTCAGAGCAGTGAGGAGTGATTGCGATCAAAAGCTGTCGAGTAGCCCAGTGTAGAGCAGCATGGATGTTTCCGTTTTCACTTCCCGAATAACCAGTTTTCAAACGTATGGGATTTTCACAGAGATATGTAGCGGCTTCATCTGCAAATTTTGGTGCATTTGCAGTATAAGCATGAACTAATAGGTACTGAATAGTCTCAAACATTGAGTCATGAAGCTGTTGACTCACAAGTGCAGAAAATCTCTCAGGACATTTTACCGCAAAACTGCTTAATGCCTTTTCCATGCACTGCAATAATTGGTGCTCGGTATTGTATCCTCCTCCATAAGATTTGAACCACCAGACTGAATCTAGCCAGGGCAGCTTACCTTCACGTCTTGCAGTTAACTCCAGAACGCGCAGCATAAATGGGAGAATGTGCTGGACAAACGCCTCAGGAGCAGCCTGTGCAGCTTCTACTAGAACCGAGTCGTCAAATCTACTTTGAGGGAAGGTATCACTATTAAAATCAAACAGTCCAGGATCTTGAGCTGCAACAGCTAAATTTAACCATCGATCGAGGTAACACGCGATCGCTTCACAAGCCCAATCGGGATTCTTCTCCTTTAATGAATAGATTTGCAACCAGAAGTCTTCGCTTTCATTCACTATGCCTTCTTCTTGATCGCAAATCCCCTCTTGAATCAGCCGCAGAAAAAACTCAAACAAGCATCTATTTCCTGCAAGTTCAGATTGGCGAATGAATTTTTTGAGGCGGGTTAACCAAATTTCTGACCTACTAATAAATGGTTCTATTAACTCCACTACTCGCTGCGGTGCTGAACCTTGAATCATTGACAAAATGGAAACTGCTTGCTCTACAAGTTCATCATCTGCACCCTGTAACCAATGTTCAATAATGCCAAGAGAGTCCAAAAGCTCAAACCAACGCTCAGAACTCCGTAATACTCTCCAAACTTGCTGTTTAAGCGAATCGCGAGGTTCTCGAATTACGGATTCAAGAATTTTCCACTCTTCTACTGTTGGATTTGGCAGAGATGTCAACAGCGCAAAAATGACTTGTTTTAGATGAAATCGAATATCAGGATTTTTCAAAAGCGTATCCAAATCGCTGATGTACTGTTCAAAATCAGCCTCACGTCCATGAATTAAAATTTGTCGCACTTGAGCGCGTTGAAACAAGTGCTGTTCGCCACTCTGCAAAAAGCTCAGCACACTGTAACCACGGGCGGCAAATCGACGGGCAAAGGCATAATCAAAGAAGGTTTCATGAAAAAATCGAATTCGTTTCCCTTCCCATGCCAAGACATGCTCTGATGCCATAGCCCTCGCATCGTCTGCATAATCATCAACAGTATTCTCAGGAACAGACAGTTCTTGGCTCTGTTTGCTGCTCATACGATCGCACAACAAGTCAATGACCTGTGTCCAGCATGTAGCACGGCCTAGCCTGCTTTTAACCCGCAACTCTTTGTGTTTCCAAAACTGCTCAAGTAAATCTTTAGCAGTTGTAAAGCTTAAAGTGTCAATGTTTGTGTTTTGAGCTACTTCGGCTAGTAAGCTGAGGTGAAGGGGAATAGACAAAAGATTTAATTGTTTATCTTTTAATCGAGTCGCGTCCAATCCGATTTCTGTAATAACTTCCTTCACTTTCACATGATTGAGTCGATTTACAGAGAATGTGTCTGCAATCCCCTTTTCACCTGTCAGTTTTCTGAACCGTGAATCATTGTCTAAATCGAATTTGCGACAGACCAACAGTAAGCGCATGTTTGAATACGCCTGAGCCTGCCTAATGATTTGTTCGATGCAGTCAAAAAATGTAGGGTTACGCCCAGAAACCAAACTGACTGCATCAATTTGGTCGATTATCAAAACGCAGTTCCGACCTTGTGCGATCGTCGCTAAAACAACAGCCGGAGAACCGGGTAAACCGAGCTGCTGCCCAACTTTATCAGGCACCGGTTCTGGATTAAGGTTGTCAATGCGAAATGCCAATATCGGGAAACCTTGCTGACGGAGTTGCTCGACAACTTGCAGCGTTACCCCAGTCTTGCCAACCCCTGCTTCCCCAATCAGAAGAACACTGCGTTTTCCTTCAATAGAGGTCAATTGAGCAAGAGCACCTTGAACCTCGTCTCGTAGGATGGTGTGACCTGCGATCGCTATGTCCTGTAGAGAGGAAAGGTAGGAGTTGTTGACAGCTTGCACAGATGCAAGGACATGAGGATCTTTTCCCCACTGACGGCGGCAGAATCCGCGCTCATTCAAGTGGTGCCAAATGTCATGGGTCGTTAGATTATGATGAATTTTATCTAGAGCTAACTCCGCTAATTCAAGTCGGATAGCTGTGGCATCACCCTCCACTAGGGCTGCGATTCGACTTTCAACAGCATTCAGAAGAAATCCCTCGCTTACTGTTTCAACATGAATTCTTTGGAGTGCTTCGTAGGCTTCTAAAGGAGGACAGTTACCCCAAAGCTGGCAGAGCCTGCTGAAGTTGGTGGATTGTTGGTTAGATTTCAGAAACTCGCGATCAAATTCTGCCCATGAAACAGAATTTCTTGCGTGGTTAGTCAGTTCATTTAACTGATCCGCGTCTTGAGTAGACACAAAAACACAGCGGATATTTGGGTCATTAAGGCTCCTCCAAAAATCTGATAAGACCTGAACCTGATTGTTCTCTAAAGCACTCAATGTCCAGTGCCCAAGTCCTGTTTTCTGGCGTTTAACTTGATGACACTCTAACTGATTGTCACGGTGTAAGAGAAACTCAAAAGCATCCTCTCCTGGTTTCTCAAGACGAATAGACTCTGCTTTCTCATCCATAACATCGAGCATGCATGAGACCGTCCAGCGACCTTCATAGCGATTGCCAAGCTTGTCAGTTGCTCCACCAGGTAAAGGCATATCAGTCCAAATTCACTTCGGGCTATTTTTACAGATAGCTAAGCAGAGGTAGTCAGCAATTCTACTCCTAGAACTGTCCCTCAATTGACTAGAGCTATCATAGCCACTTTTCAAGTCTAGAGCGAGTTTAGAGACTTTTTGCATAACTTATTTGCCCATAGTATGGGAATCAGTATTTTGTAGGATTGCGACCATTGTTCATTTACTGAGTGGTTTTTTACCCTTATCATATGAGCTATTTCTGTACCTCTTTTCTGAGGAACCTTTTCGTCTAGATGCTGTAGGTTTGCTGTCCCTGCACCAGCCGCTGAGAGGCTAACTCTGATCAGTGACGCTCGATTGTATCTCTGTTATTACCTCTACATCTGGGGATGTCAAGCCGGGAGGTTACTGTGACTGCTCCGATCGCAGGTTGTTCCATCCAATGCAAGCGATCGAGACGATAAATCCAAAGCTTTCATCCTATTGTCCCAAGCTTGCAATGCTGCTCATGTCATTTGTGAGGTATTCTGAACTGAATTAAGATGTTACTACCATGAAATTTTGCCCTAATAATGTAGCTAATGGCAGATCAGTTTGATATGGCAAGGATGCGTCGCCAGTGGTAAAACGGGAAACGGTTGTTGGACGCAGGAGTAGCGGATCAAGATAGAGTAGATGTAGAAAGTAGAGATTCTTGACTTGCAATAAGCTTTGAAAAGAAAAATAAAGAGAGTTGCTAGCCTCGCAATTAATTAGAGAGAGGGGTTGAGCCGAGATACGGATACCGTTGGCGAATTCATCAGAGAAAAATAGTAAGAAATGGTAAGCAAGCTGAGAAACGCCAGAATCGCGAGTCAGGATTAAAGCATAGGAGTATTGAGTAGGAGAACTCTGTTCTGTCACTCCATCCTGAAGCAATTCCTTTTATCCCAGAGGAAACAGCTCGCGTCGCTCGTGCCGCTTTTCCTAAGGGCAATTTGTACATGCAAATGCGGGATGAATTGGGGACATTTTACAAAGATGAAGATTTTGCTCACCTCTATCCCCGTCGAGGACAATCGGCAGCAGCCCCTTGGCGACTCGCTTTAATCACCATCCTGCAATTTGTGGAAAATTTATCTGATCGGCAGGCAGCAGAAGCCGTGCGGGCGCGGATTGATTGGAAATATGCCCTGTCGATGGAACTGACTGACACTGGATTTGATTACTCTGTTCTCAGTGAGTTTCGCCATCGTCTGTTGGCAGGGAAGTCAGAGCACTATTTATTGGATGCAATGGTACGGTGCTTCACTGAGCGAAAATTAATTAAAGATCGAGGCAAACAACGCACCGATTCAACCCACGTGTTGGCAGTCGTCCGAGATTTGACCCGGGTTGAGCATATTGGTGAAACCCTACGTCATGCCCTCAATGAACTAGCAATTGTTGCACCAGAGTGGTTAGTTCAGCATGTCCCTCAGACATGGTATGACCGCTATGGCAAACGGTTTGAGGAATCTCGTTTGCCCAGACTAATTGCAGAGCGAGAGACGCTAACGACAGCTATCGGCACCGATGGATTTCAACTGCTTGATAGGATTTATCAGCCAGACACACCCAGCCTTGTGCAATTGTCAACAGCGGTAGAACTGCTGCGGCAAGTATGGCTTCAGCAGTTCTATGCGCCAAACGAGAAGGTGCAGCTACGCGAGGCGAAGGATAGCCCTCCGGGTGCCCTCCGCATCCGCTCTGTCTATGACATGGAGGCTCGTCACAGCATTAAACGGTCTACAGAATGGACAGGATATAAAGTTCATTTGACAGAAACGTGTGACAGTGAATCACCCCGGTTAATTACAAACACAGAAACTACAGAAGCAACGACCCAAGACCAATCGGTTGTTAAGAATATTCACAAGGCATTGAAGCGAAAAGGAATGCTGCCGAAACAACATATTGTTGACCAAGGATACATGTCTGCTCATTTGATTGCCACGAGCCAGCAAGAGTATGAAGTTGAGTTGTTGGGACCCGTTGCTATGGATGTACGTTGGCAAGCCAAGGCAGGAGAGGGCTTTAGTTTATCTGACTTTCAAGTCAACTGGAAACGGAAAACAGTTCGCTGTCCTCGGGGGAAGCGTAGTCACCTTTGGAAACCAGGACAGGATAGCTTTGGCAATCCGATCATTCATGTAGAGTTTCGCAAACCAGACTGTGCTAAATGTCCTGTTAGAAGTCAATGTACTCGTTCAGTGACTCAACCTCGAGGAATTACTCTAAAAGCTCAAGAAGATTATGAGGCATTGCGAATGGCTCGAACCCGACAGCAAACAGACTCCTTTAAGCAAGAATACGCCATTCGCTCAGGTGTGGAAGGGAGTTTGTCCCAAGGCATTCGCGCTTTTCACTTGCGCTCCTGTCGCTATATTGGTTTGGCTAAAGCCCGCCTCCAGCATATTATGACAGCGGCGGCTCTCAATGTTGTCCGAGCCGTTGCTTGGTTAGAGGGCATTCCCTTGGCTAAAACCCGACAATCGCATTTTGCTCGGTTAAATCCGTCCTTGCCTGACCTTCAAAGCGAACCCGTAACTACCCCTGCTTAGCAATTCGCCAACGGTATCAGATACGTGCGAAATAGTACCACACAGCACTGAAAGGCTCGAAATCTCGTAGCTAAATCGGTGCTAAGTTGGTTAAAAGCCGCGACCCCTGAAGTCATCACTACAAGAGCTTTTCAAGTTTTTGTGGCACTGTTTTACGCTTACCTCGGCTCGACCCCAATCTAGGCTTCAGATCCCCATGCCAGAGCTTTCTGCACGACCTAACACAGAAGTTTTGTAAACAGGCGGTGGCGGCGTTAGTAAGACTGATTATCAGTCGAGCATGACCATACAGACCCAGCTCAATAACCAGACGATCGCCAATTATTACGAGGCTCAGTTGCAGCCGACAGGATGGACGCGATGTGCAGATGGGAAAATGAATCCGTTTCCGTGAATCTTATAGACATTCACTGAAACGGATTCACATACAAATCTGTTTGACACTCTACGCCGACTTCAAGACGACAATCGGATTTCGCATAAGCTACGCACAGCAGAACGTACCCAGATGCCAAATGCTTTGGCTGCAAACAGCGGGCTTCTGCCTGGTCTATTTCTCCCTCAATGAGTTTGGCAGCGCAGGTGATGCAGACTCCATAGCGGCATCCAACCGGCAACTGTAACCCAGCTTGCTCAATAGCATCCAAAATATATTGATGCGCAGGGACATCAATTGTGAGGCTGCCCCGATTCACCAACTCAATGCGATAGGTTTCCACAGTTTAGACCCAGATATCCGACGTGCAATCTCCTCCGGGATAGCGCATCTCATGGGCACGGGCAGCACCCTTCGGCTCTTTGCCAAAATCAACGTAGAAGTTTTCCTCGATCGCTAGTCCTCCTGTCTCAGTGTCGCAGTTAATCTGCAACATGTAAGACCCTGCTTTGTTCATATCTGGATAGAACTGATTATCCCAAGTGCTAAACAGCGAACTGGTGACATACAGTCGCTTACCATCTAAACTCAATTGCAGCATTTGCGGCCCTCCTACTAGCTTTTGCCCCTTCACCTCAGGGCTGTTGCCCAGTAAGCCACCGCACCACACTTGCCCTGTCAATTGAGGATGACCTGGATCGCTGATGTCATACTGGCGAATGTCACCGTGCAACCAATTCGAGAAGTAGAGATAGCGATCGTCGAGTGAAATCAGCAGATCGGTAATCAACGACGGTACCGGGAAGGACCATCCCTCCAGCTCTACAGCAGGCACATCAATGACTTTATTCACCTGCCACTGTTCATCATGCTGATACCAGTGCCAAATATTACTGCTCAGAGCTGCACCCACATAGCCATGCGTACTGTCAGGATTGTGATGAAAACGGACTTCTAGGGGAATGAGTCCCTCTGTGCCTAGATCAGCGGTTTGAATGATTTCCTGCTGCTGCCAGTCCCAAAAGTGGAGACGCTGCCCATAGTTACCTGCCGAGACATCCTCCAGATTAAAACCAGGATAGAACGTCTTAGGAGCAGCCCATTCGCTGCTCACCATCACATTATGCCGAGGCTGATACCAAAAATCATAGTTAAACTGCATTGCCTCGGCTTGATGCTCCCACCGTCCTGCAATGTCGAAGTTTTCGTCTAACAGCAGAAAACCACCAGGTGCATTGCCTTCGCTGTCTCCTAACATAGAAATCATCACCTGACCGTTAGCCAGACAGTGAACGGTATGGGGAGCAGTAAGATTGACTTTGGCTTTAATGTCCTCCGGCTCAATTACTTTGTGGATTTTAGGAGCTTGACTATCAGCAGAATCTACAATGTAAATCCGACTGGAGCGAATGCCTGGAATTACTAAGAACCTGCGGGATTTGCGAATATCTTCATGGCACGAGCTACAAGTATTCCAACCAAAGTGATGTAGTTCGTCGCCAATATAAGGCATTGGCAATCGATGAATCACCTGAGAGTAAGTTGGCGAGTGCGGGTCAACATCTACGGTTGCAAGATAATCCGGTTCTTCAACACCTGAGCCAGTGTAGAGGGCGATCGTGTAAAGCAACTTCTCAGATTCTGCCTGCATTGCCACTTCTGGAGAGGAGTATCCAGGTCCGCAGCATTCATGTGCCATTGTTCTATCTCCGAGGTTTACACTTTTAGGAATTACCGATTCATCTCAGCAAGTTTTGTAGAGGCTTTATCTCACTATAAAGGAGATGCGCAACTGAAGAGCTTTAATCTACCTCTGACAAACCTAACAATAATGGGTAACGTTAGTAGTTTTCAAGGTCGAGTATACTACGGCGAATTAATGGACACCACTTACAGCGCTTTGCGCTTGGGTCGGTATGGGTTATTTTTCAGAAGCCGCGCTTCGCGCGGCTTCTGAAAATTGAAAATTGCTGTAAGGTTACTTCGACTCTGTATCTCGATCGAATTCCTCTACTACAACAGCCACTGCCTCAATCTCGTGTTGCAGATCCTCAATAGAAGGAAGTGTTGTCTTAAATTCTTCAGGTAGTGCAGCCGTAGTGCGGTATGTGGAGACGCCAATCGGTTGACTCATGCCGCGAAGCGCATATTCAACGGTAGCCTTCTTCTTAGAGCGACAGAGAATAATCCCGATCGTCGGGTTATCAGTTGGGCGACGTAATTTATCATCAATGACATTGACATAAAAGTTGATCTGTCCCGAATACTCAGGCTTGAAGTCAGTTGTCTTTAACTCAATGACCACAAAGCAGCTCAGGGCAAGATGGTAAAAGAGAAGGTCAACAAAAAACTCATCGCCCTCCACTTCAAGACGATACTGACTTCCTACAAAAGCAAAGCCAACACCTAGTTCAAGCAGAAATTTCTGCATGTGTTCGAGCAAAGCACGCTCCAAATCACGTTCAAAGGCTTTCTCGCGCAGATTGAGAAATTCAAGATTGTACTCTGACTTAAGTAAACTTTGAGCCAGATCAGATTGAGGAGCGGGAAGCACCTGTTGAAAGTTTGTCAATGCACCACCCTGACGGCTGTAGAGATCGCCCTCAATCTGGTGAATAAGCACGCTTCGGCTCCAGCTATTCTCAATTGTTTTTTGGATATACCAAATCCTTTGCTCTAAGCTCTTGAGCTTATCAAGGATGACACAATTATGCTTCCACGGAATTTGTGCACCAAGCTGGTGCACGATCGCTTGATCAGGATATGCCTCGGCAAATGCTCGCATATATTTAAGATTTCGCGGTGAGAACCCTGTCATCTCTGGAAACTCCATTCTCAGATCGTGAGCTAATCGCTCGACAACCTTAGTACCCCAACCCTCTTCCTGCTGACGTTGAAGAATCTCCCGCCCAATTTGCCAGTAAAGGAAAATCAGTTCCTGATTGACCGCTAAAGCTGCTTTTACCTGAGTAGAACGAATGCGTTCTTTCAAGTCTTGAAAAAAGTCGTCGTAATTATCTGGAAAAAGAGAAGTTTGCTTTGGCATAGTTGATTATTTTCAGTCTATTTCTGCTGATGAATAGCAGACTCAACATCCTTGACGGAGCCTTTTACATTAGCTAGAAAAGCAGGCAGTGTCTTGCATAATGCCTTCTCTGATCGCCCAGACTGCTCTAGATCTAGCAGTTCAGCGAGTTCCTCTAGATCGGTCTCAATTTTCTTCAGCAGTTTTAACTTTTGAAAAATAGGAACTGAGTTCCTATTTTTCTGCTCTGACACTTCCGGCTTCTGTCCACTTAAAACTTTGCGGACATAGCGGGTTGAAACTCCGATTGCTACTGCCAGGGCTGGACCTAACGCCTTCTCTCCCTCCTTGGGGCGACCGCGAACATCGCGATAATTCAGAGATCGCAACCGTTCGGCAAGACGTTCAATTTGATCACGAGTATAGTTTACTCGTTTTTCATTTTCTGCTAATTCAACCTGGAGTGCTCTCTCAGGCTCACGGTCGGCATCAAACGCCAACATATGGATTTGAATTTTTTCATCTGGAAACTGCTGCTCATAAATTTCCGGATTCGTTTGCTTCAAAGATTGCAAAGCGGCCAAGCGATGCCCACCTGCTAGTAAAACACCCTTGGCATCTACTACAAGTGGTTCAATTAATCCTAGAGCAGCAATTGACTCCACTAAATTAGCCACATGCTGAGGATCAAGAGGCCGCGTGTCTGCTGCTCTGGATCTGATTTGACTCAGCGGTAGCTTAGTCTTCTGCATGCGCTCTCGCTCAGATTTGGCAGCAACTACCTGGTCTTGCTCATGGATAGCATCTGCTGTCGCCGCCGCTTCTGCAAATAAGTCTGCACTATTTCGTCTTCTAGCCATTAGATACCCAGTCGGCGATCGCCTGTAAATCTCTCACTCCTTTGCAGTTTGGATCATATTTGAGCAAAGGAACTCTCTCTGCCCCAGCCCAGGCAATTGCAGAATCCTGGTGAACTATTAATCGACTGATTAAGGGGTAGGCAGCGGCTAACTGCTGATTGAGTGATTGATCCATTGATCGCCGCAGATCAATTCGGCTTAGCGCCAGCGCCCACCGTTTTGCACCCCGTCGTCCCTTCTGTTGACGTAATTTCAGTTCATTAATAACTCGTCCAGCACCCATAACAGCTAATGGATGAGCATCAGTGCAAACTAAAGCAATATTAGCTGCCACTAACCCCAACCGCTCTAGATACTCCACCCCTGGTGGGCAATCAAAAATCAACGTGTCATAGTCCAGTGGCGCTACTGCATCTGCCAAATCTTCTGGATCTAAAGACTGAATGTTGTGTCCTGCCAAATCAGGTCCACCTGGCAGAACATACAGCCCAGGTGACGCCTCTAAGGGCGCTGGATTACCTCCTGACAGCAGATCAGCTGTTCCAGGCGCAGTTGGGTTTGTACCTAATACGTATGCTGCATTTGATTGTGGATCTAAATCAACTACAAGAACATGTTTGCCCTGGCTAGATAGGACAGAACCAAGCCCACAGGCAATCGATGTTTTTCCAACGCCGCCCTTTCGAGCCGCTACAGCAATTCGAGTTTGAGCCATTGTAGAAGCCCTATTTCCTAAGCTGTTCTTACATAAAAATGATAGTCGAGGTTGTAGGCAATTAACCTTTTCTTCGACCTGAATCGATACGATGGACTAGAAGCTTCGTATTTTACATGGTTGGCTGAGATGATTGGTGTCCTATCTGTGTGGTGCAGTATGAAGCGATCGCTAAAATTGACAAACTGCTAATCTTTCCGCTGCCAGCTACTTCCCAAGCAAACCTTGTGTCACGCAAAGATAGACATTCGCTAGAGAAAAAGAGCTACTCGTGGCTAGTCGGAGATTTTATCACAAGCATCATAAATGGGATGAAGTGAGAGGTGCAGTAGAGCAAGAGAGTCCAAGAATTCACTTTATCCTCATGAGTAGAGAGTCGTCGTCTTCAGTAGAATCTGCTCCCACGCTCCCTCTGTAGAAGAGTCATCGACTCTAGTCATGCTGGTAGCTAACAATGAACTCAATAGAATGCTTCTTATGTACAAGATAAAAGTTCTTATGTACACAAGCTTTTTAGGCAGTTAAGCTGTACATAAGAAATGCTAAACGTACATAAGACCTTTGACTGTGCCCAACTTTTCGCAAGTGCTGTCTTTCTCACTAATAATCAACCCCAGCCTTCAGCATTTTCTGGTTTAAATCAGCTTTAGAATTTAAGGGGCACAGAGAGAAATGGTCAGATACAGAGGGAACTTTATATCTAATCGACACAACAGAGTTGCAGCTAAAATTCCAGAAGTGCCTGAATTTGGTTCTGGTGTTTTGGCTGAATCACTCGCTCCCCTTTAACCCAACGCGTGATGAGCGAGCGATCAACGCCCAAAGTTTTTGCTAAATGTGCCTTTGACCAACCTTTGGCATCCAGAGCAACTAGCAGTTCTGCGCCAGTGACCACTCTCAATCGCTCTGATGAATCATCTGATAAAGCTAATGGCTCAGATCTTTGCTTAGAAGAAGATCGAGCAGCCCCTAATTTCTCCTGAATTAGAACTGTTGGCTTAATCGTGACGATTGCTTTCAGCCAAATGGATAGCCAGTTGCGAGGGCGCGTCCTCAATTGCTCAGGTTCATCAGTCAAACTCCAATCTGGTCTAATACATTTTGGATAGGTAGCTGCGTCAAAGTCGATCTGCCATCCCAGTTCATGCAATGTTAGAAGCGCGTTATCCCATTGAGTGATCAGTGTATTTCGCCGCTGCTTGCTATTTTTAACCGTTTCCATTAGTTCCTTCGGCTCCAGCCGCTCCAGTAATGTTCCGACTTCGTAGCGCCCATCCCGCCGAATTCGGCTCATAATTGTCAGGAAGATTGCGAGTTTGGATGCTAACCGCTGACGATATGGATTGATCTGCAATGTACTTTTTGCCAGATAACCATATTGACAGAGCGCTTCCTTGCCTCCATTAAGATCCTTGGCATTGAGAAACTTCTCCGTCCAGCTTCCAGGGCGCACTTTAATATACAGTTCGTCTGGATCGCCTGCCCCATAATGAATCGAACCTGGCTGATCCTCATCTACTGTTAATGCAAGTTGCCCCGCATACTCTAGTTCTTCCAGCAGCCACATCGCTCCTCTTGCAACGTTGTAACGATTGGCTCCGACGTTGATGTTACTAATGAGAACAGACAAACTGCACACAAGTTCAACTAAATGCCCGATTTTCTTCAGCTTTTGACCTAAGTTAATGTCGGTGCGCTTATCCCAGCCAAAAAGTTTGATTAAGTCTGTTCCTTTTATGCGGAGCTGCTGTTCCCAGGGTTCGTCCGAATCAGTAGCATACGATGAAAAGATCAGCAGAACATACGCTGCTTCTGGACCAAACTGCTGAATGATTTCCCAAGCTGCTTTACCTGGAACTAATTCAAATTGCTGATTTGTTGAACTCTGACGAACAATATTATGCTGGATAAAGCCATCGCCAACTAACTTCTTCCAGTAAGGATATTCTCCATCCTCCCATTGACTGTTAATTAGCGCCTGTGCACCAGTCAAAATAGGGTAGCCCGTTGCTACCCGTTCGAGTTCCCGTCCTTCAAATAATACTGGATCAGTGACGGAAGAATCTGTTGAGCGAATCCCCAAAAGCTTTTCAACATCCTCAACTGAAAACCCCGATAGGTCTAGGTTTCTCAGCCATTCACCTGCCGTGTAAAAAGCACAGGCACTCATAACAATCGATTCTTGCCAAGCCTCTTCTTCAGAGAGAGTAGAATCAGTGTCAACCGATAATATGCCTGGAATAGAACAGTCTGCTGGCATTCGTCTTTGCGATTTCCATTGATCTAAACGAGTTAGAATCCAGGTTGCTGTTTGTTCCCAAAAGGCTTCATTCTTCAGAACTGCTTTAAATAGTTTTTCTAACCGAGCAATTGTTTGTTTCTGTAGCGCCCCAATTTTCTCAGTTTCGCTGTAGAGGCTAATGATATCAGCATTTCCCTCTCCCTGTAATCGCATCTGTCGCAACCGATGTTGATTGATTCCGGTCGCTACATTAATTAGTACTAGATTGAGAAATGATCTGCCACAACGTAACTTTCCTACATAGGTTTGTAGTCGAACCACATCGATTGCAACATTTGGAAGGACGATCGCAGCCTGTTCCACTGATGCAATAACTGAGGAAGGCTGCATTTTTTTCCTACGCTTCACTACACTTGTGGGCATGGCTCAACCGTGATGCAGAATTCAATAAGTATACTCGTAGCCCAAGCCATCCATAATCTGGATTAGGACATGCCTTGAGTTGTTGTCAACAGAGTTAATTATATTGATAGGGTAATGAATTCTAGAAACTGCTAGAACGCTGATAGAGCTTGTATTTGACCCATAACCAAAATTTGGGGAT
Organism: Coleofasciculaceae cyanobacterium; assembly: GCA_036703255.1. GTDB lineage: Bacteria > Cyanobacteriota > Cyanobacteriia > Elainellales > Elainellaceae > Drouetiella. The sequence goes on from DATNPL010000208.1 coordinate 15,327, forward strand.
GTTGACACACACTCTAGAATCTAGCGACTTATTATCTAGAATCTAATGACTAATTCAGTGAAGAGAAACCTGCATTACCTACCTTGTACTATGGCTTAAGCATTAAACCAGCTTGAAATCATTGAATTTCGTTCTATTATGCGGTTCGATCGCAGGGTAGCTATCAGACAGGTTGTTTACAAAAGTTTACATTTTCCTTGATGTTGACAGTGTTGACAAAAACTCTAGAATACCCTGACTAACACCCAAAATCCTTCGGGTTAAGGCGCTCCGCACTTCGGGGCATTTGACTACACCGAGATTATATTTCCGCTAATGTTGACAACGTTGACAAGATCTCTAGAATCTCATGACCGTAGCTCAAAGCATTATTACCGGCAAAGAAACCATCCTCTATTGTTGCCAATGTTGCCAAAAGTTCTAGAATCTCCTGACCATCAAAAGCTGTTGGGTTTCTCAGTGTTGCCAGCGTTGCCAGAATCCCTAGAATGTACTGACCACGGTCAAGCCTCTGTTGACAAACAGTTCTAGAATACCGTGATCAAATTTTCAGAGTTTTATGATCCATTCTCTAGGATCGGATGACTTGCTTTTTTTCAGATGCTCTCATTACCTTTGTTACAGCCATTGTTGACTTGCTAATGATTTTTATTTGATCCATCACTTTGAGCACCTGAGAGCGCTATTTGGTGAATGCTATATGTGCTCTATCCAGCTTTTTTCTGGAGTGAGTGCTGTTGTATGCAACCAAAAAACTCTCTATCTTTTAAAGGAGTGCGTGAATGGGAAAATGAATTTCTCACACTCTTTCCTCATCGCTTCGACTACATCTGGGCAGAGCATTCTGATCTTAGTGCCCAAGTCGAGTGGAAAACCGAAAGCCGTCATCCATTATCAGATCGCTTAATTCAACAAGGGGCGTATCTCCACGGCGTTCGCTTCGGTGCTGAAACAAGTTATTGCCTTCTCGACATTGATACTGGCAGTGCTTATCATCCAAAGCGAGACCCTTTGGCTATCTCGCGGATTGTTGCGGCACTGGAATCGCTTGGACTCGTGAGCTATGTCAGCTGTACTTCTAGTTACAGCGGCGGCTTGCATCTCTATTTTCCGTTTCAGCAAGTCCAAAGTTCTTGGCAGCTGGCGATCGCTCTTGCCTGTCTACTTGAAAATGCTGGATTCAAGCTTCAACCTGGACAACTCGAAGTTTTTCCTAACCCAAAGCCCTATGCAACGGACGGTAGCCTGAGTCTATTTAATGCTCACCGACTCCCGCTGCAAATTGGTTCATATCTTCTAAACGACGCACATCATCCTATCTGGAGTGATGCTCAAACTTTTGTCAGACGCTGGAACCTTGCTCAACAGCGTAATGATATCGATGGTAAAACACTTAAGCAAATTCTGAAGCAAGCTAAACGAAAACATTTCGGGATCTCAGGCAAAGCAGAAAAATTTGTCAACGACTTGAATGCTGAGATCGAGCTAGGTTGGACAGGTCGTGGACAGACCAACCGACTTCTAGGACGTATCACCCTACGAGCATACATCTTTCATCACATTCTTTCAGGTGGAGAGCCGCTGGAGGGACAAACGTTAGTCAGTGAAATTATCGAGGTTGCTCAATCCCTACCCGGTTACCAAGAATGGTGCCGACATCAACATGAGATTGGACATCGAGCCGAGGAATGGGCGCGCTGCATTGAGAATAGCCACTACTTCCACTTCGGCGACCAAAGTAAAAAACAAAAACCTGAAATTCAAGATCCAGAGTTAGCTGCTGCAATCGATCAATCTCCTTCATGGAACCAACGACAATCTGCAGCCACTAGAGATCGAATTAGAAAAGCGATCGCAGATCTACTGGAGAAAAACAGTTTACCCATCCGAGCAACTGCTCGGTTTCAAGCGTTACTAAAATACGGCATTGGTGGTGCATCCCTTTACCGTCATCGGGATCTTTGGCATCCCACCTACTTTGGCATCGACTCAGTTCAAAGCCTAGCAGATGAGTGTGACTTGCCTGTGGAAAACCCCCCAGACCCCCCAAGTCTCAAATTGGACAGGCAGTTAGATCACGCTAATGGCGTGTCTAACTGCCTCAGTCCTCCAAGCTTATTACATACAAGTGATGGTGATAACTCTTCCTGTATAGCTTTGAGCGATTATGCTTCCTCCAACACCGCTCCTACTGATGGTAATTCTCCCGCAAACTCTGATGGGTATCTTCCTACCTCAGATTTCTCTCATGGTGCTCTGTACGTTCAACAAGCTTTGTTCAATCTCAAAGCTCAGCAAGATGCCATTCAGGAAGCGACTCGAATGACTCAATCTCAGCATCAGCGCGTCAAGGCTGAGGCAGCTCAACATCGTCATATTGCTCGTATGCAAAAATTCTTAGACTCGGGCGACCCGATTTTAATTGCCGAAGCGATGGCTTGGGCACAGGTCAACCCTGGTGTTCTTAATCTGAACCAGCTTCAGCTTTCTTTACTGACATCTCCCCTGGCAGAACAGCCTAGCGATCGCTCAACATTACTCGCTGCAAATACATTACAGATTCAGCAATTGGCGTGGTCGCATGAGCAAATCCGTCATGATCTTCAGCAACGTTTTGGCAAAGAGGCTCTAGACCTGCTGAGTGATTGGGAATTGATGCACTGGTTGGAGCAATTGGCTCTTACAACTCAGGGTGACCTCTTGCGATCGTCTGATTGACCCAGATGTTATGTGAGGGTTTTTCGCAGTTTCAAGTTTAAGGAAAAGTCGAAGTGTTTATAAGCATGAAGCCATTGGAAGTCACTCCGTTCCTGCAAGTTATAGGATCTGCTCCACGTTTCTTATGTACTGTTCTTTTTTCTTGTGTACACCTTCGGGCGAGCATACGTTGTTTCAGCCTTACATAAGATTTCAGGTTTTGTACATAAGAAATTTTATCTAACGAGTTTTCTCAGCTACCAGCCCTTCACGATATGAACTTTGTTTCGCTGACTTCCCTTGTACCCAAGAAATGACTCTGTACCTAAGACCCTATGTCCAAACCTTCTGACTTCGTTAAACTCCGTTCTATGCTCGGTCAGCTCAGCCTGGATCAGGCAAAGCAACTCTATGCAGAACTGGGTGCGATCGTCCAAACTCTAGAACAACAATCAACCTCCCTAGAACCAGTTGAGAAAAAAGGTCGGGAAGTTGTAGAAGCGCAGCGTATCGGAGAGCGTCTCTACCAGTTGGAGCGAGTCCGTTGTGGCAAAATTGGCTGCAAGTGTGCCGGAGTCAATGGTGTATTGCATGGTCCCTACTGGTATGCCTATTGGCGAAACGAAGGCAAACTGATCAGCCGCTACGTGGGTAAGCAACTGCGGCAAGTTGAATAAGATGGGCGTGCAGAGCACTGGATTTAATGAAGACGATCACCTGATTTCTTATGTACAAAATCCTATTTCTTATGTAATCACCGACTCAACGAGTTAATGAAGACTAAGAGAGCGATCGTCCAACTCAAACCTGCCTGGAGTTGTAGAGGGCATTAGAATAATCAAGCGTCGATTTGCTCCATCAATTGCTAGTTAACATTGAGGAAGATCGTTTGGTTCAAACTCTAGTCTGCCCCACTCAACCGACATCATGGCTGACTCTTCTCTCCGATCGCTGAACGGCTCTCTGAACTCTCCTTACTGGCTCCGTCGCATTTGGGGACTGCGCTTCATCTTTCGTCCGTTTGAAACCCTGGATGCCCGTGCCAAAGCCTATGGCGATGACTACCAGGTTTCTGCGCCTGACTCCAAACCAGTCCTAATCTACTTCAGCAGCCCTGAAGCGCTCGAAGATATCTTTACAGCTAAACCTGAGCAACTGAGCGCTGGACGGGGCAATCAAATTCTCAAATTTCTTTTGGGTGAGCACGGCATTGTCTTACTCGAGGGCAAAGCCCATCAGCGCCAACGTCAGCTTTTGATGCCTCTTTTTCACGGCGATCGGATGCGCTCCTATGCTCAGGTGATCCAGGACATTACAGAGCAGGTCATGCGTCCCTGGACGATCGGCACGACTTTCGCGGTACGCCCGGTGATGCAGGCGATTTCTTTGCAGGTGATTCTCAAAGCGGTGTTTGGTCTCGATAGTGGACAGCGCTACGACCAGTTGCGGCAGGTTCTGTGCCAGATGCTGGATGTCTTCGGCTCGCCTGTGGGTGCGATGCTATTGTTCTATCCATTCTTACAGAAGGACTGGGGAGCCTGGAGTCCTTGGGGAAGGTTCCTGCGTCTGCGGCAACAGGTAGATGACCTAATCTATGCCGAGATTAGCGATCGCCACACTCAACCCAACGCAGAGAGAACGGATATTTTGTCTCTGCTGATGGCAGCGCGTGATCCAGAGGGGCAGCCGCTGAGCGATGTTGAATTGCGCGATGAATTGATCACCCTGCTGTTTGCAGGGCACGAGACAACGGCATCGGCTTTAGCTTGGGCGCTGTACTGGATTACCTATTTACCGGATGTTCGCACTCAACTTCTGGCAGAAATAGATGCACTGGACGACAAGGCTAATCTAGATCCTATGACGATCGCCCGGTTACCCTATCTCAGCGCCATTTGCCAGGAAACGCTGCGCCTTTACCCGATCGCCATTAGCGCTTTTCCGCGCGTGGTCAAGCAGCCAATGACTGTTGCAGGTTATGCCCTAGAACCGGGTACGGTGATCATGCCCTCGATTTATCTGGCGCATCACCGGGCGGCAGTCTATCCCGAACCAAAGCAGTTTAGACCAGAGCGGTTTTTAGAGCGACAGTTTTCACCTTATGAGTATCTGCCGTTTGGTGGGGGCGATCGGCGGTGTATTGGCTCTGCCTTTGCGCTATTTGAAATGAAGCTGGTCTTGTTTGAATTGGCGTCAAAGATGGAAATGACAATAGCCAACTCCCAGCCGATCCGACCGATTCGTCGCGGCCTGACGATGGCTCCCTCAGATCAACTCCGGATGCATGTTCGGGTTAAGAATCTCTAGGTGGAGATAGCCCATCTTCCTTTTCTTGCTGCTCAATTCCTCGACGCAGTAGAAACCGTATCGCTCTGTTCAGCGACATCTCAGCCAAGAACGGGTTTGTCTTTTGCAATTGTTCAATTCGCTCTCTCAGGTCTGAAAGATCTACTGTGAGGCGATCGCGTTTATCTGCCATCCTCCAAAAATACTTGGTCTCGCCTCTCTAAATCTGTTTGTCACCAAAAATAACCGTTTTGGTGACAAACATGATATGTTGAGTTTTTAGGAAGGTGCAGTTGGATTGAGTTCGATCGCCATCGAAACGCCATCCGAAGCAGCATCTCTCTATCAATCTATTCTCTCATCAAAAATATTATGGTAGGCAGAAACCCAATCTCAATTCCCCCTGTAACCCTTCCAGAACAAATACCTGAAACGCTTCCAGAACCAAGATTTCAGTTAGGGCAGCAAGTACGGTGGAGTTGCGTGCCCAGTCAAGACTTTGGACGTGTCCTTGGCATTGTTTTTGGCTCTGAGGGCAGCGTGCGGGCACTGGGGTATCACTATGCGATCGCTTTAGACTCAAGCAGCCCCTCTTGCAGCGACGGCATTATGAGTGATTGGGGGTTTGAGGACGACTTGGAGTTGTTCATCCTTAGCCAGCCAGCAGAGGATCACCCGGAGGACTCGCAGTGAAACGCTACCCATCCCAGCGCCAGTGGGAGCTATTTCGACTTTATGAGGATTGTCCACCGCCCTTACCGCCAATGATCTTTACTCAACTTTGGGAGATTTCTTACCAAGAACTGAGCTATCTAACAGGAGCCTCGCGCAGCACTGTGGAACATTGGTTTTCCTCAGGGGACAGCAAACGAGAACCCGCTGAACGATTTTGCCGCCGCTTGGCTGAAATTCATTTGCTCTGGAGCCACACCGAACGGATTAAACCCAGCCTGATTCAATCTTGGTGCCGATTGGGGCGAGGACTCTAATACCCCAGATTCTTATCCTCTTGTTCCTTCTCAGTTGCTAACCCTTGACGCTCTCCCTAATTGCTGTCAGCCTGACAGCTTTTTGTTGCCCTCCACGACGAGGGCTTTTTTAATGGAATTTATCCCGATTAAATTTGCCAAGTGACATGCCTAAGCCGATCGCCTATGAAATTATCCCAGTGATGATGCTTTACACAGCACAACATCGACGGAACTTTCCATACCGCATTACAGACCAAGGCTGCTTTGAACGCCTCAGCACCACGAGCGATCGCAGCTGGAACTATAGCCTGACCACCCTTGATGGAGAGAAGGTGATGCTTCACCGACTCGCTTTGGCAGGGAAACTGGGACGACCCATAGCGCCGGGGTATTGGGCTTGCCACACTTGTGATAATCCACGCTGCATCAATCCAGATCATCTTTTCGAGGGACGACCCCAGGATAATACTCAAGATTGCTTACAGAAGGGACGGCGCAACACCTACCGCATTCCACCTATGCCCGGATCTCAGAACCCAACCAGCAAATTGACGGAAGCCGATGTGGAATTGATTTGGCTGCTGCTAAAGGCGAACCTTCCTCACTCGGCGATCGCGGCTCTCTTTGGGGTACATAAATCGCTAATCTCGCACATTAAACGCGGCAAGGCCTGGTCACACCTCAAGCCCAGCACTGATGAATCGATATGAACTAGGACAGGCGATTCGCTTGACCTACCAGGGATGCGTCCGAGTTTTGCCGTTTGAAATCGATGCCCAGGGATGCATGATTTACATTGGCCAGCGTAAAGGAAAAGCGGTGAAATACCCGACTGTCACCATCCACGCACAGATCTATATGATCCATCGCTTAATGCTGGTAGCGAAATTGGAGCGTGAGATTCGCGCTGGCTATTGGGCTTGCCATTCCTGCGATAATGCATATTGCATTAATCCTGAGCATTTAAGCGAATGCACGCCTGCTGAGAATTTACAAGATAGCTTGATGCGAAGTGGGCGAAGGCAGGTTCCTCCAAAGCCCACTAAAGGCTCTCTGAATCACAACAGCAAGCTTACCGAAAGTGACATTCCCAAGATTCGGAAACTTTTAGACCAGGGTACCTCTCAACGGGTGATCGCCGCGCAGTTCAATGTCTCCCCCAGTTTAATTGGGCTCATCAAGAATAATCAGATTTGGCAGCACGTCCGTGAAACGTTGGAGAGTCATGATAACGATTGAGCGGCATCTTTCAGATAGCGTCCAGCTCTACTACCCGCCGATCGCTTGTTTGCATTTTATGGGAGCGTGATACTGCTTTTCTATTAAATGACTCCACGCTGAGACTTAAGACATTCCTGCTGCCGATCGGATTTAAGGTTGTGGAATGGCTGCCGATGAGCCGGAGCTAGGTCAGGATTGATTCCGCTTCTCCACCCTGGGTGATCCGTAGCCACATCGGCAGTTGAGTGTCGCCACCGCCCTCAATTCGCTCTAACGCGGTCATCATCTCAACCCGCACATCAAATTCAGCTTCACGCTCGATCGCCTGACGTAAAGCATCCACTGCCGTGAGATCGCCCATTTCATTGAGGAATCGAGCCGCTCTCCAACGCACCAGCTTAGAGGGGTCTGCCAAGGCTTTACCCATTGTCGCCCTTGCACAGATATCGCCCAAATCGCTCAAGGCATCCCCTGCCGTTCGCCGCACCAGAGCGGATGGGTCGGTCAGGACAACTCGACATAACGGCTCAACCGCAGCAAGTCTGCCACTGGCACCGAGGAGTGCAGCTGCCCAGCGCCGAATTGTACTCTGCTCATCCTCCAACATGGCCAGAATCAGAGGAAAGGTGTCAGCCGTCACTTCAGTCTGTTGGAGGGCTTTGAGTCGATGTTTCCAGTTCGGGTGCTGCAATTCAGCGATCAGGGATTGCTGGAGGGCGGCATGGCTAGCTGGCTCAGGTTTTCGCTCTTGAGAAATGGCAATGGCTGCCATTCGAGCCAACTCGTCTTCGTCAATCAGGCTGGCAATCTCATCAGCGACAAGTTGTGCCACTTCATCGAGAGAACCTGCTGGAGATTGATAGGGTTCCCATTGACGCTCAGCCACGTAATTGGCTTGAGTCGCTTGAACGACCCGTTGGAGCGCTTGATTGAACCGCTCTGGCAACGCCACTCTAGCCTGTTGCCCATCCGCAGCGGTGGCGCGCACCTGCACCGGAATGGCGCGAAATACCTGAACGGCAACCTCAACCTGACCTAAGTTGGCGGCACTCTGAACTTGACTTTGCGCCTGAGGCGGGGCGACCTGAGCGAGCAGTTTGGCGTCGGCTTCCTGAGCCACTCCAATAAGACGGGCAGCTTGAGCGAGTATCGGCTGCCACTCAGCGTTTCCTTGGCGGGTCAAGGTGATGAAATCCTGTACGAAGAAGACAGATTGCACGGCTTCAATGGTCAGTAACTGCTGAGCCAGAACGGGTGCCTCCGTCTGATTTCCGCCTTTGTCAAACGTCAGTGCTTTAGTGCTAATCACCCCATTGAGATTAAGCTTGATGCAGTTTGGGCTGGGAGTGGTTTCGATCGAGAACAGTTGCATCGCCTCATCCTTAACTTGTCAGGATTAAACAGCCACAGCCTGATGAATCTGATTTCAGGAGCAGTGACTTCAGTTTGATCCTAACCTGCTGGAATCTGTTAAGGTGCCACCATCAATAGAACAGCTATTTTCTGAGGTTGGCGACTTTAGCCACAGGATTGATTTGCATCGAGGCTTCGTTCTGTAAGAGCCCTGCTCATGAACCTAGATCACGCAGTTGTTATCGGTGCCAGCATATCAGGGCTACTGACAGCCCGCGTCCTGAGTGACTACTTTAGGCAAGTCACCCTGCTCGATCGCGACTCTTTACCAACCAGTGCTGCACATCGTCAGGGAGTTCCTCAAGGTTGTCACCTGCATGTCTTGCAAGCCAAAGGGGAACAAATCCTGTCACAATTCTTTCCAGGTCTGGAGATTGAGCTACTCCAAGCTGGGGCAACCAGGCTGGATCTGGGCAGCGATTTATTCTGGTATCAGTATGGAGGATATAGGGTTCGCTTCAACAGCGGCATTACGGCACTTTGTTTGAGCCGACCTTTACTAGAAGCTAGTGTACGCCGCCGCGTTCTAACACTCCAGAATCTAACCTGCCTTGAGCGGTGCGCGGTTCAAGGTCTGGTTGCCCATGAGGATCGATCGCGTGTGACAGGGGTAAGGATACAACAGCGATCTGAAGGTTTACCCGAAGAAACGTTGGCAGCAGACCTGGTCGTGGATGCCAGCGGACGCGGTTCTAGAACTCCCACTTGGCTAGAAGCTCTGGGATATTCAAGACCCCAAGAAACAGTTATTAAAGTAGGGGTGGGCTACACCACTCGCATCTACCAACAGAAGGCTCAAGCTCTTTCCCAAGCTAAAGCGGTATTCATTCCGCCTGTACCGCCGCAGGGCAAACGCGGAGGAGGATTATTCCCGATCGAAGGTGACCGCTGGATTGTGACGTTGGTTGGTTGGTTCGGAGATCATGCACCGACTGAAGAACAAGGATTTCTGAATTATGCCAGGAGTCTTGCCTGTCAGGATATCTACAAGGCGATAAGTCAGACAGAGCCTCTGAGCGCTTTCACCACCCACAGGTTTCCTTCTAACTTGCGTCGTCACTATGAGCAACTGCAACGCTTTCCAGCCGGATATTTGGTGATAGGTGATGCTATCTGTAGCTTCAATCCAGCCTATGGACAAGGTATGTCAGCCAGCGCTCTGACGGCCGCAGCACTCGATCGCTGTTTACAGGCAGCGAGCAGACGCAACACCTGGCATCGCCTTGCCCAAGATTATTTCCAAAGTGCAGCCGAAGCTATCAGCAATCCTTGGAGGGTAACTGTGGGTGAAGACTTTCGTTTTCCAGAAGTGGAGGGTGCTAAACCCATTGGAACAGATTGGATCAATGGGTATATGGCAAATCTGCAAAAAACAACGTTGCGTGACCCTGAGATCTCGCGCACCTTACTTCAAGTCATGACTCTGACGCATTCTCCTAAAATATTGTTCAGCCCCAAAGTGATCCTCCGGGTCATTAAAGATCATTGGGAATTCCGATACGCTGAGAGGACTCCCTAATCTGTCGGCACCTGCTTATGAAGGACTCCATTAGGATTGAACCTGCACACCCTAATGATGCCGCAGTGATGCTGGCAGTCCACGCCGATGCAGTGCATCAAACGGCTGCCCCCTTCTATCCAGCAGAAGTAATCCAGAGTTGGGCACCTCTGCCCATCACAAGCGATCGAGTTCAGCGAGTCGAGCAAAAGTGGATTTTGAATCCAGAGCATCGGACGGTGGTCGCCAAGCAAAACGGTCAGGTTGTGGGCTTTGGTTTTATCGATAAAAATAGCGAACTGCAAGGGCTGTATGTTCACCCTAGTTGGGGTCAGCGCGGTATTGCCGCCAAAATCTTAGCAGTGCTGGAACAAGAGGCTATTTCGCTGGGGTTGTTGGGCTTGCAGGTGGATGCTTCGATCAACGCTGAAGCGTTTTACAGCAAGCAGGGATTTGAAACGATCGCCCACGCCACATATCGGCTGGGATCGGGGCAAGAAATGGCTTGTGTCAAGATGCGAAAGACTTTAGACGTTGACCACCCTATCTTGGAGAATCCAATCTGATGATCATCGTCCACCACTTAAACAACTCCCGCTCTCAGCGCGTGCTTTGGCTGCTGGAAGAACTCGGCTTAGAGTACGAGGTGAAGCGCTATGAGCGTGACCCAAAAACTATGCTGGCTCCCGCATCGCTCCGTCAGGTTCATCCGCTCGGCAAGTCACCCGTGATTACTGATGGTGATCTGGTTTTGGCAGAGTCGGGTGCCATTGTGGAGTACCTCGTCGATCGCTATGGGCAAGGACGCCTTGCGCCTCCACCCGGAACGCCAGAGCGGCTGCGCTACACCTACTGGCTACATTATGCAGAAGGGTCTGCCATGCCCCCACTGCTGTTGAAGCTGGTGTTCGATCGCCTTGAGCAGCAACCCATGCTATTTCTCATGCGACCTATTGCCCGCGCTATATCCGGCAGCGTCAAAAGCTCGTTCATTGCCCCTCAGGTTACTCAACACTTAGATTATCTGGAGGCAGAGCTTGGAAAAGCCCTCTGGTTTGTGGGCGATGAGTTTACCGCAGCAGATATTCAGATGAGCTTCCCGCTGGAAGCCGCTGCGGCGCGGGCAGGTTTGGATGCCAGCCGACCCAAACTGATGGCGTTTCTCGATCGCATTCACAGCCGTCCAGCCTACCAGAGGGCATTGGAACGGGGCGGCTTGTATGAGCTGCTGAGTTGAACTTGGCTGCTACCTGCTGTCGGGAGCGATCGTCAGTTGATCCCGACAGCGGCTTTTAGATTTACACAGTGGCTCTCAATGCATGTAAGCCCACCTGGTTACCTTCGGTATCGAGCACAATGCCAATGAACCCAGGATCGCCGATATCCGTTTTCGGTACCAAGACTTTGCCCCCCTGAGACTCGACCCGCTCCAATGCTTGCTCTAGATGAGGAACATCTCCTAGATTCAGATAGATTACGGTGCCTAAAGTGGAGGGCGTGAGTCTTTGGCTCTGAACAATGGCTCCACCCACGCCTGTCTCACTGGCTGGAAAGAACGCCTGCGGCTCTCCCATGAATTCCCCTTTTTTAATCTCCACCCCCAGTAGAGCACTGTAAAAACTGACGGCGCGATCGAAGTCAGTCGCCGGAATTTCAAACCAATTGATTGCATTTTGCATATTTATCTCCAGAATGAAGTAACTCAGAACATAGTACATCAGTTCTATCAAGAGGCAATGTGTTCTAGCCTTCATGGTGAGAAATGCGATCGCTCAGCATCGAGCATTAAGGCGATCGCATCTAGCAACATTGAGTTGAACAGAGAGAAACGGATTGTAAATTACTGTTTATATTTTTGAGGTTTGATCAGATTTCTACTCTCAAACTGTCTTTACCTGGGTGGTAGTTGCGACTTATGGTTTGGATGAGTTAGATATGCACTTATCTAATCTGTGCTGGGTAATGGTTGATGTGCACAGCACCAATTTGCCTTTCAGTTGAAGCTGGTGAGGGATTAAATTAAGAAAATCGCCCCTTTGATAAGTTTGACTTATATAGGGTAGTGAAGGATTTTAGCCCCAAATTGTCTCGAATTCCTGTGTATTGGCTCCTAACTATACTCCGCACAAGGAAAATTAGATTAGATTAGATGCAAAAAAAAGGTGAATTGGTGGCTTATTTGTCTTAAAAGCGATCGTAATTTCACATGTTTTTAGATTACCTATCAATTCAGTAAAACTCTTACAGAGTAATGGTTTTGTCTTCACTATGCAAGGATCTTTCTAACTCCGAATTCAGAAATATACGATGTGAGAATTCACCATTAAAACTCTAATTACATCGTAAGTCTAGATGGATAAAACACTTAAACTGCATAGCTTTTAGGTCACTCTATAAATTACCAAAGAGACTAATTTCGTCAACTTTTAAGGCATGGAGTGATCTTTTTCTCGATCGCAAGTCAAAAAGCTGCGATTGAGAAAATATCATCCTTGGACGGCTGGATGCATGGCAATGATAGCTTACAATAGTTTAAATTTCTTTTCTTTTTATTCATCGAATTAAAATATAGAAAATTCAAATGTAAGATACTCTTTTCAATTCAAGTTCAGCATGTTACACCAGTAATGAAGTTAACTAGTTCAGTAGTAGCAGTTGATTGTCAAATCGCCAAGAATATTTTGCTAACACAGGTATCAAAGCTTTATTTATAGATCTAGTCGCCACTGGATAAAACCTGGGTTACTTTCTATCGTCTGTTATCAGAATTTTCTATTCTCAGGTCAACTTATAAACAGTATCAATGAAGACTAAACTAACCTTTTAAAGGCATGCATGTTTGAAGCAGTGAATCTTCTCGGTTCAACAGCTTCCCTTGGTGCTAGCTAAGTTAGGCTGCTGACGACGCTTTTGGTCTTCAAAAATAAGTCTTTATAAGTCGCAAATTTCAAAAGATTTTGGAGCCTTGCTGTTATTTCAGTATGGCTAGAACTCTATATGATTAAATCTTTTTTACAGAGCAACTCACTGTCATATCTACATTCAGTAGCGCTCAAAAGCTCACGCGCTTACCTCAAAGCAATCTAAGACCTTTACTAATTTACGGAAAGTAATTATGACCGCTGCGATTTTCGAACCACTTGTAGACATTGATTCTGCTTCTCGTCCTGAAACGTTGCTTGATATCTGGGAGCGGTATAGCACGCACCTGCTATCAAAGCCTGACATTGATAAAGCTCGCCAAAAGCTGCGCTCAACTCAAACAGCCTTACTGCGGTATACTCTTCCCGGAATGGGTGGACCTATGCCATTAAGTGAACGGCTTTCCCCCAATGAGATTGTGGCAGGGTTGAAGTTTGCAGAATCAGTCAAATTGGTTCAGTTTCAGTCAGCGATCGCAGTTTTAGAGGCAGTCATTCAAAAACTACAGGCGGATTATCCTCAGCAACATTCAGAGCCTGCGAAAAACTGGGAAGTAGACTTTCAAAACTTGCTGAAGCGTAACAAGCACTATCTTAGCCAGCTCTGGAACTGGGTGAATGAGCAGGGATGGTTTGAGCCGTCTAACGTTCAGACGCCTAAAGCTGAGAAGTATCGTTTTCGTAAGAAGGTCGAGGGCAAGGTGCCTTTTAAGTTGTATAAGACGACTCAGAGAACGCGGTCAGGTAAAGACTCGGGTGAATCGACCAATAACTTAGTCGATTCACCTGATAACCTAGTCGAATCGCTAAAACCAAATAATACTCCAGCACGCCAAGACGTTTTCGCATTGGGTAAGGTAATAAAGGACTTTATCAACCCTGCTTTGCAAACTCAGCTAGAAGATTTTCAAATCTATATGCAGAGTGGCAGTATGGGTGAGCCTCTGAGACAAGTCTCAGTAAAACTGCATCTAGACCACGTATTGCGAATCTTAGGATGGCTGCACCGTGTTGAGGGAGTGCCACTTGATGATTTACGGCTAGAAAAGCTGGTTCCGTGGGTCAAGCTGTGCATTTCAGTAGAAAACCTCGAGAGTCTCGATCAATGGGCAATTCAATCTTGGTTCGCTCGAGAACAAGCGAAACGAGTGGCAGGTTCTATAGAGGCAACGGTAAACAAATACTTCAAGTGGCAAGATTCTCGGATTCCTGGAAACCCAGCTACACACCCATCTTCAAAATTACAACAGGTGACTGCATGGCTTGCTGTTGCCAAATTTGTATACCGCTTTGAGACTGACCAAGACGAAAAGAATAATTTCGAGGATATTCCTGCAATACAGAGGCTTAGGAAACTGAGTCGTACATTGACTAAGCAAAGCAAGAATACACCCAAGGTGATAAGCACTGCTGCTAAAATGGTTCAGTGGCCAGTACTGCTAGAGGCGGTTGAGAGGTTACGCCTAGAGGCAGAATTAGATCAATTCCCTATTAGTAGAAACAAACGTGAACAAACGGCTCAAGGACAAAGCATGCAGCGATTCTTGCTTTTGAGTTTCATGTCAATTATGCCACCGGATCGCCAGCGAACTTACCGTGAGTTATTGATAGGTCGAACCTTAGTTAAGGGACAGCTTGTGGGAGCAATCTTTACGCCACAGAACCTTATGGCTGAGCCACAAAACGCAAAGTGGTATATCCATCTAGAGGAGCCAGATTACAAAACGGGAAACACCTACGGTAGTTGGTGGGGGGAAGTGCCTAACGTAATCTATTCGGATGGCAAAACTTTCTATGGTTACGTAGAGCAATGGCTGACACAATGGCGGCAAATCTTTGTTCCCAAACATGAGTATTTCTTCACTCAACCTAATGGAAAACCAATGAGTAATCAGGCAATTACCTGCTTAGTCAAGCGCGCGCTCTATCGGTTGGTGCACATACCAATGACACCCCACATTTTGAGAGATAGTTTTGTCACCTATCTTTACGAGCAGAATGTACCGGCACATATTTTGGAATCGGCAGCCTTAGCTATGCATCACTCACGTCGCATACAGTCGAAAGTTTATAACCAACAGGAACAGTTTGATAAATTGCAATCAAGCTTTTCCTTAT
Source organism: Coleofasciculaceae cyanobacterium (assembly GCA_036703255.1). Lineage (GTDB taxonomy): Bacteria > Cyanobacteriota > Cyanobacteriia > Elainellales > Elainellaceae > Drouetiella. The sequence continues at coordinate 30,452 of DATNPL010000208.1, forward strand.
CGCTACAACTCGTACATCAGGTAGTAACCAAAAGGGTATAAAGTTCAGTTCTTCGCACATCTTTTAACGATCGAACAGTTAACGAAGCTGCCTCTTATTAGAGCTTTTGAGCTACATCAAGCTTGTCTGCAGTTCTTGGGAGTTCACTACAGCGTAGAGCAGTCACCAACCTCCGGCAAAGCCCTGACTATTACCCACAACTTTTTCTACGCAAAGAGGCTATAGTAACTGAACCTTCAGAATACTGATTGTCTCGTAGAGCATTCTCAATAACGAAGAACTATTGAGAAGAGCGTGTTGCCCAAAAGCCTCTATTAGCAAGAGTTTTAGACTTATGGGTAATAGTCAGAGCAGAGCTGGGGGTTTACCCGATTAAATTAAATGGGCTTCCTGCTTCACCCTAGATTTGGTAGTTGCGTCCAGCTCTAGGATACTGTTTGAGGGCGGCTTGAAGACCTTCTGTCTAATGTCAACTACTTTTGGTTCTTCCGACCTTTTGGTGAAAAGTTAAAATGGAAGGGAAGTTAGGAGGATTGGCCTATCTTCAATTTAATCACGGCTCAGACCCGACAGTTTTTTCAACAGTTACTGCCTAATTCCAGCAAATTTTACCTGGAGCACTGTGAACTCGATACCGAGCAACAGCAGCTTACTTTGAGTGTGCTCTCAACCCAACATTTTGCACAATGTCCGGTGTGTGATACCCCGTCTGACCGTACTCATAGCCATTATCAGCGCACCCTTGCTGATTTACCTTGTGTCAATTTCACGTTGACTTTAACGTTGCAAGTTAGTAAGTTTTTCTGTGATAATCCAGGTTGCATTCGGCGTATTTTTACAGAGCGAATTCCTGAAATTGCGGCACCCTGGGCAAGGAAAACTGTGCGATTGGTGCAGCGACTCGAAGCCATTGCTCTAGCGTTAGGAGGTGCTGCGGGTGCGCGTTTGTCTCGTCAAGTTGGCACAGAAGTCTGCGGCAGCACGCTGTTGAATGTGCTTGAAAAACTTCCTTTGCCTAAATTTGAAGTACCCAAAATACTGGGAGTGGATGACTTTGCCTTTCGCAAAGGACAGCAATACGGCACAATTCTGGTTGATCTGGAACGCCATCGCCCGATCGCTCTGTTAGCAGATCGCAAAGCGGAGACCTTAGCAAAATGGCTGGCTCAGCACCTAGGCGTGGATGTGCTGTCACGAGACCGCTCGGCCACTTACCGAAGTGGGATGGATGAAGGCGCACCGAATGCGGTGCAGGTGGCGGATCGTTTCCATCTGATGCAGAACTTACAGGAGACCCTAGAAAAGCTGCTCAACAGCTATAGTTCTCAGTTGAAAGCGGTTGGACAACAATGGCGACAAGATAAAACATCCACAGAGACGGTGGTGGTCATCGCGCAGCCAACCGCCACCTCAAGCACAAGCCTTTGCCAATCACCAACGCCGAGTCGAACAAGACCAGGAAATTAGAAGATTACACCAACAGCAATGGACGCAGAGGGCGTTCGGCTTGCCGTTTCGCAGAGAATCGCCAAGGCAGTGGGGGTCAGTGAGCGAACGGTTCGACGCAAACTCCGATCCCCCAGCTTGGCAGAGTTTTCCGCTCGACGAGCCACCTTTGGCCGGAGCATTCTCGACCCCTACAAGCCAAAGATTCTAGCGTGGTGGAATGATGGCATTCAGGAGACCGCACTGTTAATGGTTTTCTTGCAACAACTGGGTTACACCGGGAGTGATCGAACCCTAATGCGCTACCTCAAACAACTGCGGGAAGCCCAGGGCCTGCCACCAAGGCGAACATCTGTGACTCCGGGGTTGGCGAAAGTGAGCGACCCGCAATTGCCACCCTTCACCGCACGTCGCGCTAGTTTTGTAATTGTTAAGTCCGAGCAGCATCGAGATGCAGAAGAAGTCGATTTGTTAGCTCGATTGGTAGCGGCACATCCGGATTTGAGCAAAGCGGTTGAGTTAGCGGAGGAGTTTTCACAATTGCTGCGCGAACGTAAAGCAGAAGGGTTTGAGCCTTGGCTGATGAAGGCGTTCAAGAGCACACTCAAATTGTTTCAAGTATTCGCAAAGAGTCTCTTCGGGGATTACGCTGCGGTTCGAGCCAGCATGGTTTTAGAGGTGAACAATGGCATGGTCGAAGGTTTCAATAACCGATTGAAGATGGTAAAACGCCAGATGTATGGACGGGCTGGGTTAGAACTGCTGAGGAAGCGTTTTATTGTGGCTTAGAAAGTTGTTCTCAAAATCATCATCGTCCATTTTTGATCTCGATCGCTTCACCAAAAGCTGGGAAGAGCCTAAAGCTATTGTCGCCAGATACACTTGCCCAATCGTGTAAGTACTCACCGTTGCAAATATCATCTCCACCACTGGCTCTTAATCGTCGTTGCAACGTCACCAACGACCACTGCGACACTCCATCGTTCTCTAGTTCAGGCTGTTGTTGCGCCACGGCTAAAAACTGCTGTCGTTGTTGTGCTGTGTATTGGGCTTTCGCCCCTCCTCCATGCTTCGGGGTTAATGCCGCTAATCCCGCTCGATTGAATCGTTCGACTAATTGCGCGACCGCATCCCCCGATCGCCTGCCACAAGCTTGGGCAGCGGCGGTATAGCTGAGTCCTTGAGCCACTGTAAGCAGGGCTTTGGCACGAGCCACACGGGTGACAGATTCACTCGTCGCGCGACTAATGCGTTCCAATTCCTGCCGTTCTTCACTCGTGAGCGCACGCAACGGTTCCTTTTGTCGGCGAGGAGCTATTGTCAAATGTGGTGTATGGAGGAGAATCAGGCAGCATCCTTGTTTACTAGCAAATCAGGTTGTAGGTCAACACGAACGCCATCTTGAAATCTCACTCCCTCAATGACAGCTCCCAAATGGTTGAAGCCTCGAATCCGTAACCACCGCTTCTGGGCACTTTGTACCAGCTTGAACACCAAAGACAAAATGGAGCTACAGGAAACACAGCCTCGGGTTTTATCGGTTCTCAAGCGCACAGTCGCAAAAGTGGATTCAATGGGGTTGAAAGTGCGAAGGTGAATCCAGTGTTCAGCCGGGAAAGCGTAGAATGTGAGCAAAGCTTGTCGGTCTTTGGACAAACATGCTGCCGCTTTAGGATATTTAGCTTCATAGGTCTTGATAAATCGGTCAAAGGCGGTGTTGGCATCGGCTTTCGTCGCTGCCTGGTAAGTTTCCTGGAGTGCAGATTTGGCTTGAGGTTGCTGACTTTTAGGCAAAGCGTTGAGGACGTTGGCGGTTTTGTGTACCCAGCAGCGTTGCGTTTGGGTCGTGGGAAAGATTTGGCTGAGGGCTTTCCAAAACCCTAAAGCACCATCACCGATCGCTAGTTCGGGAGCTTGTTGGAGTCCCTGGTCTTGCAATCGCAGCAACAGAGCTTTCCAATTCAATTCGGACTCTCTCAATCCAGCTTCCAGACCGAGCAACTCTTTGTGACCTGTATCGGTCACACCAATAAGCACTAAAATGCACTGTCGGTCGTCTTCATTGCGGATGTTGAAGTATACGCCATCTGCCCAAACATAAACATATCGTTTAGATTTAAGTGAGCGCTTTTGCCAAGTGGCGTGTTCTTCCACCCACTGCGCTTTCAATCGACTGATGGTACTAGCCGATAGCCCTTTTGCCTCCGCGCCAAGCAAGGCTGCCAATGCTTCTGCAAAGTCTCCCGTCGAGACCCCCTTCAGGTACAGCCAGGGCAACACTTCCTCCACACTCCGAGACCGCTTGAGATAGGGGGGCAGCAGTAGTGAATTGAACTTAATTCCCTGCCCACTGCGGTCTCGTACCTTTGGCACTTGCACTGCGATTTCCCCGACCCCGGTCGTGATGGTGCGTTCTGGCAAATAGCCATTGCGAACCACCGCTTGACGACCCCCTTCAGCTTTGAGGTCTTGATATTGCGTTAAAAACTCTTTCAACTCCACCTCCACGGCTTGGGCAATGATTTGTCTGGCTCCTTGTCGCACTAAGGCGCTTAGCGCATCGGTGAATCCTTCAGAAGTCTCTGGTGTTTTGAGCGCAATGAGATTATCGTTGTTCATGGTGTATTCCGGGTCTGGGCAGTTTTTCTCTTATCCAGCAGGATACGCCTTTTTTCTCCCTATCTCATACACCACAAATAACCATAGCTCGTCGGCGAGTCATAGCACGCAAGCATAGGGGACTTTTCTATCTTGGCAGTCCCTGCTAAAAATGGCTATGCTCATGCCAAGTGACCCACTAGTCCTGCTCAACTGGTATGCAACTTGCTAATAACTGTCCCAGATGCCCTCAGCCCAGGTAGGGCTGTAATTATGCTGGCTAATACAGAGTTTGGCACTATGTTTTTCTATCTACCGTGCGAAAAAATTAATCTCAAACCTTTACCCAATTCAGTTCATCGAGAATACTGCAAAATCTGAATTACCCCAGGAAATCAGTTATTTTGCTAACTTTGCTGGGTTTGCTCTTATAAAACTTTTTCTATTTTTAATCTCATGTTAGCATTCAACATGAGATTAAAAATGAAAGTAAATCTTCTTAAATTAAAGTATTTTAGAAGTCCAAAGCCGTGCAGAACATAGCTTAACACCAGTTTAATACTTGCAAAGAAGTTTTACAGTTATAGAACGGTTATGGAACGCCTAAAAGCTATCTAAAAATGGCTTATGAGAGCTGATTGAGCCATCTAAAAGTTCAGAAGCATACGTATTGGTTTAATTTCAACCGAATCAACCGAGCGGCTAAGATCGCACGATACTGAGAAACAGCTTGCAGCCAGCGGCTAGTATAGATCGTAACTGTGCAACCTGATCATCATCCTGATCAAGCCCTACCTACTGCCAAAGATAAGCTCAAATTCTCAGCCCCTAATGGGCAGTAGGATGAAACCGATGAGTCACGGATGAATACTTCCAACTCAGCCCTATGGGATCTAGTTGGCACGTCCATTCCTTAAAATAAGATTTTTGCTTTTTACGGCTGATGATTGACGAGTGTATTTTGAGTCGATCGGCTAACTGCAAGCCAGTTAGCCCTTTACGTGCAAGTATTGCTGAGACTGTGTGATCTGAAACATCGTTTGAACTTACCTGAAAGTGAGGAGAATTATCAGGCAGTGGCTCGATACTGCTGCCACTAGAATAAGGTGAAGCTAGCCAACTTGGAGAAACACTCAACGCTGAAGTGTGCTCATATACAGGCTTGGACGCCAACGATGCAGAGTTCTGCAATGAAATCAAATGCCCAATTATGTGCTGAATATCTACCATTCCTTGGAAGAAAGACTCATAGTCAGTCCTAAGCCGATCAACTTTGGCTGCTAGCGTTTCGGGCGATCGTGGAGGGTTTTCTAACAAGGGTGCTGATTGGTGGAGGGTAATCGGGGTGATATCAACACCGAAATACTCTCCTAGCACTAGCTCAGTAGCATGGGAAAGAGAACGCAAGCACTGCTTTTCTTTAAAGGCAACTAATCGGCTGTAGATCTCTGGATTTAGAAAGGTCATAACTCCAGGTTTATCAGTTGTCATACTCGCAGCGGCTTTAGAATAAGCTTACAAAGTAGACCACTAGAAATTCTGAAGCTTTGAACAGAGCTGCACAAGAAATTAGAATGGGATTCTTACTATTTCCTATATTTGTGGTGTGAATTAAAAACGATTTCTGAAACAGAGAGAAACATCTGTTGGAAAAGAAATTTATATTAAATTCTTTATTCATAACTCGCATCATTTCACAAGAAAATAATTTCAGTGGTCGTTGTGAGTGAATCTCAATCACACAACTTATACAAAGAGATGGGTCTACTTTGGCCTGTACGAAAAACAATTAAAAGTATTGCAAATTCACCTCCAATTGAAAACTTTATACTGTCTTTCAAAACCTGGAAAGTGATAATGTTATTCCTTGAATTAATTAAACATTAACGGCTTGAAAAAGAGAACATAATCCTGTCATGATGACAACACCAACAATCAAGATCACCGATATAGGCAGATTGCAGTTATCGGATTGGAGATATAAATAAGACCTTTATAATCAAGGAGCTTCAGCACCACATCTACCAACATTCTCCAATTTCCTGTCAAGTTGTCTTGACAGGAAATTGGAGATCAGAGATGTAGACTTACTTACCGCCTTGAATTATGAACTTTTTCCATTGAGGGTTTTTCAGTGTTTTAGTGTAAAACTTTACATGTCACTGCCAAAGCGATCGCCCTGCTCCTGAAATATTTGCATCCTGATAACGATAGCTACCTTTGACTAACTTATTCCATCCAAGCTGACAAAGTTATTCCCAAAAGATTCCTAGCATAGTAACTGCTTACTCCTAAAAGACTATCTGTTTCAGCTTTGATCTCGTGACGAGGTTTTCAAACTGAGAGCAGACTGCCTTTGCCACTGCTAAATCTGCGAGTAGTACCCCTGCCTCAATATTGCGCTCATGTGCTGCCTCTGTGAAGTTTGCGGACGTTACCAAAAGACGTTCCTCGTCTACCACCACACATTTAGCATGTAGACATGCCTTCGTTTTTGTTCCCTTCTCTAACGCTCGTGGGTCATAGAATACTTCTGGTAAACGGTTTCCAGCCCAAATATCTTTACGAAAGATATCTATAAAGCGTTTCAGCAAAACCGTTTCTGGTTCGTCATTACCATGAGGACGCTGAACATTTAGAAACATCCGCACTCGTAGGGAAAGATTCGTATCCATACGGCTTGCCAGTCCCTCAAAGAGGGCATGTGCTTTCTCACCCCGATCGATCGCGAAACTTGAGATCAGGACACTCCGTTTTGCTGTGTTAAAAAGCTCACGGACAACAACTGCCGTGTCACGGCTCAGGGAACCAGCGATTTCCTGTCCTGTCCAGACTAATTCGACGCGATCGTGCCTCTGCTGGGCAGTGGCTCGTTCCGTTGCCAGTAGATGTAAGGTGTGGGCAATATGGGCTGGGGATGAGCCGATGGCACTCAGGCGATTCAGTTCATCCACGATCGCTCGACATAACCCTTTGGGAACGTGGCTCTCAAGGGCAGGCACTGAGTAAGGTGCGTGTATTCTTCCCGTTTCAAGCGCAGCGGCAAGCCCCACTAAAGCTGGTCGGCTGAGCTTGAGTAAGGGTGACATCACTGCCCTCCGACCGCAAAAAACTCTGCCCCCCAGCCCTCCACTGTATCTGTTACCAGTGCCCGATCTAGGAATTCATTACGGCGTTCACAGGAAGGCTCTGCAATCAATAGACAACCGTGACAGGCAGCACCATGCAGGAATCGATCTTCTTGTTGGTTGTTGGGTTGATGTTGAGCACACACTGGGTCGTTTGAGCAAAGCTTGCCCATCTCCAGAGCATTCATCAGGTGATATTCAATTCGTTTCCCGATCTGCACCAAACCACCCAGCGTACCTTCAGACCCAGAAGTACCTGTATACAGCAGAATTCCGTAACCGGATTCTCCCGTATAAATGCGCTCTCGAATCGCACTGGCAGCATAACCGCATTCAAGAGAAACGGCGGTAATTAACAAATGTGATAGGGAATGCAGCATCACGTAGGGTAAACCAGGGAACTTGGCTTTGTCTGGGTCAAGTCCCCGTTGATTGCGCCATGCATCAAAGCCTTTGTAGAGACTTTGACCACGTTTCTGTACTGCATCCCGTTTCAGCCAATGCTCGATCGCTGTCTTTTTGAAAGCAATGAAAACACCTTCGCCTTTGTTCTCAATGGCAGGCACCCAGGTCGGCTCAATGTCTAAGGTGGCAAGCTGAACATCTAAAGACAATTCCCCATCAATATCCGGCATTGCCGCCTCAAACCGGGTGAACCCGATTTGAGCGGTGACCTCTCGCAAACGATGCACTAAAACAATGCGATCGATGTGGGAGTCAAGAAGTGGGCTGAGTGCATCCAGCGGACGGGTACGAGCATAGAAGTTGCCCTCTGGTACATCCTCACCGACTTCATCAGGTTGGGAAAGCAGAGTTTCAATTTCAACCTGTTTGATGCTCTTGGGCTTGTCAAAGGAACCGCGCTGGCGACGCTTCACTTCTGCCCAGACGGCTTCATCGCTGAAACCTTCGATCGCAGTCGCTACCTTCTGTTTTTTACGATCGCGTTTGATATCGCCAACTGCTTCAGCAACTCCCAGATAATCTTCATAGACCAGGTCAACAGCCTTTCGTAGCGCTTCGTCGGAGTCCGGCAAGGAAATGACGCTTAAGACTTGAGCAAAGTAGGCGTTACTGGCTGACCGTACTAGCAAACGATTAAACTCTGGTTTGCCAGTTTTTAGAGACACACAAAGTTCTTTCGCCGCTGGGCCAAGCCAGGGACGCTGACCATCACAGGCACCCAGGACTCTGCCATTAGGGACAGTGGCATCAGAGAGGGGACGACGGGCTTTGCAGGCTTCGCAGCGAATGAAAATATCGACGAAGTCATTGCCTGACCCTCCTTCATCCAACCAGAGTTGCCCTCGACAAGTCTTATTGGGACTGTCGCCATGAACAAAGCGGTACCAGTCAATATCGCTGATATGTCCATTAACACAGGCTTGGACGAAACGCACAGGAACAACGGGTACCTTCTTTCGTTCCAGGGTAAGATACTTCCCTTTTACCAGGCTACCCCAGGGTAGGAGTGGTCGGGTGCGATATTGCCGATCGTTGGGAGCTTTCCAAAACTCTTCAACCTGTGCTAGAAACCAGACCGGGAAAACAAATGACGTGATGCCGCTCTGAGATGCTTTGGGGTCTTGTTCATCTACGGGTGGGGCATACATGGCGATTTGGTTGACGTTTAGCAGTTCGCTAACACGCCCTGCTAAACGATCTTCATAAATGCGACGGCGATCGCCTTTCCAATGGTTCAGTCCCCCAATCAAGATAGAGTGATTGGGGAGATCGACCATCGCTCCCGGCCCAAAGGTTGAGATGATCTGGCTTTGGCGAATCTCGCCAGAGGGCGGTCGCTTATTCTTCGCTTTCATTTATTCATCCTCCTCAATTTCAAAGCCATCGGGATTTCGCACCCACAGGTTTACTGTCTGTTCCACATCCCGCAGACTACGTTGGGCTTTGAACTTACGGGCTTCTAAGGGCTGTCGCTCTAGCTCTGGGTCGAGAGGATCAAATAATAGAGGCGGTGCTTGCCCAACTTCCTGCTGATACTGAAGCATAATTTTCTGGCTGGCAATGTGCTCCCAAGTATCGAGTAAACCGATAACTCGCCCTCTCACCTTTTGACGCAACGCATCGGCTTCAGCAGCATCGAGTTCTTTGTCATGCATCTCGGCTCGTTGAGCAATTACATCTGCTACCGCTTCTAAATCCTTACGATGCTGAAGGATGTCGATCGCTCGTAGAGGAGCCGTCATCCGACGATCGCCCAGGCGGGCTAAAGCAACGGTAATGGCAGCAATGCCGCGATCAATGGCACGAGGCGAAAAGGGCGTGACGCTTGTTGCTTCTACTGCCCGATAAAAGGTCGTGTGCCAAGACTGGAAGCGTTCGTAATGGGAGCGATCGCGGGGACGGTGAACATTCAAGAGCGTGATAACCAAACCCGGTCGATTCTCATCTCGACCGACACGGCTGGTGGCTTGGATGTACTCCGCAGCCGTTTTGGGTTGCCCCAAGACCACCATCAGACCCAGACGAGTAATGTCTAGACCGACCGAAATCATGTTGGTTGCGAGAGACACATCAACGTGCTCCTTTTCCTGGAACGGAATGGCTAGACGCCGTTTGGTGTCAGCGACTTCGTTTGTGCTAACACGGGAGGTCAACTCTAGCGGCAAGTCGCTAATTTTGCGATCGGCAAAGGAACCTTCCGGCTCTCCCACTCGCTTCCGCTGACTGTACTGCGTCAGACGAGCATTCACCTCATCTTCCACAATCCGGCGGCTGCCACCCAGTTCCCGTAGGGAATTGAAGTAGCCCAACAGAGTCATGTAGGGTTCAGCGGGGTTGCTCAGGTTCTTACTGCCACCTGCCAGTTCCCAATCTTTTTGGGCAGCACCCAGCAACGCCAGGTAAGTTCGTAGCAGCACGACCTTCAAGCTGCGTCCCTGTGCCGCAATTCCCATGTAAGTGCGGGCGTGTTTCTCGGTAGCAGGAACCGTTTTAGCAAAGAAAGAATCGCGGCGATCGGGGCCGGGGGGCGGGAAGACATCGACCGCATCGCGACCAAACAGAGCACGAATCTGTTTCGTAGCCCGTCGAACTGTTGCGGTGGATGCCACAATCTTGGGGCGAACCCGTTTCTGATCGGCATCGACAGCTTGAGTTGAAAGGGCATCAATGGCTGTTTCGTATAACCCCACCATTGTTCCTAATGGTCCAGAAATCAGGTGTAGCTCGTCCTGAATGATCAGATCGGGTGGTGGCAACGGTTGACCAAGAGGTTGTCCCCGTCCAGGTTGACAGGAACCATAAAAGCCATCTTTGTCATAATGCTCGACTCGTCCAAACAGTCCTGCTGTCTCCCCAACCCAGGGCAAGCTGGCGAACTTATCCACAGTGGCGATGATGAAGCAGGGTAAGCGGCGATATATCTGATCATCGACCGCTAAAATTGGCAGTGGATGATTACCTGTAAAGGTACACTGAGGCTGATTGTCAGATCGCTTCTTGCGATTGACGCAGGCAACCCGAAGTTCATTCGGCTGATCGGGGTCAGGCAGCAGTTGGAAGGAGTTGCGCGTGAAGCGGGCACCACACCAGGGACAATTTTCTAGCGGGATGGGAGATGGCTTCTGTTTATCGTTGTTCTGGTAGGCGATCGTCCGCGCCCGAGCGCTATTTTCGTCCTTATCGCCTTTTTTGCCCATTCGGTTAGGGGTTGCTGCCTGACCCACCCATAGCCCAATTTCAAAGGGATGCTTTCCTAATTTTTCAATGTCGTTCTGTCGCTCTAATTCAAGAGCACAGATGAGAGTCGCTGCCCGACCGAGTTGATCTAGGGTGAGCAGCCGTAGAGTGTAGCGCATCAGCACGCTCAAGCCAGCCGAGTGAATGCTGGGGTCACGTAGTCGTCGCAGTACTAGGGTAAAGGCTGCCAGCCCCAGATAGGCTTCAGTTTTGCCGCCACCTGTAGGGAAGAAGAGAAGATCGACCAGTTCCCTATCGCCCTGTTCTGGGTTAGCAATGCCAACGATGTTCATCAGCAAAAATGCTAACTGGAACGGTCGCCACTGGGGAGCAGGCAAAGACTCTGGTGCGGTTCCTTCTTTGTCATGAGTGAGCCGTTGACGAATGGCTGTGGCAACAGCACGATTGGCGATACGGAAGGCTTCAAAGACCTGCGGGTCGTTCATCGCTTGCAGCCCTGCCGCAATGCGCTGGTTGGCGATTACGGCTCGGTTGAGCAGATCGGTTGCCGTGTCTATGCGATGTTTGGGGCTGCTGGGTGCTTTTGCTCGTTGCTCTGCAATCCAGGCTGCGTAAGCATCTAAAAGTGGATGTAGGCGATCGCGTAAAGCGGCAGGCGTTGGGGCAGCCGCGAGGCTTTCCATGCTTAGCTCCACTTCAGGTAATGGAGTAGCAATCACCTTTTCAACATCCGCAGTCGGTATCCAGGCCGTCCAGACTTGATGGCAAACCCCACCAGGCTCTACCAGGGCGATCGCCGAAACGTTGTGCCCTACGGCAAATTCATAGTCATCCCGGTATTGCAGGTCGGCAACGCGCTCATCCCAGTCTTCGCCATTGCTGCCGCGTAAATCGGGGCGAGGAACGAGGGATTCTGCCGCTTTGATCATCAGTCTGGTTTGAAAGGCATGGGCGGCATCCGGTGCTTTATTGGGAGCAGGACGACGCTGGTTGACCAGAAAGATAGAGACTGAGCGTGTACCTGGCGGAACCAGATCTTCTGAGGAAACGGGACGAACCGAAACAACCAGCTTCAGTCCTTTACTGTCTGGAATGTTGATTTCTACCGGAGTGTCGCTGACCTGAATAGGAACGGTGAGTTCTGCGTGGCAGGCTGTTCGTTGCCAAGTCCCGACCCTGAGCGTGTTTTTGGATTCTTCTTCCGCTTTATCGGCGGTAAAGGGGGTGTAATCTCCCCAGGAGACGGCAACATACAGAGAGGACGTATGAGCAGCCAGTAGGAGACTCACGCCCATTGAGGCAGGGAAGAAGCCCTTACGAGCAGAGGCTTTCTCAGGGATGGCTTCGTCATCGCCTGCGCCGGAGCGACCCACGGCATCCAATTCATCATCGCCTGTGTCATCCGATCGCACTTCCACTGGCGCATCGTAAGGCACCAGAAACCCTGTGAGATACCATTTGGACGGAGGCTGAGGAATAATTTCTTCGGCGTGAACCAGATCGTCGGGAGTGGGTCCCACTAGATCTAGTTGCAGGGCATCGATCAGGTGAGTGCGAACCTCAGCGGGAGCAGTAGACGACATAGGTAGCCTGACAGGATGGGGGCATTAATACCAGAGTGCCCACAAATTCCTGGTAATCCCGGAGAGATGCTCAGAAGTTCACGAAGGTTTGATGAGGCGATCGCTCAATTTACTGAGCGCTCATGATTCTGCCTTGGGTCAGGGTTTGTTCGTTGCTACAACTTGGCTGTCAGGATTTGAGCAACCGTCAGATTAAGGTCGGGAAATGTGGGGGATTGGATGAGGTCATTGCCTCGAAATTCAGTGGAGTCGTAGAACTGATGCTCCAGGATGCAGAGGGTAATTTTTTCTTCTAGAGGATCAATGATCCAATATTCGGGGATTTCTAGCAGTCCATACTCAGAGCGTTTTGAGCGATAGTCGTCGGCTTTTGTGGAAGGGCTAACGACTTCAACGACTAGGATGGGGGGTGGCTCATTTAAGTTAATGACGGCTTCGCGTTCACTCATCGCGTCCCATTGAGCAGTCGTCAAAACGGTGACATCGGGAATGCGAGAGGTATCCCAATTGCGCCCACGGGGAGAGCGGACACCGACCAGGGCAGGAAGCGGCACCCAGGGTTGACCCGATCGCGTCAGTTCATCCTCAAACTGCCGGACAACGAAGCGAATGATTGCCCCATGTTTGCCAGTGCCTAGACTCATGGGTACGAGTTCTCCATCGACCAATTCGTAACGGGTATCTGTGCTGTCGTCATAAGCAAGATATTCCTCAAAGGTCAATTTTGGGGTGGCGATCGTCATAGTGGCTCCTCAGCGGACGGTAATTTTAACCCAAAGACCGCAGCCGATCGCGGAACGCCATGACAGCATCAAATTGGTCGGTGGGGTTGACGTAGTTCGCTAACAGTTGGATATCCAGGTCAGGCAGCAATTCACTCCTGGTCATCGGCTCATAGCCAGTTGCGCGTAAGTAGTGAATGACAAATTCTCCGTTTTGCCACTGCCAGACTTCGGTGACACCTAAGCCCTGGTAGATTTCGAGCTTGTTGACAATGCCGCTGGTGATCACCACTTCAATTGCTAAGTCGGGAAACTCTTTCTTTTGCTCCAGACAGTAGCATTCATCGGGTTCTAAACCTCGGAGCTTCATGGCTTTGCGAAAGGTGGCAGAACCGAGAGCATGAAAGCGCGTGCGGGTTTCTTGAAAGTAAGCCTCCAGCAACATGCCAATCACTTTTTTGAGTTCTTCATGCTCTGGAGAGGTGGTCATGATTTCTAGAGTGCCTTCCAGATAGTTCAGCCGCAGATTTGGAAAGTCGTCACCAAGGGCAGCTAGCATCGTTTCATACTGCTGCCAACTGACTCCCTCTAAAACCAATCGCTGTTCGGCAGTCGGGATGCCTGGTTGGGTCAAAACTGGAGAACTCATGGGCACTTTGCTCCTTACAAGACCATTTCTTAACGCTCATAAATTTCGTCGCGATCGAACTTATAGTCAGACGGGAGTTTTGCAGAAAACTGGCTTGCCCATGCTAAGAAGTCTTTGACCCGCCGAACCCGCTGCTCGGAATTTAGGTTCTCAACCGTTTCTTGGGATTCCATGACAAGTATAGGGAAGTGATTCCAGTATAGGTTATGCCTCTAGACCGGGCAGAGTTGGAGTTTTTGAGCGCCCACCCTTTTTAGCCTTCGTGCCTTTCGCTTTGCCTGCTGCACCGTTGCCGCCCAGAAGTTCTTGCTCGTAGCGTTCCTGGTTAAGAGCCAGGAGGCGGGCTAACACTTCATCGTGGATGGTTTCGTTCCAGCGATAGCGGTAGGGCTTTTTGCGCTGGCGTTTGGCGGAGGATTCGTCGTCGTCCTCTTCCTCGTCTTCATAGTCGAGCAGGAATTCGCATTGGGGTTGGAGGTCGCCCCAGCCGTAGGCAGAGAGGACAGCGCGATCCATCTCCTCATGCAGTTGGCGCAGTTGGAGAATATCGGGGTGGAATTCGTTGGGGTCGTGGAAGCGGTTGTAAGTTTGGGTTAAACCTTCGTTGTTGCGAACCATCAACTCGGCACGGAATTCGTAGTAGCGTTTGCCGATGGTTTCTAGAGTGGAATCAGTTTCCCAGTTTTCCGGGAAGGGGAAGTTTTGAAAGCAGTCAATTATGTTGTACCTCGGATCATCTCTCATACTTGCACCGAAGAAGTTTGCCCAGACTTCGTGAATTCTGCTACTCAAAGTAGTGAATGTTGAGAAATTAGGCAATGCAAATATGATTAAAGTCTGATCGTAAACAAAACCTTTTTTGAGAAAAGCGAAGCAAAAATGTTTACTAGTTAGAGAGCGTGCTAATACACGATCGCACTCCGCGATCGCCCTAAACAACGCTGGTGTATATCTTCCCCAAAGCCACCAACGCTCTTTCCGCCGCCTTCCATCAGCCGTATTAATGTTAAGTTTTTCTCGTTCAGGTTTAACCTTACTTTCAAGAATCTCTATTAAATCAGGATATTTTCTCAATTCAGTCTCACTCATTTCACCAGTATTAATGACATACCGATGGTGAGCATGGGTTGGGCTGCTATTCACTTCCTCGCCGCCAATATAGGGAAAGATTCGTTCTTGATTGCGTGGATTTTTTCCAATTAAGTGATGCATTTCGGCAATGGGGGTGGCCTTCTCATTCGTGTCATCAAAGGTGAAGCCCATTCCTAAAATATAGCTGCCAACAAAGCTCTTATCGGTATTTGCCAGCAATGTGCTGGGATTTTCACTACTACCTTTAGGAAATAGGAAGGCAGATATTAGCGGAACTTTTTTACCGTCTAATATTTTGGTTTCTTTGTAGATTCCTTTGTAAACGTGAATCACGCTTACCACAACAGCCGCTTGTCCTATCCATTTCACCCGTTTACGGGCGTTGTAGATCGTCCCGCCATGCTCACAAATCCAGCGTAGCCCTGTGCTGCGCGTATCGCCTTGGGCAATGGTGTTTGTGGCAATCAAGCCAAAACTGCCGTCCTGTCGAAGTAGCTCGTGTGCTCGTCGAAAGAAGTAGGCAACCAGATCCGAGTTGCCGTGTGACTCTGGATAGGATTCTTTGAGCCAGTGCAGATAATTTTCGGTATGACCATTGGTGATCGTGTTTTTTCCTGCGAACGGTGGATTACCAATGATGCAATCGAACCCCGGATTCTCTCGTTCAAATACTTCTAAAAATTCATCTTCCCAGTTGAACGGTATGACCGCATGTTTGCCAGTTCGCAACCGTTCTGAAATTTGCAACACTTCCGAAGCATTGACCCAACCCGCTTCATAGCCGACCAGCTTGCCACCGTATTCCTGCTGTTTTTGCTGCCGCTGCTTGCGAGTTTTGCCCTCCAAGTCCGCCTGAATGATGGCATCGGCAGTCAAAATTTCCCGTGCTGGGTTTACATCTAGCCGCTCTGCATCAAAAATCTTGAGCTTTGCCAGAAATTCCTGTAGCTTTGCATCCCGCTGCTTTTGGTTAACGCCCTCAAAAAACGCTGACACCATCAAATCTGACGCTAAGCGCGATCGCCAGAGCAAATCTTCTGACTCTTGCAAATAGAGCCTTTTGGTTTCCTCATCGGCATCCGTTTGGGTATCCGAATTCTGGATCTTCTGACGAGTAGTCAAAATTTGCTGCTTCTGTGCGTCAATTTCCAACTGACGTTGGTGGTTATCCAAGGTCAGTTGGTAAGAGGCTTGTCGATCGAACGCCAGAATTTGCTTTCTCGGTATCCCGACCAACGAATCCCCACACTTAAGCGCATGATCGAGAAACGTAAACGGCGATCGTTTTGACAACGTGAATAGCCACAGCGATAGCCGCGCCAAATTCACCGCAAAGGGGTTCTTATCCACCCCATACAAACACCGCTGCGCCACCAATCGCCGCGCATACAGCAAGGGTTCCTCACCGTCTGGCAGCGTTTCCGGCAAGCCATCCCGGTTCCATGCAGCTTCCACCGCATCTGCCAACTGGCGGCAGGCTTCCACCAAAAACGCTCCAGAACCCATCGCAATATCCGCCACTTTCAGCGACAGGATTTGCTCTGCTGACGGCTTGTCACCCAACGCTTCTAAGACTGGGCGCAAGGCAGTTTGAACGATTGGAGACGTAAGCGATCGCGGCGTATAGTGAGAACCCGATCGTCGTCGCTCCTCTCCTGGCTGTAAATACAGCGACCCCGCAGGCAATAGATTTGGCGTGCGAGGCGATACCTTCCGCCCTAATGCCGCCACCACATCCACCGCTGTCTTCGCCGCCTTTAACTCATTCAACGGCTTACCCGTTACCTTGCACGCTGACCACTCTTGCAAGCGTTTAGCACGATCGCCCGGTTTCTCTGCCAGCAGCGCCTCCAAATTCACCACCACATGCTGCGGACGAACGGCGATCGCCACTCCCCCTGCCCGCTCAACCGCATAGCCCATAATACTTTCGTATACAGACCCGATTTGCTCAACTTCAAGCGATCGATACGACAATCGCTCCCCATTTAGCATCAGCAGTCGATCCAGCAGCCGATACACCACACCATCGGGAATGCGGGGTGGCTCGATCGGTTCGCCAAGGGTAAAGTGAGTACCCTGCGATCGACCCTCTAAAAAGGTGTACTCATCGGGGTCAAACAACTGCCCATGCCGCGCTGGGAGATACTCCGAGGTTTCCCCACCCCCGTCATACACCAGCCGAAACAAGCTCAACAGCCATGCCCACGCCCCATAGCGCTGATCCATTGTGTCCGGGTAATTCCCCGCATCGGCGCGGAGGTGCTCAAACAAGCCCGACACTGAATAATTGTGCTGATACAGGTCATCAGGCGGCATCAGCCCTTCATCTTCGGCATAGAGCAAAAATACCAGCCGCATCAGTGTTGTAATCAGCCCCCCGTAGATATGTTGCGGTTCACGGGTTGCCAGTTCACTCAATAACCTGCCATTGACCGCTGCATCTGCCATCTGAAAGCCACGCAGTAGTTCCCACAACGCATCCACAACCTGGTTTGCCAGCGCTGTTGAAACTTCTACTTGGTGCTTGCGACTCTCTTCCAACAAATTCGTCAGCCGCCGCCCTGGGTTCGCCGTAAAGACGCGGTAGGCAGACAGCAGCATGTCCATCGCGCCCAAAATCAACCGTCCCGACACCTCACACATCGCCTGCACCGGAAACGTTAGATGCCCCGATGATTCCCCTTTGGGCGCATACACCAACCGGATCTCCGTGCCATTGCACAAAAGCCCAACTGGAATGCCTGTCTCACGCAACAAGCGCTCAAACTTTGCCTGTGGACTAGCAGCCCATTTCCCCATTTTCTCGTGAGCCGCATCCACCTGATCCAGGTCTGCCCCCGGAGCAATCACCTGCACCAGCATCAGCCAGCCACTGGTGTTTTGAGAGGCTTCGCCCTGAGCAGCCTGCACCGCATAGGTTGGCGCAAGGGTTTCGCCATAATCAGGCAGCACTACTTCCAGGTCTTGAAGGGCATCGCCACTGACCAAATCGCTCGGCTCCCAGCCCAGCACGTTTACTGTGAATGCCGGAAAATCAAAAATCCAGGCGCGGTCATCATCTACCAACTGCAAATCGCGGCTGATGACCGACAGCAACGCTTGTTGCAGATCAACCACATTGCGATTCACGATCGCCTGTGCTTTCACCAATGCGGGTGGAGACACCACCAAGCCCACAGGCTGAAGAAACCCTAACCACTCTTTGTGCCGCAAAATTTCGGGATCGATTGCCATTGTTTTGACTCCTAACCCGAAATGGGGTGCAAATAGACGATGCCGACGGGTTCCACCCGTGTAGCTTTGACCTGATAAATCGCTTCAATGCGGGCAGGCTCACTGACAAGTTCAACTTCCAACGACTGTAAGCGCCGCTCCCAATGACGGCGGTCTGCCTCTAGCTGCTGTAACTCCGCCTCCGGAAACAGCGATAGCTGGCGATTGCCTGCGGTTTCTCCCTGCCGTTTGACAATGCGATCGCGCTGATCTTGCAAAATTGCCTGCATTTTTGCCGCCTCTTTTTGCCCCCGTGCTGTCAGCTTCTTCTGGGCACGTTCGGCAAGAGTCTCGGCACGACGATTCAGGTGGGGAGTCAATTCCTCTACGTCCTGAGCTGCCGCCTGACTGAGACGTTGCTGCATCGAGTCAGGTACTTGACGCAAATGGGGAGTTGCCAGGGATGTCTCCAGAACTTGCAGCACATTGTCCTTTTCGCCTTCGCCCAACGGACGCAGCTTCGATCGCCCCCGCGCCTCTGGAGAGAGCCACTCCGCTGCCACCGCAATCACTTCATCATGCAAACGAGACGCGCGATCGCCATACAGCGACAGCCGCCCCAACACAATCACGCTGGGAATGGGGCGATCGGTCAGGCACACACAAGCACGAGTCAACTCATCATGTAGAAAACCCTGCGCCAAAAACCGCGACAGCAAGCGCTGCACAATCCGGTGTTCCAGATGTAAATGCACCACCTCGCCATCCAACGACCCCGGATCGCGAAATACGACTGGGCGAATCGGAGACTCCCGTCGCCAGTCCCAGAGCTTTTGGCTGCGTTTGCGTGGCGCTCTCAAGGTATCTAGCGTTGTTGCCCAAGAAGGATCGGCACCAAACCGCTCATCTAGCCTGGGAAGATCCCATTTCGCGGTCGCAGGTTCATGTACTGCCTCCTTGGGGTCAAGCGCCTGGAGGGAATTTGCCCCCAAAATTTCTAGCGAAGCAGAAATTGCATCACGGAAGTGGCGATCGTCCAACCCTAACCATTTCTGCGATTCACTCAGCATCCCTTGCAGTAAGGCATTTTGCTGTTCTAGTTCTTGCCGTCGTAGCCGCACCTGCTCCAGTTCTTCAGTGATGATTTCGGTGTTAGGTGCTGTTGCATCGGCTTGCTCAGCGTTCGCGATCGCAGCTTCTAACTGCGCGGCTTCTTCATGTCGAATGCCGTTTGCTAGGAGCCGCGTGACATTCCGCTCCAACACGGGCGATAGACTGCCCAACTCCCTTTGAATAATCTCGGTTTTTTTAACCAGCACATCCAGCACCCGATCTTCAGTCCGTTGGGGCAACACAAAGTAGTGACACCGCACAATGGGCGATCGCTGAAGTTTGCGGTCAATCCGTCCGTTTCGCTGTTCTAGCCTGGATGGATTGAAAGGAAGATCGAAATGAAACAAATCCGCACAGTGGTTTTGCAGGTTGATCCCTTCCCTTGCCGCATCGGTGGCAATGAGAATTCGCAGTGGATGTTTGGCAGGGTCACTGTTGAAAGCCAGCTTAATTTCTTCGCGCCGATCGTCCCCCATGCCGCCATGAAAAACACCAAGCCGATGATGCTCTTGCTCAGATCCCGCAATGATTGCCTGTAGTTGTTGCTGGAGATAGCGTTTGGTATCCGTGTATTCAGTGAAAATGATGACGCGGCGAGCGTTCCACCTTGCCCCCGCAGTCCCTAACTCAGGACATTGGTTGTCTCGCATCCATGCCGCTAACTTCTGGATGCGAGGATCAGGTAAATGACGGACTGCGTTCGCAATCTCAGCCATCTCCTTCAGTAGCTCTAATTCCCGTGCCGATGGCATTGAGGCATCTTGCTCAGTTGCCGCCTTCATTTGGGCGTTTTCTTCCGCTTCTACCTCCTCTTCCGCAAGTTCAGCGCGATCGTCATCGGCACCTGCCGCTTCCAGCAGTAGAGAAAATGGCTGGGTACTTTTGCCCTTGGAAACTGGAATAGATGAGGTTTGGCTGACTTGTTTGGCGATCGCCGTCTGATGTACCTTCAACGTGCGAGCAAAGGCTTCGATTGAGGAGAGTAGACGCTTTTGCAACGACAACAGCACCAATGCTGTCGCCCGTTGAGTCGATTTAGCAGCAGACTTCAGCCGTTCTTCTCGCAAATGGCGATACTCTTGCAACAGTCGCGACAGTTGCAGCTCTGGAGCTGTTTCCGGCAAGTCATCAATACTGAGGCGAACGACGATCCGCTCCGGAAAATCATCGCCAATCTCGCGGAGGTCGCTTTTCAGTCGTCGTACCATCACAGCATCCAGTGCTTTTCGGTTTCGCACAGGCACACCTCGGCAAAACCGCTGTGGATCAAGGATTTCTAGCAAAGCCGCAAAGCTATTGGAGTGACCGTTATGGGGCGTTGCCGAGAGAAACAGCTTGTGTTCAAAGCGAGGCGCTAAATCCCGCACCGTGCGAGTCAGTTGAGAGTCGATCGCATACTTAGATCCACTGGCAGGGGCTGCATTATGCGCCTCATCCAGAATCAGCATGGCTCCAGCTGCAAACTCTCCCAGCCAATCCCGTAGCGGAGCCTCATAGGTTTCATCGCGCAGCAAAGCATGGGAAATAATGAAACGAGTGTGGGTCGTCCAGGGATTAATGCCATAGCCGCGCTCTCGTCGCCGACTGGCAACAAACTCACGATCCATAATCAAAAAGGTCAGTCCGAACCGACTTTCCATTTCTTCTTGCCACTGCCGCACCACCGAAGGCGGGCAAGAAATCACCACGCGTCGTACCTTCTGGCGCATCAGCATCTCACGCAGGATCAACCCCGCTTCGATCGTCTTGCCCAAACCCACATCATCAGCAATGAATAGCCCCACCCTGGGCATCAGCAACGCCTTCCGCAACGGCTCAAGCTGATAGGCTTTCACCTCAATTCCAGCTCGATAGGGAGCCTGAAACAGCTTTGGATCGGTTGAAGTCACACAACTCCACCGCAGCGTATACAGGTAAGCCGAGAACAGTTTAGGGTTGTCAAAGCCCCGTGCGGCGACAGATTCCCAAGAAGCTGTGCCAATATGACGGGCATCCACTTCGCGTTCCCAAAGTACTTCCAGCGCCTCGCCCAGGGCATCATCATCCAGGCAAGCGAGACGAACTCGTGTATCCTCCTGAGGCGAACGCTTTGCTAAAACATCCTCGACCAAGTATTGACGGGAGCGAACGCGCACAATGCTTCCAACTTCGACAACCGTCATCAGCCTTCACCCCAAAAAGACGCAGCAAAACGTCCCGCATTCATAACGCGTCACTTATGGTGAGCCGTTATAAATGCGGAAAATCCAAGAATTAACCGTAGAAATTTGCAGACTAACCTGACGGCTCAATCACCCCGCAAAAGAGGCGTCGCCAGGTCACTTGTTTATAGATTGCCCTGCTTCTAATAAGCTCTAACGTTTCTTGAGATGGTTCGTCAGGGTCAAAAGCAGACACTTGGTCGAAACTTTACTTGAGAGAGTAAATCTGATGCTAATGCTCACACTCTACTCTCAACATATTGCAATGCTTTGCCAACCTCAAAGACAGGGGCGAAGGGGCGATCGCTTAGACAGTCTTTCTTCAGATGTGCTGTGCTGAAAGTGGCCGCCCTATCTGGTCAGCAAGATAGCCATGCAAGATCGGAAGCCTTACCAGAAGATGCTGGACTCTCTCTACTCATCCCGATGGCACAGCATTCTATCTTAAAGGTAAGATTAGCTGTCGAATCTAGCGCTTTTGCAAGCGTTTAATTAGGCGCGATCAGCAATATGCAGGCGATCGAGCACAACTAAAACTTGTCACCAACCTATGCTTCAACTAAAGATATAAAAATTACCCAATCCATTGGTTCATTTAAAAGATCTCTGCATACAATGGGGAAATCGTGATGGATTCCTGGTGATTGAATAATGGCAACTGCAACACTTAAACGGACAAGAGCTGGAAATGTTTCTAAGACAGCATTAGATCAAATAGGGTCTCTGCTACAAGACTTGCCAGAAAAGTCTCAAGACCAGCTTTCCCTCCGGGATGCAGTGGCTCAACTTCAGGACAGGATTAAGGATGCTCTGACCAAAGGTTACAGCTATGAGGATGTAGCCATTCTCTTGGCTGAACAAGAGATTGCTATTAGCCCCTCTACATTGAAGAACTATGTGCTGACTAATGGCAGTCGCACAGCACAGAAACAGACACCTGCCAAAACCAAAGCAAAACGGACTGCTAAAGTACCCAGCACTGAGCCGATCGCAGAAGTGATAGAGCCTGAGCTAGAGACAGAACAGCCAGAGACGATCGTCTCTACTGAAACTTCAGCCGTGACTCAATCAACGAAAGGACGGCGTCAATCCCCACTTGTTACAGCACAGCCTGAAACAGAGACAGAGAAGCCCCAGCGGGGACGAGCTTCTAAAGCAACAGCATCTGCTCAGCCAACAGCTAGATCAACTCAGCGTTCTAGCGCGGCTAAAGGGCGAAAAGCCGCCAAAGCCTGACGCTGGTAGAGTAATCGGCTCAAAGTTCAAGCCATTTCAGAAGTCCTGCTTTCTGCCCGTAAATGGAGTGCCCCATAGCTCCCAATTCTCTTTGTTAAAGGGCGATCGCCACTTGGAGATAAGAGATGACTCGAGTTGTTGCCGGGGACGAGTGGCCACAGGAGCGTCTAACCAAAATGCCGTGCCCAGCTTCGTTGATAGCCCCGCTTGATAATGCGCTTGAGCATAGTTGTCTAGGTAGCGCTTACAATCATGCTCTCCTTTCCAACGTTGCTCGGATTTTGCGGTTTCCCCCACATACAGCAACAGTGGCAACTCGTAGTCAATCACAAAGTAAAGAGCGGCAATCCCAGCATCAGTAGACTTCCATCGCCAAAACTCAACGTTTTGCTGGCGTAAGGCAAACGGGTCAAGGCTATCAGAGTTTTGTTGAGTCGACGCAGAGGGTAACTCAAACAGAGACTTCTGCTGTATGGGCGTCCCTATCTTGACCTGTTGCTGAAATGCATAGACCTGCTGCTTCCATTGCTCGATCGACGCTGCACTCATCTTCAGCGACTGAAGACGATGGAGCGGGAAGCGATCGGGTGAATGTCCTCCAGAGAATAAAGACAGTTGCTCAGTCATAAAATCGGTGGGGTGAGGGATTCCGGCGCTCAAGGTATTGAAGCAGCCGTTCTCAAGCGATAGGCTAGCAAAGTATAGCGTTTCTGATCCTTTACCTGGTTCACCGCCAGGTCGATCGCTTTCTGTGACCCCACCAGCACCACCAACTGACGGGCACGCGTTACTCCGGTATAGATCAAATTGCGGGACAGCATCATGTAATGCTGCATGAAGATTGGCAAAATTACTACCGGATACTCACTCCCCTGCGACTTGTGAATCGTGGTGGCAAACGCCAGGGTGATTTCATTCAAGTCGGCATAATCATAGGTGACTAAGCGATCGCCAAATTCCGCCTCCACTTCCTGTTCTTCCACATCGATGCCCGTAATCACCCCCAAGTCTCCATTAAACACTTCCCGGTTGTAATCATTCTTCTGTTGCAGGATGCGATCGCCGACGCGTAACGTCATCCCCCCTCGGGCAATCTCTGCCTTGCTGGGATCAGGGGGATTGATCAACTGCTGCAACACCTGGTTGAGATGGCGCGTTCCCACCTCGCCGCGCGTCATGGGGCAAAGGATCTGCACCTGCTTTGCCGCATCAAAGCCTAGCTTAGGAATCAGATGCGTCACGATATCTCGAATGGCAGCGACGCCTTGTTCCGGTTCTGCTGCGTTGAACCAAAGAAAGTCAGTTTTTGGACGATTCGAGACAGGCTCCAGTTGGGGGAAACTGCCTTGATTAATCCGGTGGGCATTGGTGATAATCGCTGACTCTTGTGCCTGCCGAAATACCTGAGTCAGCCTAATCACCGGGATTAGCCCACAGGCAATCAAGTCGTGCAGCACGGCTCCCGGTCCGACGCTGGGCAACTGGTCTGTGTCTCCAACCAGCAGCAGATGAGCATCTGGGGAAATTGCCTTAAACAACGAGTTGGCCAGAAATAGATCGAGCATTGAAGACTCATCCACCACCAGAGCATCGGCAGGAATGGGATTGTCCTGATCTCGCTTAAACTTCATGTGTTTGGGGTCAAACTCTAGCAGGCGGTGAATGGTCTTTGCCTCTTGTCCGGTCATCTCACTCAGCCGCTGAGCCGCTCGTCCCGTTGGAGAAGCCAGAGCGATCGACTTGCCCATCGCTTTCCAGAGCGAGACGATCGTGCGGCAGGTAAACGATTTACCAGTGCCGGGTCCACCCGTGAGGATTAACACCCGATGAGTGGCAGCCATCACGACCGCCTGTCGCTGTTGGGGTGAGAGTTGCAGATGAGTTCTCTGCGTAAAGCGATCGATCCACTGCTCGACTCGCGGCACATCCACTTTGATAGGTTTACTCAACAAATGCTTGACCCGATTGGCTAACCCTTGCTCTGAGTTGAAGAACGAGGGGACATAGCAGAGGAACTGTCCTTGGAAATCACCATTGCCGCCTTGCATGATTAATTCCGCGTCAACGGACATATCAATGGTTAATGAGCGCAGATCATCCGGTTCAATTCGATGGTCGGGTAAAGCCAACCGCTCAACTGTTCGCGTCACCAGTTCAGGCTGGGGCAAGAAGCAATGTCCGTCCTCAGAGGCTTCGCCTAGAACATGCAGCAGACCCGCACGATAGCGGAACTCAGAGGTCGGATGAATGCCCAAGTGACGGGCGATCTCATCGGCCGTGACAAACCCAATGCCATAGACATCCGTTGCCAGCCGATAGGGGTTGGCGGTCACCGTCTGAATCGATTCATCCCCGTATTGCTTGTAGATCTTGACGGCATAAGTCGTCGAAACGCCATGCCCTTGCAGGAACAACATCACTTCTTTAATCGCCTTCTGGGTTTGCCACGCAATTTGGATGAGTTTGACCCGCTTTTTGGCAATACCAGGAACTTCGATCAACCGCTCGATGTGATGCTCGATGATGTTAAGAGTTTCCAGCCCAAAGTGCGCTACAACACGCTTGGCAGTGACCGGACCCACCCCTTTGATTAACCCACTGCCCAGATATTTCTCAATGCCAGTCAGCGTGGCGGGCTTGGTTTCCCGATACTGTGTCACCTGAAACTGTTGACCATACTGGGGATGCTCTCGCCAGATTCCCTGCATCTGTAGAGTCTGACCCGCCTGAATTGTGGCAAAGCTGCCAACGATCGTCACAAGTTCACGGGTGCGAGGGGCTTTGAGCCGCGCTATGGTGTAGCCTGACTCCTCGGAGTGGTAGGTGATGCGCTCTACCACGCCTTGTAGTGGCTCAATGGGGGGCTGTGTGTTTGTCGCCGATTGCTGTTGCATAGTACAAATTTACAACACAGACTCCTAATAGAACCCATTTTCCATCCCTGCGATCGTCGCTTAGACCAAGCTTAAGCCCTTGGGTCGATCGGTCTTCCACTCATTATGTTTGGTCTCCAAGTGTCCTGAACGGGTTCAGCAAGCTGAGCAAGACTAGACAGCGAGTTGATTTGCTCAGGTGCCTCAGGAAACCGAGTTTGTCCCCTGCCAGAAGAGCCGCATCATCTGGCGATCGTCCATCGCCTGTGGGACAACGCCGATCGCAGTACGCCAGAAGTGATTCGGCTGTGGTGTGACCCTGCTAACTGAAACAAGGCTGCTGTCACCGTGACAGGGTTTGCTGGACTCCAGAGGAGCCAGCTTTTTTAATGAGGAGACACAGGCATATTTCTACCAACTGGCATGGGCAACTTACTGCAAGCAACCGTTTCGATTCAGGGGACTCGCCCTTTGCTGTTTAATCATCTGCATCCGTCCCCTGAGTTTGGGCAACGGCAAGAGCGCAGTGGCACCGCAGGCAATGACCCCACCGAATGGCAGCGCAGTGTCTTAGCCATGCCCGAAACCCGTCAGCTCTACCTGCTGCCCAGCTACATCTTTGGCTGCTTGCGCGATGCGGGACGGTTCACCAAACGCAATCGCGGCAATCTGGTAAGCGCCATTGCCTCCACCTTGACCTTGAGTGAACGCCGCATCTTGCTCGATCGCTATCTGCCCGAAACGCCGCAGTTTTATTCTGAGGATGCAGATGCTCCCACCTATGTGTTTATGAGCATCACCGGAGGCATGAGCAAGAAGGGAGCCAAGAACGTGCGCTATCGGGTGGCGGTATCGAGCGGGTGGCGTTGCCAGTTTCTGCTCGATTGGGACAAGACGATTGTCTCTCGCAGCGAGTTGGAAGCTGTGGCGATCGATGCAGGCAAGCTGGTGGGGTTAGGAGATGGGCGATCGATCGGCTATGGGCGGTTTGAGATGTTGCAGTTTGAGGTCACTCAAGAGTAAAAGCTTACACGGCAAGGCTAGGTGTGTTCCGGCTGGGTTGTACCCGGCATGACAAGGTCGGGTGTGGCTAGGGTCGGTGTGGCAAGGTACGGCACGGCATGGATATCAGTTGAGGGCAAGATGGGGCGAATCCGACGACCACCGAAAGAAGTGTGGCAGGAGACAAGGGAACGGATTTGGGTACGGGATCGAGGTCGGTGTCAGGAGCCTTACTGTCAAGAGAAGGAAATCTACTCATTGGCGATCGAGGAGGCGCACATTGACCACATTGTGGAGGTATCGCGAGGCGGTCGGCATGGGGATGAGAACTTAAGAACGCTGTGTCGCGGCTGTCATACCTTACGAGCCAGCCCTGCTCATCGAGGCATGATCAGCGGTGCTTTGCGAGATGGAGTGATTCCCGCAGATTGGCGTTCTCGGATCTGGGAGGGGTGAAGCACATGATTTTGGAGCGATCGCCCTTGGGTGATGGTCTTGATGTCATGGATAACATTGTCTGATTAGAGCTATGGACTATGTTGGGAGGATTAGTAATGAATCAGATAATCCCTCTGCAAACTGATGATCTAGTTTGGCTAAGTATCTTTCCTAAACGAGCAGAATTCTGCCAGCGGCAATTCCTCAAACTTGAAGGTGCGATTGCCAACCTAGAGCAGACTATTCACAAGCTAGATCCCCTCGATCGCGTTGCGTCTATCCTTACAGCAATGGTGGCATGAACGATGAAACCCACAGGCTATTGCCTTGACCGGGATGAGCTGATGCACATCCGCCAGCGGAAGCTGTTGACCAGTGACCGCGACTACCTGTTCTTTGCCTTACAGATTGACTACCCTGGCAAGCTGAATCCTCAAGTGGATGTGGATCACTTCTGCGATCGCTGGGGGTTGAGCGTGGGAGATTTCTACAAGGCGTTAGGAGACTTGAAGAATAAAGGCGTGGTGGTGGCGATCGCCAATCAGTTAGACTTGCAAATCCAGTCAGATTGAGGGTTTGCCAGCTGAGTAAAGATAGGAAAACCGAGCTGAGACAATCCAACAATGAGGCATAGGCTTAATCTATGCCTCTACTCTCTAGGAAACCAGAAAATGCTACTGAGGGAGCTATTCGCCACAGGTTGCACTAAGAGAATGGTCACTCGACGGACAGCATCAACAGGTGCTCGGCAAAGTCGTTTACGCCGATGAATATCCAGAGTTATTTGATCCATCAGAAATAGAATGAATATTGAAGAAGTGGGACACGCTTAGGTATACCATTAGCAGCAGGGCTTAAAGCTGCCGCAATGACGTTTTTAGAATGCAACGATCTGATCCAACTCCTGAGTGGTGCAGGCAAACTCGTCACTGGAATGCTCTGTGAGATGAGCGATCGTCATCTGGAAGACTTTGAGACGATTTGGAAAGGCATTCTGAATGCTGCTGACCAACCTGACCGCTACTGGATCTGGGACTACAAGTTGCGTCAATCCGACCGAGATATCCGTTATGAAACCTATGCGATCGAGGTGGATAGCCTGACGCAGGGATTAATGTTTTTGGAAACTCAGTGGCATCGTTCACAATTGCCACAGCAATACCCACTGGTCTATGTTGAGGCTCTGGCTGCGGCACCCTGGAATCGCCAATTACTGGAAGATCCGCCTTATTTTCGTGGAGTAGGGCAAACGTTGCTGTTGTTTGCACGCCAGCGTAGTCTGGAATTGGGCTATGGCGGTCGAGTCGGGCTGCATGCGTTACCTGGCTCAGAAAGATTTTATCGTCGCAACCAGATGCCAGAATACGACCCAGATCCAGATAAGGAGGACTTGATATACTTTGAGTACGGCATCCTTCGACGCTAACCTCAGTCCAGTTCTTTAGGGAAGTTCTCCAGTGGACGACAATATCTTGGCTGCACAATATGCCCAGACCGGAGACCTCATGGATCTGTGCCACAACGACGCATGGCTAAGGGCATCGGCTGCGCTTGAAGATAGTCAGGTAGAAGCGGGGTTGGGGATGCAAGAGTATAGCCGCACGGTTAACGCCCTCACAGTTGAACAATCTCAGCAGCTGCGCCAGCAGATGAGAGTGCAATCCATTCTCTTTACAAGCTTGCGACAGTGGATGGAGACTTGGGACTTAGGCGCAGGGTTTGAGGCGACCTATGCGATCGCCCGTCGATTGATTCGGGTTCATTTAGGGACTCTAAGCCCAAGCCAGTCAGCCTGCATTGAGGCACTTCTGGCCGATGAGGTTCAGTCAGATAGCTCTGATCATCAGAGGCAAGAAAAACTTGTGGCCATATTGTCTGAGATGTTTATCCAGGAAGACTGGCAGGCAATGGCAATGGCGGCGTCGCAGTCTATTTCATCGCGGGTGCTGAGTGCAGGACAGGCTCAAACTGAAACAGCCGCTTGAGATGGAATTGCCGCACAGCGTTTGCATCCACGAACCTCCACTACACTGTGTAATCGTGTTTGTTCATCAACCGCGTTTTAATGCATCATTCATTGATTCGGCAGGATAACAAAGGCATCAAACAGCCACCCCCACCCCTCCTGCCCTTTTCCAGCAAGGATGAACTTCATCCCACTGGAAAACTCGGTAAATGACGGCCAATGCAAAAGTCATCGATCGCACCCCTTCTAGCCCACTACAGGTTCTCTCCAAAGAACGCTTTAGTCATAACCCAGGTGTCAATGAAACGATTCTCTGGCTCATAGATCAGGGCTATCCAGCCTTACCGATCGCTCCTTTCGTTCCAGTTCCTAAAGGCAAAAAGCTCATGTTCAGCGGCAAGAATCCATCCTGGCTTTCTCGCTGGGGTCAGCCCTGCTTGCTTGACCATAAGCCTTACCAGCAACGGCTACCCACAGACGACGAGTTGAAGCAATGGTTTGCTCATCCTGACACCGGAATCGCTACGATGGGAGGATGGAATAACACGTTGTGGATTGACATCGATGCCAAGCACTTTAGCTCTGTTGAAGAATGTCATTGGGTCGTGCAGGACTATCTCAGAGACACTGGATTGAGCACCTTAATGGAAACCACCCAAAGCGGCGGCTGGCGGCTCGGTGTCAAGCTCAAAGAGATGCCAGAATTCTCAAAGTTTAGCTTCAGACCCCAAGGGAAGCTTGTCGGTGAATTGATTGGCTCTGGGATGATTGCCGTGTTAGCCCCGACGATCGGCACAGTAGGAGTTTATCGCTCCATCTCCCGCATCCCTCCGGTTGAAATTGAGAGCTTGGAGCAGATTGGCATTTACCCTTATCGCAAGGCCAGCCAAAGCAAGGTCGCACCTCCATCCCTGTTTACCCGATCGATAGAACAGCGTTCTCAAGGACAGGGCCAGGGTATTGAGATTGAGCGATTAGCTTGCCAGAGGGTATTGGGCTATCTAAACGAAATCGATCGCATTGCCGTTGGCGATCGCTCCGATGCTCTTACCGCCATTGCGCGTGAAGTTTGGGGTTGGCAGAACTGGTTGCAAAGCAGAGGCTACAGATTAGCGGTTGATCCGGAGTCTTATCTAATGGGCATCGGCAGCCGCATGGGGATTGAAGGCGATCGCGTTAATCGCATCCTTAATAGCCATTCCTATGGCAGAGCCGTACAGGTTTCTACCCCCTCGCTCTGGATGCATGGAGGCGATCGCGCTTGTCAAGCTTGGCTCAAACAGGTGATGTGATCCTCTGTTTCCCTTTGCCTTGACTGCGATCGCCCTACAGCAGGGCAGAGCATCAAGCTTTAGCAGCTCTGCGGCCTCTAGTCGCGCTGGAACGCTGAGTTGATTCCACCTTGGTCTGTGATGCCGTTTTAGCAAGTCTTCCTCGACGGGGCTTTTCCACCTCCGCCTCGACTTCAGGTGGTGCTGCAACAGAGGCAGCCTTACGCCGGCCTTTCGTTGCCTTTACCACAGGAGTTGTTTCGGGCTTGTCGCTGACTTCAATCGGCTCTGCTTCTGGCTCAGGCTGCACATCTTCTGAGATTGGCTCAGCGCTGGGTACTTTAGCCTTTCGCTTCGTCTTAGTTTTGGACGATGCTTGCTTCTGCGTGGTGCGACTGCCGTTCGTCAGCACATAGCGCTTCAGCGTGGTGGGGCTGATGACGATCGCTACTTCTGCTAAAAGCGTCGCCACATCTTCGTAGCTGTAACCTTTAGCGAGTGCAGCCTTGATGATGTCTTGGAGCTGAGACACGGCCTCTCGCAGAGAGAGCTGGTCTTTTGTTTTCTCCGGTAAGTCTTGCAGCAGCGATCCCACTTGGTCTAATGCAGTCTGAGGAACATTGCCCGCTCTGGATCGTTTGAGTGTTGCAGTTGCCATTTTTGAATCACCAGGGATTGATCACGATTTCCCCATTGTATTCATAGGCTGATCAAATGAACCCATGAACCCAGTTATTTCTAGGTTATTTCTGTATCTTTACCTCCAACATATTGAGGACAAGGTTGAGTTATGCTCGATCGCCCATCTGTCTTTGATTGCACCTCGTTCAAGACTGGCAAAGACCCTATTGAGATAGAATGCGGTGCCATTGGGATGAATAGAGAGAGTCCAGCACCTTCTCATCTTTCATGGCTATCTTACTGACAGGATGTGGCAATCGCTTTCAGAAAATTACACCTGGAGAACGCCGCCTCAGCCAGCGCCTGCAAGAGAAGCTCGATGACGATTGCTTGATCTGGTTTAATGCCCCGATCGGTCGAAGACGGCTGCATCCCGATTTCATTGTTCTCCACCCCAGCCGAGGGTTATTGGTTCTTGAGGTGAAGGATTGGCAGCTCGATACAATTGAGCAGATCACTCCATCGACCGTCACGCTGCTCACTCCAGACGGGCATAAGGAAGTCGATAACCCCTTAGAACAGGCAAGAGGCTACGTTCTCGCTATCAAGGAACTGCTAGAACGTGACCCCTTACTAGTGGAGTCATCTGGGCGATATCAAGGTCATTTGGCGTTTCCCTATAGCTATGGCGTGGTTCTCAGCCACATCACGCGCCGCATCTTTGAATCTCAGCCTGCATTAGTCGGGGCGATCGAACCCAATTTGGTCATCTGTAAAGATGAAATGACCGAGCGTGTGGATGCTGGGGCGTTTCAACAGCAGCTTTGGAACTTTTGCCCTTACGAGTTTGGCGAACCCTTGACGGCAGCACAAATCGATCGCATCCGCTGGCACATCTTCCCGGAATTGCGTCCTCATCTACAGCTCTCTCTACTGGGGCTGGATGCACCCGAAACAGAGCTAGTCATCCCCGATCTGATCGAGGTGATGGACTTGCAGCAAGAGCAACTTGCCCGCTGTCTGGGAGACGGACATCGCATCATTCATGGCGTGGCAGGCAGTGGCAAGACATTGATTCTGGCCTATCGCTGCCAACGGCTTTTAGAAGAGATGCACCAGCCGATCTTAGTACTATGTTTCAACGTGCCCTTAGCGGCACGCTTACGACAGATGCTGCATGCCAGGGGCATTCATAGCGATCGCATTTCAGCACGTCATTTTCATCGCTGGTGTGATGAGCTATTGCAAGCTCATCACATTGCCAAGCCTAGCTGGAATCAGTTTCCAGGAGAGGCTTACCTCAACGAACTGGTGGGGCGAGTGATGCGATCGCTTCAGCAAGGGCTAATCCCGGCAGGGCAGTATGGGGCGGTGCTAGTGGATGAGGGGCATGACTTCCAGCCCGATTGGCTGAAGCTAGTGGTGCAGATGATTGACCCAGACACCCAATCCTTACTGCTGCTGTATGACGATGCTCAGAACCTTTACGGAAACCCCAAACAGCAGAAGTTCAGCTTTAAGAGCGTGGGCATTCAGGCGCAAGGACGAACGACCATCCTCAAGGTGAATTACCGGAATACGGCTGAAGTGCTGGCAGTGGCTTACGCCTTTGCCCAGGAGTTTTTCACCTCAACCGAGGGCAGCGATGAAGATGCCCCTGTGTTGATTCAGCCGCAAACCGCAGGACGCAGAGGACTCAAGCCAGAGTTGATTCGTCTATCTAGCTTTCGCCACGAAGTGGAGTATCTAGCACAGCGCGCCAAGGAACTCCATGAGCGCGGCACCCCCTGGCAAGAGATGGCTATCCTCTATCGCTCCAAGTTTATGGCCGAACAGATCTGCCGTCAGTTTGAACAAGCTCAACTGCCGATCGAATGGGTGAGTCGAGACAGCGATAGCCGCAATTATGATGCACAGGCTCCCAGTATGAAACTGATCACCATGCACTCTAGTAAGGGGCTAGAGTTCTCCGTCGTCTTCGTACCTGGCATCGGCTTTTTACCGCATCGACAGGGAACGCCAGCGGCAGAAGCGCGGTTACTCTATGTGGCCATGACTCGAGCCATTGATCAATTGATCATGACCTGCGATCGCGCCTCAGCTTTCGTCTCTAAGGTTAGTAAAGCTTTGCAATGTGTCCAAGGATAGGGCGTAACACAAGTCAAACCTAAAAAGGGGTGTGATGCCGTTTCAAACAGGAGAAAATCTTCACCATCCAGCGGCTGGAGCAACCCTTAAGGTAGAACCCATTCAAGAGAAGAGCGCGATCGTTGAAACTAACCCCAGAACAATCGCCTCTAGCCAGCAGAACCCTTTGCCTTGCAGGAGAAGTACCACAGTTACAGCGATTTTCGGATCAGTAAGCCACAGGTTAAGTACCAAGTAGCTATTTTTCTCGGCTGATCGTGTGGCTTATTCAAGCCGAAACCGCTGTAAATCAAATTCTATCAGGCATACGCCTCAGATCAAGGGCAGCTGAAACAGCAGATTGAACGCCAGGGCGCTGCCCAAAATCTCTGCCAGATCACAGGCAACGATCGCCAATTCCGTAAACAGCTACAGCATTGAATTCACTAGCCGACTGAAGCGGGTTCGACAAGCTTACGCTAAATCTTGCCCTCAAAAACAGCAAAATCCTTATCCGCCCACTTCTTTGCCCTGGGCAACGTGGGTGATTGCTCGCTTGGGAGGCTGGTCGGGTTATCGCTCCCAACGTCCCCCTGGAATGCCCACTCTGATTCATGGTCTGCGCCAGTTTGAGTCGATCTTCCTTGGATGGAAACTGACTCAGGCTCCACTTGTGTGTACACGGTAGAGACTTCAGCAGGGCAAAATGGGACAGTCGGAATTTTCGGCAGTTTTCAATGCATCATGGCAAGTGACGGTCATGACTCTGCCTTTGACAATACCTCAGATTTATGAAGGCAAAAACGATCGGATTAATATAAAGTCTAGGGTCACTTCTGGCATCAGCTTGCCCTACTTGATAGTATTACTCTCATTGGGTTAAGGGATAAAAATCGAGAGCTTGTCGTAGCACAAAGACTTAGAAATAATTCAGGCAGCGAGAATTGAGTCACTAAATTGAACCGTTTCATCTAGGGAGGATTTGATGATTACTCTGCCTGGCATCGCCATCCAAGACAAAATCTACGAAAGCCTTCACTCCCTGGTATATCGGGGCATCAGAGCGCAAGATGGAAGGGCGATCGTCGTCAAAGCGCTGAAGCAAGATTATCCCGCTCCTCAAGCATTAACCCGCTACCGACAAGAGTACGAAATTACCCGCTCTCTGAATCTAGAGGGCGTAGTCAAGGCTTACAGCCAGCAGGACTATCAGCGCACGCTTGTGATTCTCTTGGAAGACTTTGGGGGCGAGTCTCTGGAGCAATGGATGCAGCGGCACTCAGACTTTTGCCCCATGCCTTTAGCCAATTTTTTACGGCTGGCGATCGCCCTCACCGACATTCTGGGCAGAATCCATACCGCCAACATCATTCATAAAGACATTAACCCTGGAAACATTGTTCTCAATTTAAAGACTGGCGTTGTTAAAATCATTGACTTTGGGATTGCCACCCAATTCAATCGCACTAATCCCACGTTCAAAAGCCCGCATGGGTTAGAGGGCACACTTGCCTACCTGTCACCAGAGCAAACTGGGCGGATGAATCGGCTGCTCGATTACCGCACCGACTTTTACTCGCTGGGGGTAACGTTCTACCAATTACTGACCGGACAGTTGCCCTTTGAAACAACCGATATTCTGGAATTAGTCCACTGTCATATTGCTAAACAACCTGTTCCACCGCACGAACTGAATGCAACCATTCCCAAGCCCGTTTCAGATCTTGTCATGAAACTGATGGCAAAGAATGCTGAAGATCGATATCAGAGTGCGTGGGGCATTAAAGCGGATTTAAAGCGGTGTGTTGATCAATTAGAAGCAACAGGTCAAGTTCATAGCCTTCAACTGGCACTTCAAGATGTTTCGGATCAGTTTCAGATTCCTCAAAAACTTTATGGACGTGAAGCTGAGATTAGTACCTTATTAGCAGCGTTTGACAGAGTAGCCGGAGGAGAACATGTAGAAAATTCTATGTGCAACGTTGAAATGATGTTAGTGTCTGGCTACGCTGGAGTTGGGAAGTCAGCCTTAGTGCAAGAACTCTACAAACCCATCACGGCAAGACACGGCTATTTTATTTCTGGTAAGTTTGATCAATTTCAGCGCAATATTCCCTACAGCGCGATCGCCGATGCTCTACGAAAATTGGTGCAGCAACTGTTGGGAGAACCAGAAGAACAACTGCAACAGTGGCGATCGCGTCTGCTCACAGCTTTGGGCAACAACGGACAACTCATCATTGATGTGATTCCCGAAGTTGAATTGATTGTGGGCAAGCAGCAACCCGTGCCAGAGGTAGGATCAACTGAGGCACAAAATCGATTTAACCTTGTTTTTCAGCAGTTCATTCGGGTGTTTTGCTCAGAGGAATATCCCCTTGTCATCTTCTTAGATGATTTGCAGTGGATTGACTCTGCCACACTGAAGTTAATCGAACTGATGTTGCTCGATAGGCAAACCCAATCCCTATTTTTGATAGGTGCCTATCGTAATAATGAAGTGAGTCTTGCTCATTCACTGACACTGACTCTGGAGAGATTGCGGCAACAAGGAGCAATGCTTCAGGAGATTGTTCTTCAACCCTTATCCCTCGAACCATTAGCTCGATTGGTTGCTGAAACGCTCTATCAAGATACCCGTACTGTTCGTCCATTAGCTGAATTAGTGCTGCGTAAAACCGAGGGCAATCCTTTCTTTGTGGGTGAGTTCATACGATTCTTGCATAGTGAAGGTCTGTTGAACTTTGATAGAGAACGCTTAATCTGGCAGTGGAGCATTGACCAAATTCAAATTCAGGATATTACCAGTAATGTGGCAGAGCTGCTCTTAAGCAAGTTGAAGAAGCTACCAGAAGCAACGCAACAGCTTCTTCAATTAGCTGCCTGTATCGGGGCTGCATTTGATTTGAAAACGTTGGCGATTGTGTGTGAGCAATCGCTTAAAACAGTTTTTCGGAATTTGCTGGCAGCAATACAAGCTGGTCTCATTCAACCACTGTCTGAATTAGACAAAGACTTATTAGTTCAAGACTATAAGTTTTTGCACGATCGCGTGCAGCAAGCGGCATACGCTTTAATCGATGAGTCGCAGAAACAGGTAGTTCATCTCCAAATTGGTCGTAATCTGCGGGAAAAAACTCTGCCAGAGCATCGATCAGACCGACTATTTGAAATTATGGATCATCTCAATCACAGCATTGAGCTTGTAAGCGATCAAGTAGAACGAGATGAAATTGCCAAGCTGAATCTATTGGCAGGTCAGAAGGCAAAGGGAGCGATCGCCTACAGTACGGCTCAAAACTATCTAGCTACAGGCAGAGCATGGCTAACCGCTTCTAGCTGGCAAACAAACTATGACCTGACCTTAGAGTTATATCAAGAAACAACAGAAGTCGCATATTTGTGTGGTGAGTTTGAGCAGGTAGAGCATTGGGCAGCGATCGTTCTGCAAGAAGCTAAAACAGTTCTCGACACCGTAAGAGTTTACGAAGTCAAAATTCAAACCGATATTGCACAGAGCCAACCATTAAAAGCGATCAATACGGCACTGCAAATTTTGCAGCAACTAGGGGTCAGTTTTCCCGAAAAGCCCAGTCAATCGGATATTCAACTCGAACTCGACATGATCGCACTCCTTCTGAAGGAGAAGTCGATTAAGGACTTAGCTCATTTGCCCCAAATGATCGAGCCGAAAAAGTTAGCGGCAATGCGAATCTTATCAAGCATCACGATCGCTGCCCGACTTGCTGCTCCCGAATTGATGCCTCTACTTGCAGCTAAGCAGGTCAACTTATCAGTTCAATGGGGTAATGCATTTATGTCTCCCTTTGCCTATGCCACATTTGGGTTAGTTCTTTGTGGGAGAGTGGGTGATATAGAGACTGGCTATCAGTTCGGACAGTTATCTCTAACGCTGTTGTTACAACCGCACACCCAGTCACTTAGAGCCAAGATATTGTTCACCGTACATTACTTCATCATCCACTGGAAAAAACATAATAGAGAATTACTGGAGCCATTACGAGAAGCTCATCAAATTGGTCTAGAAACTGGAGATTTAGAATCTGCTGCCTATTGCGCTCACACTCACTGTTTCCAGTCCTTTATTGTCGGCAAAGAGCTTGTGGAACTTGAACATGAGATGGCAGCATATAGTGAAGTAATTCATCAAATTAAGCAAAAGATTTCACTAACCTTGCTTCAAATATTTCAGCAATCTGTCTCAAATTTGATGGAATTCTCGGTCAATTCAACTCGTTTAATTGGAAAATTTTATAACGAGGAGAGTAGCCTGCCACAACTCAAAGCAGCAAATCATGGGATCGCTATCTTTGTTGTATATTTCAACAAACTTATCCTATGCTATCTGTTTTCTGAATATATTCAGGCTATTGAAAGTGCAGCTATTGCAGAACGTTATGGAATTCGTAGCGCAGCAACATCGCTTGTTCCTGTTTACTACCTCTATGACTCGCTTGCAAAACTGGCAATATACCCTGGAAACAGCGTTCAAATGCAGGAACAAATCCTTAAAGATGTTGCAGGTAGCCAGGAGAAAATGAAACAATGGGCGCAGTATGCATCCATGAATCATTTGCATAAATATTATTTAGTACAAGCAGAACGAGCACGAGTTTTGGGTCAGTTGCTTGAGGCAGAGGAGTTCTATGAACAAGCAATTCAAGGGGCTAAAGAAAACGGATATATCCAAGAAGAAGCGTTAGCCTATGAATTGGCTGCCAAGTTTTATCTAGGGCGAGGTCGAGAAAAGATTACTCAACTATACATGAAAGAAGCTCATTACTGCTATGAGCGGTGGGGCGCAATCGCAAAAGTCAAAGATTTGGAAACGCGCTATCCAGAGTTCTTTTCTCAGTCGTCGGGTGTGAACGCTCCTTCAATCCGCACTACGGTTGGAACCATTTCTAATACCTCGCAGGTTGCTTTCGATTTAGCAACAGTGATGAAAGCAGCTCAAGCAATTTCTAGTGAGATTGACCTGGAGCAGTTGCTCAGTTCGCTAATGCAGATCCTCATCGAGAACGCTGGGGCACAAACCGGATGTTTGCTTTTAGAGGACGCAGGCGAATGGAGAATCGACGCGGCTTGTGAACTGGTTGAAGGTGAAAGTGGCGGCTGTACGACCCAAGTACTGCAATCGACTCCAATCACGAATCGCTTACCTGAATCAATCATTCAATATGTGATCCGAACTCATGAGTCTGTGATTTTAAGTGATGCAACTCGTGAGGGGAATTTTATCAGTGATCCCTATATTCAAAATAATCAAACTCAATCGCTGCTCTGTTTGCCGTTGTTAAAGCAGAGTAAGCTTGTCGGCGTGTTGTATCTAGAAAATCAATTAGCAGCTGGAGCCTTTACACCCGATCGAACCCAAGTTCTGAATCTACTCTCCACTCAGGCAGCGATCGCGATCGAAAATGCCAAACTTTACTCAAAGCTCCGCGCTAACGAAAGTCAGATGGCTCAATTTCTCGAAGCGATTCCCGTAGGCATCGGCATTATTGACGCAATGGGTCGCCCTTACTATGTCAATCAGCGGGGCATTGAGCTGATGGGTAAAGGCGTTGATCCTGCCGTCACACCGGAGCAACTTCCAGAGGTTTATCAATTTTATGTGACGGGAACGGATCAAATTTATCCGAGTGAGAGACTGCCAATCATTCGCGCGTTGAACGGCGAACGCACCAGGATTGACGACATGGATATTCACCAAAACAACGCAATTATTCCTGTTGAAGGGTGGGGAACTCCTATCTTTGATGAACAAGGCAATGTTGCTTATGCGATCGCTGCCTTTGAAGACATCACCGAGCGTAAGCAAGCAGAGAAACTGGTAGCCGATTACAACCAAGCGTTAGAACAACAAGTCACTGAGCGAACGGCAGCGTTACAGCAAAGTGAAGCGGAACTACGGGCATTATTTGCAGCAGTTCCTGATCCGCTCTTTGTGTTGACGGCTGAAGGACGAGTGATCGAGGCAGTCGAAGTGGGGACAGGTCGGTTGTACAAACCCCTTGAAGAGCAGATTGATAAGACTCTGCATGAAATCTTTTCGCAAGCGCAAGCCGATGAATTTCTAGGCTACATTCACCAGGTTCTCAGCGCTCAACAAGTCCTCACCGTTGAGTACAGCTTGCAGATGGCTGGACAGCAAACCTGGTTTTCAACTCGCATTGCACCCATCCAATCCGATCAGGTGATTTGGCTGGCACGAGACATCACCGATCGCAAACGCGCTGAGGAAGCCTCAATTCTGGAAGAACGCAACCGCATGGCGCGCGAAATTCACGATACGCTGGCACAGTCCTTCACGGGCATTTTGCTCCAAGTCGGAGCGGCAACGCAAGTGCTGACAGACAATCGGGAAGCCACCCATGACCATCTAGAAATGCTGGAAATGATTGATGAACTGGCACGAACCGGGCTGTCCGAGGCGCGGCGATCGGTGGCAGCACTCCGTCCCCAACTCTTGGAAGATGGCACCTTACAGAATGCCCTGCACCGCCTAGTGACGCAAATGAGAGCTTCTACCAGTAATACTTTGATCTATGAAAGCAAAGGCACTGCCTATCCGTTGTCCGCCGACGTTGAGAATCATCTACTACGGATGGGCCAAGAAGCCTTAACTAACGCCATTAAGTACGCGGAGGCTAGCGAAATTCGGCTTGAGTTGGTGTATGAAGCGGCACAATGTATACTGTGCGTTAAAGATAATGGGCGTGGCTTTAGCGTTGGTACCGTTCCATTGGTTGGTGGGTTTGGACTGTTAGGCATGAGCGAGCGAACAGAGCAAATGGGCGCACAATTGACAATTCAGAGCCAACCAGGGCAGGGCACCGAAATTATTGTCATTGTTAATCGAGCGTAAAAATCACGATGAGTCAACCCACTACAATTCGGGTTTTGATTGTTGACGATCATGCCATTGTCAGGCGAGGGCTGGCAACAATCATTAATCGTGATCCGGAAATGACGGTCGTAGCTCAAGCCGAAGATGGGCAGCAGGCGATCGACGTGTTTCGAGAATATCAACCCGATGTCACGCTGATGGATTTGAGCATGCCGCAGATGGGAGGGGTGGCAGCCATTACGGCAATCTGTGCCGAATTTAAGCAGGCTCGGATTACCGTCCTTACCACCTATGATAGTGATGAAGATATCTATCGCGGCTTGCAGGCGGGTGCTCAGGGCTATCTACTCAAGGATGCCAAACCCAACGAGCTGCTGAATGCGATTCGCACGATTCATAGCGGTCAAAAATACGTGCCGCCAGCCGTGGGAGCGAAACTGTTGCAGCGCATGAGCCACCCAGAACTCAGTGAACGAGAGCTAGCAGTGCTTCGTTTGATGGCACAGGGGATGAGTAATGCTGATATTGCGACTGCCTTAAGTATCGGCGAAAGCACTGTCAAATCACACATCAATCGACTTTTAAGTAAATTAGGGGTGAGCGATCGCACTCAGGCCGTGATTATTGCCGTTAAGCGTGGACTGGTCAGTTTGTAAGCTGTTCGATCAGCTCAAGACTGGGGTCTTGCTAATTTTGGTTGGCTGTTAAAACGGGCTAAAATGCCTGCCTGATCATACATTTGCCCCATTGCAATGGGTAGTGATTAGCCCCGCATTCATTTGAGAACGGATTATGAGGAGCAATGCTAGATCTCAGCTAACTTACTGATCTTCCCTGGCTTTCTGCTACCGTTTGTTTTAGCTTGACTGAAACGATCGCTCTAGGAGCCACCCTCTCTTGTGGATCGCTATTGTGGAACAAAGGTAGCAGCATGAACCGATCGCACTTAACAGCATGGGTTTTGATGGGCGGATTTTTAAGTGTATGGCTCTGTGCTCAACCGATCGCCGCTCAGGTGATTCCTGATGCCACACTACCTGCGGGGGAGCGATCGCAAGTTTCCGGCAATGCCACTGTGCAAATTGATGGTGGGGCAAAGCGGGGTGGCAATCTGTTCCACAGCTTCAGCCAGTTTTCGGTGCCAACAGGTGGCTCTGCCTACTTCAACAATGCCACTGATGTGCAAAATATCTTCAGTCGCGTCACGGGTGGATCAATCTCGAATATTGATGGCTTAATTCGGGCAAATGGGACAGCAAATCTATTTTTGCTCAATCCAAGTGGGATTTTGTTTGGTCCGAATGCATCACTTAATATTGGCGGTTCCTTTGTAGGCACGACGGCAAATGCGATCGGCTTTCCCAACGGTGAAGTGTTCAGCAGCGATGCGACACAGCCGTTACCGAGTCAGTTGCTCAGTGTCAATCCCAATGCGTTGTTCTTCAATCAATTGACACCCCAGCCGATCGTCAATCAATCCACAGCCAATGGAACGGGTTTACAGGTTTCACCCCGACAAAACCTAATGCTGGTGGGTGGCCCCGTACAACTGGAGAATGGACGCTTAACGAGTCCGGGTAGTTATGTGGAGTTGGGTGGAGTGGGTGGAGTGGGGACGGTGAGTTTAGCGACGGCTGGGGAAGATTGGCGGCTAGATATCCCTGATGGTGTACCTAGAGCCGATGTTTTCCTGAGGAATGGAGGTCAAATCGATTTCAGAAACTTTCTCAGAGTTAGAGAAATTAATGGCATTATCGTCATCGGCGACAGTGGCAGCATTCGGATTCTGGGTCGCAACATTGATCTATTAGGCAGTTCCCTTTGGCTGGAGATTCCCAGCAGTTCGAGATCACCTAATGCTCAAACTAGCGGGATTGAGCTGAATGCGACGGGATCGATCTTGATTAATGAGAGTGTGGTGGCAAACCGCTTGTTTAGTCAGGGGACAACGGGCAGCATCACGCTGACGGCGGGCGATCGCATCGCTTTTGCTGAAAAAAGTCTTCTCTACAACACCGTAGACTACGGCGGGGGCGGTAGGACTGGGGATATCAATATCATAACGGGGTCGCTGTCTCTTACAGATGGTGGTCAACTGATTTCTGGCACCAGAGGATCAGCAAATACAGGCAGCGTGAATATTAATGCCCGCGATACTGTTTCTCTAGATGGTTCCAGGGATAGTTATAACAGCGGTATATACAATATCGTAGACAGGACTGGCATTGGTAACGCTGGCGGTATCAACATCAATACAGGGTCACTGTACATCACAGGGGGCGCTGCCATGCCTACCTACACAAGTGGACAGGGAAATGCGGGAAACGTGAATATCAATGCCCGCGATACAGTCTTTATAGATGGTGGGCGCAATGAAAGCGCCAACAGCACCGACAGCCGCAACAGCGCGATCTCCACACAGGTGGGGCCAGAAGCTGTGGGTCAGGGAGGAGATGTGACGATTACAACTGGCTCCCTATTTTTAACCAACGGTGGAGCTATATATACCGATAATCAGGGCGGGACAGGCAATTCGGGCCGCGTCACTATTCACGCTCATGACTCTATACAGATTCGTGGCACAACCCCTAATCGTACCGACTACCGCAGTGAGGTGTTTACCTCAGTGAGTTTGGACGCTGTGGGCAATGGAGGAGATGTCAGCATCACCACAGGCTCACTCTCGGTTTTTAACCAAGGGAGAATCAACACGAATGTGCAGGGAAAGGGGAGGGCAGGCAATATCCAAGTTCA
Organism: Coleofasciculaceae cyanobacterium; assembly: GCA_036703255.1. GTDB lineage: Bacteria > Cyanobacteriota > Cyanobacteriia > Elainellales > Elainellaceae > Drouetiella. The sequence continues at coordinate 73,025 of DATNPL010000208.1, forward strand.
GGCGAGAGATACTGTCTCGTTTGATGAGGCAGTGGTGACCAGCACCCTTGACGCAGGGGGATTGGGCAGGGGAGGCGATATTGAGATTGCGGCACGATCGCTCTCAGTCCTGAATAATGCTCAACTCTCGGCTTCTACCGCAGGTAATGGAAATGCTGGCAATATTACAGCCAGTGCAGATAGGGTGAATGTGAACAGCGGCGGACGCCTGCTCACCACGACTTCGAGTAACGGTCGAGCAGGCGACATCACGGTAAATACGCCAAACCTGCAACTGTCGGGTGCCAGCACGGGTCTGTTAGCCGGAACCACTAGTTCTGGGGATGCGGGTAACTTAACGATTCAACCACGCGGAAATGGTCAAAGTGTGCGCGTGAATCTTCAGGATGGGGCACAAATTTCTGCCTCTACTTCTAACAGCGGTCGTGGAGGAGAGCTGACGATTGCTGCCCCTGACTCCATTACACTCACCGGGAATGGTTCCGTGATTGCGGCAGGAACGGGCGGCAGTGGGGCAGGTGGAAACTTAAACCTCACAACAGACACCCTCAACCTTCAAAACCAGGCAGAAGTCACCGTTAGCAGTACGGGTACTGGGAGTGCAGGCTCCTTATTTATGAATGCCGATCGCATTTATCTAAGCAATCAAGGCAGTATCCGCGCCGATACGACGGGCGGTGGTGGGAATATTAATCTGCGATCGCCCTTCCTCCTCCTCCGCAACGGCAGCAACATCACCACCAACGCCACGGGCAGCAACATTGCTGGTGGTGACATTACAATCGATACCCGTTTTTTGATTGCGGTTGCAAACGAAGACAGCAACATCAGCGCCAATTCCGAGGATTTTCGCGGCGGCAATGTCAGCATCAATGCCTTTGCGATCTATGGCATTCAATCCCGTCCCATTGCTACCCTTTTGAGCGACATCACCGCTACAGGAGCGACTTCTGCTTTGAATGGCACGATCGATGTCATTACATCCAGACTTGACCCAACGTCTGGGCTAGTGGCATTATCAACTGACCTTGCGGATTCGTCAGGGCTGATTGCCCAAGGATGTCCTGCCAATCAAGGCAACTCGTTCATTATCAGCGGTCGTGGTGGTTTGCCTCCCAACCCTGAACAACAATTAGACGATGACGCTGACTGGCAAGACCGTCGTAGGCTAACGGTGGTTCAGCAAGTAGGGAGGAGAGGAACTAGAAGTCAGGCTTCCCAGAGCGTCAGCCGACGGGAGTCAGGAGGCAGCATAAACTCAGAACTCAAAACTTCTCCCAATATCCCAAACCCCACACCCGATACCCCACTCGTCGAGGCGACTGGCTGGCAAGTTACTCCCACTGGAAGGGTTTCTCTGGTTGCCAGCACCCCGAACCCCACGGTACAAAATCAGTTGACTCAAGCCGTGACCTGCCAGGGAAAGTAACTGCTTGAGTACTGGCAAAAGCACTGTCAATTCGTATGTGGATCGAGTTTTAAGTCAATTGGGCATAAGCGATCGCTTATGCCGGCTTGTCATACACTCAGGCCGTGATTGTTGCGGTTAAGCGTGGGCTAAGCAGTTTGTGTACTGTACTAAAGTTGACATTTGAATACCAACTTTAGTTTGAGAAAGCCTTCCATTGTGAGATGGACTCATGCACCCATCACGCGGTTACACAAAAGTGTCACCTCTGAGTTGACTACAAGTGAGGGTCGACTCCCTATAGTGAACACATACAAACACAGATAGCAACTAGTTGCAGGATTTGAGTTTGCGATATATCAATCACGCAAGGAGGGCTATGGAGCGATCGCCCCATCCCTCGGGGGTAATAGTGAGCCGAGACCAAAATCGCCGTTCGTTAGCCGTCCCACCTTCAATCCAGGATTATAGACAAGGTGTGCTACATGCCATCGTAATGCTAGTGCTGTATGGGGATTATCAAAGTTCTCAGAGTGCGGACGTTTACAGGTTGATTAAAGTCATCTGGCGGCAGCTTAATGTTTCTAATGGAGAGGATTACTTATGTTTTATCTTCCGGCATTTTCCCCAGCACCAGATCCATGATCAAGCACAACGAGCGGCTGAAGCGGTGGTCGCAGCAGCGGTTCAGGGTCAGTTTTGGCAGATGCATGACATGCTGTTCAGCCATCAGCAAGCGTTAGGAAACGGATACTTGGTGGAATACGCCAATTATTTAGGACTTGATGTTTGCCAATTTTTACAAGACTTAGCCGGAAAAGTACATGTTGCTCGCATCAATCAAGATATTGAAAGTGGCATGCAAAGCGGAGTGACGGCTGCTCCAGCTTTATTCATCAATGGAGTTCAATATACCGATCGCTGGGACATGGAGCAGCTGATGGCAGCTATTGCCACAGCAAGTTATTAAGCTCTCTAGGTTTCAACTTTAATGAATTGTTCAATGAGGATTGTTTTATGGTATCCATTCCATTACTGATTGAAGATGATCTTGAGCGCTTGAGCGCTCCAACTCAGATCGATTCCTTTGGTGTTTCTTCTGTAAATCAGGCATTTACTGCTGTTGCACAAGAGGTTATGGAGTTGTTAAAGCAATCTCATCCTTCTCGAACTGACAGCATTAAGCGCACTGAGATGATCATGATTCGGGCGATCGAGCCAGAGTACAGACGAGTTATTGCGATCGAATCTTTAACGATTCGTGAGTTAGAAATTTTGCAATTGATTGTGGATGGATATAGCAATATTGCAATCTCTAAGAAGCTGTATATCGCTGTAGGTACAGTGAAGACTCATGTCTGTAATATTTTGAGAAAACTGTGCGTAAACGATCGCACTCAAGCAGCGATTCGAGCACTTCGTTCAGGGCTAATTCACTAGATCAAAGAGAGAATTTAACTTACAGGCTTAGGTTGATCTCAATGTGCTATCTCAAGACAAAGAGTAAAATTATGTACCAAATTTCATCCCCTAATCCTAATCAGCTGCATTCTACTATTTCTTGTAAGCGTAATCGTACCCGAGGCGTAGTGCTGTCTAGGCAGGGATGGCAGAAGCTTGCTCAAGCTGATGTTCTTCATGATGAATGCGGTAATCGTCATACTTATGAAAAATTAAGTGAACGATCGCTTCTCAATGAGCGCACCGTCAGTCGCATTCTTAGCTGCGAAGTTAGAGTAGACAAGCGAACACTAAAAACCTTCTTTGCAGCGTTTGGCTTGTATCTTGACAATGCTGATTATACAACTGCTAAATATTGCTCAGTAGATCAATCTATGACAAGCTTCTCATTTTACCTGAACTCCACTGTGCATAACGTTGAGGCAAATTTGTCTTACCAGGAACTCATTGAATTATACCAACGGCTAATGCAGGATTTGAGGCATCTTGCTCATTTACTCAATGTAAATGAGATGAGTGGAAATATTCAATTGCAGGTAACAGAACCCCATTAGTTCTAGTCGTCTACCTTTGAGTTAATCATGAATTGTGTGATGAATAATCCAACAAATTCTCGCGAAAACCTTAAAGATCCAACAGGTATAGTTGGCAATCGTTCTCCTTGAGAATAGCGATCGCATCTTGCCTATGCAGATGGCGCTGAAACGCATGTCAGCGCAGTCTATTGTCTTCAGCTTAATGTCAAAACTTTTTCAGGAGAAATTATGTCTACAAAACGCAATGATGAAGAATTGAATCCAGACCAACTCTCACAGATTACGGGTGGAGAAGATGGTGGCTTTAACCATGAAAATCCAGGTCTGGGTCCCACGAAAGGCATTTTTCGTAAGAGTGGAGATACATCTGGTGATGTGCTAAGTGACGATCAGCTTTCACAGATTACGGGTGGAGAAGATGGTGGCTTTAACCATGAAAATCCAGGTCTGGGGCCTACGGAAGGCTTTATTAAGTGATGTGTGAGTGATTGGTTTGAACTAGTAGCTATTCCACGATTGCCCCCTGAAGAGCAACATGTAAAATGGGTCGCTATTGAACGATGATTGTAGTTTGTTGCAAATAGATAAAGTAACAATTGAAGAATTGTTTTTAGCGACCCTTTTATTGCATAAATCATTCATTATGAGGAGTCATCTGACAGCACAATCTATACCGTTTTTCAAGTTTACCATTCGTGTAGCTTTGGCGATCGCCACTATTCTGCCATCAGCAACGATCGCTGCAACCCAACACGAGTCCAGGGTAATCCAAGGTTGGGCGGAATTTATCTATTTGATGTGACTGCCTATTCAGCAGGGGAGAATGGGTTGGATCAGTTCTTAGGCTATGGACTCATCAGTTTGGATAGTAACTCCAATTGAGCAGGCTCACAAAGAGAAAGAATCTTATGGCTGACTATGACTACATTGTAATTGGTGCAGGTTCGGCGGGTTGCGTCGTTGCCAATCGTTTGACTGAAGACAAGGATACATCTGTGTTACTCCTCGAAGCAGGCAACCCGGATACGAAACCAGAGATTTATATCCCCTCAGAATTTATGAGCCTCCTTGGCTCCGATGTAGACTGGGCATACTTTTCTGAGCCAGAACCCTACCTCAACGATCGCGGAGCGCCACCTTTGGCGGGTCGCAAAATGTTCTGTCCCCGTGGCAAAGTCTTAGGGGGCAGCAGTTCGATTAATTTCATGATGTATGTCCGAGGCAATCCTCGCGATTATGACCACTGGCATTCATTGGGAAATCCCGGTTGGAGTTACCAAGATGTTTTACCCTATTTCAAAAAATCTGAGCACCAGCAGCGAGGAGCCTCCGAATACCACGGGGTAGACGGGGAGTTGAGCGTCACTGATATTATTTCTCCATCTGAGGTATCCCAACGATTTGTAGATGCATGTGTAGCAATGGGATATGCCTACAATCCTGATTTCAACGGGACACAACAGGAAGGGGCAGGTTCCTATCAGTTGACCGTTAAGGATGGCAAACGACACAGCGCTGCTGCTGCCTTCCTCCTACCCATTCTTCAGCGTCCCAATTTGACTGTGACAACAGGCGCGTTGGTGACTCGGTTGCTATTTGAGGGCACGCGCACCGTTGGAGTGGAATATTTGTATGAAGGCAAGCTTCATCAGGTACGAGCCAGCCAGGAAGTAGTTTTAAGTGCGGGTGCATTTGATTCACCGAAACTGTTGCTACTGTCTGGCGTTGGCAATGCATCCTATTTGCAAGATATGGGAATTCCGGTAGTAGCTGATTTGCCAGGTGTCGGTCAAAACCTACAAGACCATATTCTTATCTCTGTGGTGTATGAGGCAACGCAGGCTGTATACCCTGCTGTCACCAGCAATGGAGTCGAGGCAGGCTTATTTTTGCATAGCGAGGACAATCTGGAAACTGCGCCCGATTTACAGTTCTTTTTCGGTCCCATTCAGTTCTTGCCACCTGGCTATACTCCGGTAGAGTTTGGCTTTACGGGTGCCGTCTCATTAACCCATCTCCAAAACATTGGCAGCGTTGGTTTGCGATCGCGTAATCCCCATGATGCACCAATGTTTCGGATGAACTATCTGCAAAGTGAAGTCGATGTGCAAAAGCTGGTAGCTGCGATTAAATTAATGCGGCGATTGCTTCATAGCAACGGTTTTGATGAGTTTCGTGGTCGAGAACTCGCTCCGGGTGCTGAGGTTCAGAGTGATGAAGCGATCGAAGCGTACATTCGGGACGCTTGCAGCACGGTATATCATCCGGTCGGCACCTGCAAAATGGGTACAGATTTAATGGCGGTGGTAGATTCTGAGCTGCGGGTACATGGGGTTGAGGGGTTACGTGTCGTGGATGCTTCCATCATGCCAACCATCACGACAGGCAATACCAACGCACCCACGATCATGATTGGTGAAAAGGCGGCGGACTTCATTAAAGCGAGTCGCGATCGACCAACTTTTTTGGCTAAATATAACATTCAGAATCCAGCATATTCATCGATTTAGGAGGCAGCAATGCTCTCTGAGCGTAACTGCTTTGAACCTAATTGGAGAAAGTTCAATGTCTGAAAAAATCAACTATCATCGCCGTCGCTATATGAGACGGATCGCTTTATTGCTGGTTGCAGTTGTAATGGTGACCAGCGTGGTTGTCGGCATAGTTCTCTCATCTCGACACGCTGATGGGCAGATCGCCCTGGTTCTCGGAGACAAAATTCCCCCCGGATACCGCGACTGGCCATTGATCTCCGTGGCCCGTGAGAAAGGTAACCTCAACGATATACGCGCCAAATTGGGCAATGAGGTAGCGATCAAGGCATACCGGGAAGGGAAGCTTCCCTTCCCAGACGGCACCATTATTGCACGGCTCGCCTGGAATTACGTCCCATCAGAGGAAGGCGACAAAGCCTTTGGCGATTTCCAGTCATTTGTGGCTGGGCTACCCAAGCAGAAGGAGGGGGTTCAGTTTATGGTCAGGGATTCAAGAAAATACGCGTCGACCGGCGGCTGGGGGTACGCTCAATTTAACGATGGCAAGCCTGGCAACGTGGCGGTACAAAACACCTGCTTTTCCTGCCACGCAGCCGTCAAAGATCGCGACTTTGTCTTTACGCGTTACGCGCCTTGACAGTTGAAGGTGCGTTTGCCAATGTCGCGAGTGGTAAAAGCTCACCTGTTGATCAGAAGAGGCTGCATACATAACAGTTGACCTTATAAAGGAGCCGATGATGACACAGATTAAAACACCCTTTGGTCAGCATTCCACCGCTGCTGAAGTTGTAAAGGGCATTGATCTTTCTAGCAAGCGGGCGATCGTCACTGGCGCAGCATCGGGCATCGGCATCGAGACGGCACGGGCACTGGCTCAGACGGGGGCTGAGGTGACTCTGGCTGTGCGTAACATCGATGCGGGTGAAAAGACAGCGGCTGACATCACTGCCACCACTGGGAATGGGAACATTCACGTCGCCTCGCTTGATCTAGCTGATCGCGCCTCGATCGCCACATTTGTCGCTGCATGGGATGAACCATTGCATATCCTTGTCAACAACGCAGGTGTGATGGCATTGCCCGAACAGCACACACCTGAAGGCTGGGAAATGCAGTTTGCCACCAATTATCTTGGACATTTTGCCCTGGCACTGGGACTCCACAAGGCATTGGCAGCAGATGGTGCGGCACGGATTGTCTCCGTTAGTTCTAGCGCACACTTGCTTTCGCCCGTTATTTTTGACGATATTCACTTCGCATTCCGTCCCTATGACCCGCAGCTGGCATATGGACAATCTAAAACTGCCAGTATTCTTTTCGCTGTCGGTGCCACCAAACGCTGGTTCAGGGATGGTATTACGGCGAATGCGCTGATGCCTGGTGCGATCGCCACCAACCTCCAGCGCCACGCTGGGGGCATCCAGACTCCGCCAGAGCGACAGAAGACGCTAGAACAGGGTGCTGCCACCTCAGTGCTGCTGGCAACTTCCCCTTTACTGGAGGGTATTGGCGGTCGTTATTTTGTGGATTGCAATGAAGCTGCGATCGCGACGAAGCGCACCGAAGACTATAGCGGCGTTGCCCCCTATGCACTCGATTCAGATAATGCCGATCGCCTCTGGGATAAATCGCTGCGCTTATTGGGTCAGTGATTTCCATGCGTCATTTGTCATGCAATAGAAGTCACAATGACAAGATTCACCAAAGATGTAGATAGGGCATTTTTTCTTGACATTATGCAGCGCCTGCGATGCGTTGCTGAGTAATGTACTGCTGACACGTCAAGGAGATGACGGCTTGGCAAAGAGTGACTACGCCCGATCGCATCGGCTAGAACAACCATTTTTCGCAATTCAACGAGAGCAACAAACACAAAGGAGCTTACGACATGAACATGCTCACCATTAGAAACGTTACTCGTCTGCTTTTGATCACCGCACTTTCCCTGGCAGTCATCTTAATCACTTCTGTAGGAACTATCATGAATCCTGTTATCGCCCAAGACAGCAAGCCCACCATCGTTTTCGTCCACGGCGCGTTCGCTGAGTCTGATAGTTGGAACGGCGTATTAACCAAGCTGATTGCAAAAGGATACCCAACGATTGCCGCTGCCAATCCCCTGCGCGGAGTCAAGAGTGACGCGGACTATGTTGCCAGTATCCTTAAGAGCATTGAGGGACCCATTGTTTTGGTCGGGCACTCCTACGGCGGCTCGGTGATCACAAATGCCGCCAATGACAACCAGAAAGTGAAGGCATTGGTCTACGTGGCTGGCTTCGCTCCTGATATGGGCGAGACTGCCGCCGACCTCTCAGGTCGTTACCCAGGCAGCACACTCGGACCGACGCTTGCGCCGCCAGTCGCTCTGCCCGATGGCGGTAAGGATCTCTACATCCAGCAGTCCAAGTTCCACGCTCAGTTTGCTGCGGATGTGCCTGTCGCAGATGCAGAGCTGATGGCGAGCACCCAGCGACCCGTGACGGACGCTGCGCTGAATGAGGCATCCGGCACGCCTGCATGGAAGTCCACCCCATCTTGGTTCATCTATGGTGAGCGTGATTTGAACATTCCAGCAGCGATGCACGCTTTCATGGCGGAGCGCGCTAACTCAAAGGAGACGATCGCTGTGAATGGTGCGTCTCATGTCGTGATGATTTCCCATTCGGATGCCGTAGCAGAGATCATCGAGCATGCTGCAACTGCGCCATAGCAAGAAAACCATATGTTATCCCCCTGTTGGAGCAGGATGGTTATACAGTCACTGCTGCCCAAATTCCGCTCACCTCACTTGCTAAGAATGTGGCAACGGCTAAGTAGGTGATTGACGATCAGGCAGGTTCCGTTGTTGTGGTCGGGCATTCCTATGCTGGAAACGTGATCGCAGGTGCGGCGGCTGGTAATCGGCAGGTGAAAGCTCTGGTCTATATCAATGCTTTCGCACCAGATGTCGCTGAAACAGCAAGCGGTTTGAATAGCAGATACGCAGCAACTCCGATCAGCATGGCAATTGTGTCTGATGCAGCCAACTTTCTCTACGCCGATCGCAAGAAGTTTCACGATCTGTTTGCTCAGGATGTATCAGAAGCAGAGGCGCAAGTGATAGCCGCAACCCAAAAGCCTATCGCCAGCGCAGCATTTGACCAATCCCTGAGTGACATTGCCTGGAAGAGAATTCCTTCCTGGTACCTGGTAACTCAAAGCGATCGAGCTATCAACCCTGAGTTTCAGCAAGTTATGGCTCAACGAATGGGGGCTAAGACAACCGAAGTCAATTCCAGTCATGTACCTTTTATCTTTCATCACAGTGTGGTTGCCAAACTGATTTAAGAGGTGGCTGATTTTTGAGAAACTGAGAGCAGTGATTGACAAAACGCAGACTTCTCTCCATCGCCACATGCGCTATTCCGAACAACTTTATGTGCTAGAAGGTGGCTACCGGGACAGTGGATGAGACAGAACCAACGGGCATAGCATTGTTTGAACGCATTTCTGCTGAAATTGGCGATAGCTTTTGGGTTCTCCCGGAATGCTGCCTACATGATGCTACGAGAATAGACGCAATCTAGACGAGATTTCAAGATGCTACAAACCATTCCTCAATTCAGTGCGAACGAGCCAACTAATAAAGCAGTGATGACAGCCGTAACATCCCATGTTTTACTAATCGAAAATGACAGTCAACTGACTCAGCTAATTACGCAAGAACTAAGTTGTGAAGGGTACCAGGTTAGCTTAACAGGGGATGGCATTAGTGGATTGCTGGCTGCTCGTCAAACGAATCCACAGTTGATTATCATCGGTTGGCCTCTTTCAGGAGTTTCCTGTATAGAGTTTTGCCATCGGCTGCGCTCAACCTACAACTATGTACCTATTATTGTATTGGACTACGAAGGACGAGTTTATGAACGAATCACTGCTCTAAACGCAGGGGCAAGTGATTGCCTTAGCAAACCTTTCGCTGTAGAAGAACTGATCGCCAGAGTTCGAGCGCATTTAAGACAAGTACCAAAAGAAGCGCATCTTTTACAATTTGAGCAGCTCATCCTCAATCAAAAAGCGCGACAAGTCTACTATGGGAATCAGGAAATTGAACTGACTGCCAAGGAGTTTGATTTGCTGAACTATTTAATGAGGCATCCGAACCAGGTGTTAACTCGTGAACAAATTCTTGATGATGTTTGGAATTACAGAAATTTTGGCGGTTCAAATGTCATTGAAGTTTATATTCGCTACTTGCGAATCAAATTGGAAGCACAAGCTGCAAAACAATTAATCCACACAGTGCGCGGTGTTGGATATGTGTTAAGACTTTAGATTGCGTAGAACGGGTTGAGTGTATCTCTGGTAAGGAAGCATTATCTACGGAAACGCAAGGCGATCGTGTCCTCGACGAGTATGTGGCTATAGCCTGTCGGCTCAAAAATGGAAAGATTACCGAGATTGAGACTTTCCTTTCTGACATTGACGGTATGAATATCTTCTTCTTCTGAGATGAAATATTTGTTCTAAAGAGACTGATGGAGTAATGACAACTACACATAATAGTCCGCCAAAAGTTTGTAGAAAAAAATAGTAGAACAAGGAAATATGAATGAACACGGAATACTATGATGACATTGTGATTGGCGGCGGCAAAGCAGGTAAAACACTGGCACCTGCATTAGCGGCGAGTGGACGAAAGACCGCTCTGGTAGAGCGGAGCTTGACCATGATAGGGGGCGGGTGTATTAACATCGCCTGTATTCCCACTAAAACGATGGTGGCAAGCGCGGAGGTTGCCCATACTATGCAGAACAGTGCGGCTTATGGCGTGAAGACCTATCAACCTACCGTTGATTTAGCAGCGATTATCCAACGGAAGCGATCGGTGGTGCTGGCTGCGCGTGAAATGAATTTGCATAACTTGGAAGCAGCTCTGGGTGAAAATTTGATCATTGGCACAGCACGATTTATTGATGCTAAAACGATCGAAGTCACAAACACGGAAGGCAATACCCGTTTACTTGTCGCAGAGCGATTGTTTATCAACACAGGTACACGACCGTTGATTCCACCCGTACTTGGACTCAAAGAAGCTGAGTTTTTGACGAGTGAGTCGATTATGGAGCTAGAACAATTGCCGGAGCATTTGATCATTCTGGGCAGCGGCTACATTGGCTTGGAGTTTGCTCAGATGTTCCGGCGCTTTGGCTCTCGCGTCACCGTAATCGGGCAGCGCGAGCAAATTCTGTCCTCACAAGATCCCGATATTGCGATCGCCATACAGACTCTTTTAGAACGGGACGGTATTGAATTCCTTTTGAAGTCGAAAGTATTGTGGATCGATCGCGCTGGCAATGAAACTATCCTGCAAATCCAGGTAGACGATCGGGAAGTCAGTCTTCAGGGTTCACATTTGCTTGTTGCTGTCGGTCGCGCTCCTACCACTGATACCTTGAACCTAGCGGCTGCGGGTATTATGGTAGATGCTAGTGGGTTTATTCAAGTCAACGATCGCCTGGAAACCAGCGTTCCCAACATTTGGGCATTGGGCGATATCAATGGGGGGCCGCAGTATACTCATATCGCGCTCGACGATTATCGGATTGTTAAAGCGAATCTCATTGAGGGTGGCAACCGTCGCACGGGCGATCGACCCATTCCATCTTGTTTGTTCATTGACCCAGAATTAGCGCAGGTGGGTCTGACTGAAATCGCCGCACGACAACAAGGGCATGATATCCGCGTGGCAAAGCTGGATGCGTCCGCCATTCCTCGCGCTAGAACGCTTGGTCAAACTGATGGATTCCTCAAAGCAATCGTCGATGCTAAGACCGATCGCATTCTCGGTTGTTCACTGTTTTGCCATGCAGCAGGTGAAATGCTTTCGACAGTGCAGATGGTGATGCAATCTGAGATGCCTTACACTGTTCTGCGCGATGGCGTATTGACCCATCCCACCATGACTGAAGGGTTAAATCTACTGTTCTCAAAGCTGTAAAGCAGCAAATGCAGACACTCTGCCTGCCTAACACTCAGGTTCAAACTCAACAAATATAGGACTCATCATGAATAAATTAGATGGAAAAGTTGCGCTTGTCACTGGTGGCACCAGTGGTATTGGTCTTGCTACTGCAAAGCGATTCGTTGCTGAAGGTGCCTACGTCTTCATTACAGGTCGTCGTCAGCCTGAACTGGACGCTGCCGTGAAGGAAATCGGCAAAAATGTTACGGGTGTGCAGAGCGATGCTTCTAATCTGGCAGACCTCGATCGCCTGTTCGCCACCATCAAGCAAGATCAAGGGCACCTGGATGTGATCTTCGCCAATGCGGGTGGTGGAGAACTCGCCCCACTCGGATCAATCACCGAAGAACACTTTGATAAAACGTTCAATACCAACGTTAAAGGTCTACTGTTCACCGTGCAAAAAGCGCTACCGCTGCTGCCAGACGGTGCTTCCATCATTCTGAATGCCTCGATTACTTCCATCAAGGGCACTCCAGCCTTTAGTGTTTACAGCGCTACCAAAGCTGCCGTGCGATCGTTTGCTCGTAATTGGACGATCGACCTCAAAGAGCGCCACATCCGCGTGAACGCTATCAGTCCTGGTGTGGTGCCAACTCCTGGTTACGATCACTTGGGATTGAGTGATGAGCAATTGAAGGAATTTGTGGATAGCCAAGCCGTCACCATTCCGCTGGGACGAGTGGGTACACCCGATGAGATTGCCAAAGCTGTGGTCTTTCTCGCATCAGACGACAGCAGCTTTGTCAACGGCATTGAACTGTTTGTGGATGGCGGAATGGCACAGATTTGAAGCGCCCGAAGATACCCATCACCAAAACCATCAAAGGATTCATTGCTATGACTGCAAAGAATGGCATCATCAGCCAGCTTAGCCACTATTCGGTGACTGAAACGATCGATCGCTTTGCCACCATCCTTCAAGCAAAAGGCATCACTATTTTTGCCCGCATTGATCAACAAACGGAAGCCGAAAAAGTTGAGCTAAGCTTGTGTCCCACACAGTTGTTGTTGTTTGGTAACTCAAAAGCTGGAACGCCGCTGATGGTCGCAGAACCGACGATCGCCCTGGATTTACCGCTGAAAGTGCTGGCATGGGAAGCGGCGGATGGCAAGGTATGGCTGAGTTACAACGATGCCCATTACTTACAACAACGGTTCTCGCTCCCAGATTCGTTGGTGAAAAATATTGATGTGATTGCACCACTCATCCATCAGGCATTCCTCTAAACAACACTGTAATCCACTTATTGGAATACTTGACGATAAAACAATTCAAGCACTTAACCGCTATGACTGACTACACTCTGAGCGCTAAAGCAATTCGTGGTTCATCTCCGTTGATTACGATCGCCAACGAACCACCCGCCAAGCTAATTGTCGATCCACCGCTTCCCGAACCGCTGGCACAGGGTCGCGTCTTCATCCAGTACCACACTGAGAATCTGCGCGTGGTACCAGTGTTCGGCACCGGTGCCCTCGACGTATCGCCGCGCATCGGTCATATCCACATCACTGTCGATGACGCGCCTTGGCACTTTGTGGATGCCAGCGATGAAACGATTATCCTCGTCGGATTGGAACCCGGACAACACAAAGTGCTGATCGAACTTGCTGATCCCACGCACAAAGTCATCATCAGCGAAACGGTGCATTTCACGCTGCCTGATTCTAAGCGATGAGTACGCGTTTTGGTGACGACTCCACGGACGTGGGTAAAGTTGTGTCATTGGCTGTTTGCATCCCTCGATAACTACTAGGAAGTTCGACTATGAAAAAATCACGTCTAAAATTTGCTGGTTTCAAGGTCGATTGCATCGCTGTTCCCGCCTCCTTTTTTGGTATAATTCTGGGTCTAGTGGGATTGGGGAATTGCTGGCGGGTGGCGGGTAAAATTTGGCACCTGCCTGTCTGAATTGGCGAAGCGATTATGCTGCTGGCAGTTACAGTCTGGCTCGTGTTGTTGTTGCTTTATTTTGGCAAATGGATGTGGGTGCGCGAAGAGGCTTTAGCCGAGTTTAAGCATCCTGTTTCATGTTGCTTTATCAGTTTGGTGCCGGTGTCTTCGTTGCTGGTGTCGTTAGCGATCGCACCTTACTCCCAGGCGATCGCGGTCGGGCTATTCATGGTCAGCGCGATCGGTCAGTTGGGGTTTGGTGTGTATCGTTCCGGTCAGTTCTGGATGGGCGGACGCAAGCCAGAAGCGACCACGCCTGTACTTTATCTGACAGGAGTTGCAGGTAGTTTTGTTAGTGCGATCGCTGCCAGTAGTCTCGGTTATCGAGAATGGGGGGCGTTGCTGTTTGGCATGGGGCTGTTTTCGTGGCTGGCCTTAGAATCCATCATCATGCAGCGCCTCTACCTGTTGGAAGCATTGCCCAAACCTCTGCGTCCAACGCTGGGCATTCAACTGGCACCCCCGGCTGTTGGCTGTGTTGCCTATTTGAGCATCACCAGTGGTCAGCCCGACATCTTTGCCCAAATGCTCTTGGGCTACGGTTTGTTGCAGGCAGTGATTTTACTGCGGCTACTGCCCTGGTTGTGCCAACAACCCTTTAACGCTTCCTATTGGGCATTCACGCTCGGCGTTGCTGCCTTATCGCTGGCAGCCTTGCGCTTTGTGGAACGAGGCATGACTGGCATGATGGAAGGATTAGCAATATTGCTCTTCATTGCTGCCAATATCGCGATCGGCAGTATTGCCCTGGGAACAGTACGACTGCTGCTGCGGGGCAAACTCTTGCCACCGTCAATACCTGCAAAAGCGAACTGAACTTAATCGATTGTCGAGAAAAGCCATGAATCGCCAATGTGGTACAAGTTAGTAATGATTTAGCAGAGTGAATGCAATCGAAAGGCATGAAACACGAGCCGTCGCGAGATTCTCTAGTCAATTTGCTGTTGCCGCTTTCTTTGATTTTGGGCTTAGTGTTGCTATTGAGCTTGAATACAAGGCAGGCTAGTGGAGTATTGGAGTCGGTCAGTCCGCTAGAAGCGTGGCTGAAAGTCATGATCGGCTATCTGGCAGCAGGGGCAGAAATCGCAGCGGCTGTGGTAATTGGTGGCGCGATCGTCCGAGGGAGCACAAGCTATGTACGCCAGCTATTCTTGCGTAAGCAACCACTTGATGGCACCGAAGTAATTCGTCTTCAACTAGGACGAGTGTTGGCATTGGGTCTAGAATTTACTGTTGCCAGTGATATCCTCCGCACGGCAGTTGCACCAACGCGCCAAGACATTTTGAATTTAGGTGCGATCGTTCTACTGCGAACACTGCTCAACTACTTTCTAGAGCGTGAAATCCAGCAGGGAGAGCAACGCCATGCACCCGAGCAAACGGCAACGAGAGAAAAATGAGCCAAAATATTCCAGTTTAGAGCTAATCCAATGCTTAAAGCCTCGCAAACTCATCACCAGTCACTCATTGGATTGAGGTACAGCAGTGCGTCCAATTCAGGCATATGGACTTGAGTCCAACGATAGATTGTTGAACCACTTTACCTTCCAAGTTGCGAACCCTCAAGGGATAGCAATACTACCATCGCACATTTAGTAAAGGTGATATCAGATAGAAAGTGTCATCACTTGAGGGAATTGGAAACGCCTATGAGCGAGAAGAAGAATAGCAATCGGTTCTCTTACCATCGCTTTCCTTCTTCACAACACAACCCTACTATCACTGCATGGCTGCTACAACGTCGTCTGTAGATAAAACGGCGTTGGCTACATACCCAAAGTTAATTAGTGCCGCCATGTAGCCGTCACCCAGTTCCGGATGATGCGGGGCAGCAGTGGCATCCTTAACAACAAGCACCTCAAAGCCCTGTTCAATTAAATCGCGCAGGTGAGCTTCTACACACAGATTTGCCAGCATTCCCAGCAGAATTACTTTGCCAAGGTTGCGCTTCCGCAGTTGCAAAACGAGGTCATTGCTTTGCGGTCCATAAACCTTATGGGGGCTGACCACGATCGTCTTGCCATCTTCAATAAAAGGCTTGTAGCGATCGAGCCAGTCAGCACCAGAACCGAGGAAACTATCAAGAGTTAAGGGACCACTGCGAGTGAACTCCTTCACACCAAGCATCATCTGTTCAAGAGTACCGACAAATTTCCAATTGTAATCAGTGGGATAGTAATAATGGGGAGAGATGAACACCTCAAAACCATTCTGCTTCGCGGCTTTGAAGATACGCTCAATGTTCTCGACGGTTTTATTCTGCTTGACGCTTTCACCGACTAAATCCCAGGAAACCCCTGTTTCACTCAAGACATCGTTTTGTGGATCAATTACGACGA
Organism: Coleofasciculaceae cyanobacterium; assembly: GCA_036703255.1. Lineage (GTDB taxonomy): Bacteria > Cyanobacteriota > Cyanobacteriia > Elainellales > Elainellaceae > Drouetiella. The sequence goes on from DATNPL010000208.1 coordinate 89,225, forward strand.
TCGCGGTGTCATTTTTGTTGATGTTCATGTCTCTCCCTACTTCGTGTTCACGGTTTAACTTGTCGTGGCGCGATCGCGCTAAATATCCTCAATCCCAATGCTTACATTCTGAAAAACAAATAGTGGAAGTGATCGCCAACCAATCTCTGACTTACTCAACCAAGATTCAGTAGATCGCAAATTGCCTAAGAAGGGGGTAGGGTCAGGCTAAAAGCATTGAAATAGAGCCATGACGACCTACCCCTCTCCATTATCTCCCTCTCCCGCATTGACCGATGAGGCGACTCTAGAAGTTGCAGTCGATAGTCTGCTGGAGCATCTGCCGATCGAAATGGAAGGGGGTTACACTTCCGAAGACTTGTTTGAGATCCTGCTGCGGGCAGCCAGTCGGGGGGATAGCATCGAACACACGGTGCGGCAGATGGAGGGGGTGCCCAGTGGCAATGGGGTGCGCTATCACCTCGACAAACTGAGCGACATGGCGACAGTGGAGCATCAACTCAATGCGGCACTGCAAAGTCGCATCCCGCCCAAGATTGCCAAAAAACGGCATCGGCTGGCAATTGACTTGCACCTGATTCCCTACTATGGCACTCCCAATGAAGCGGAAGCGCCCTATATCTATCGCTCTCAAGCCAAATCTGGAACCACCCGGTTTTTCGCTTACGCCACGATTTATGTCATCTGTCGCAACAAGCGAGTCACCTTAGCGATTCATGCGGTGCATCAGCACGAAACCCTGGTGGCGACAGTCACGACGCTCTTAGCAATGCTTCATCCGTTACGAGTCGGGGTCAAACGACTCTATCTCGACCGAGGCTTCTACAGCGTGCCAGTGATTCGCTGGCTCAAAGCCCTCAACATCCCCTTCATGATGCCTGCGGTCGTTCGGGGCAAAACGGGTGGGACAAGGCAATTGCTCCAAGGGCGTAAGAGCTATGCAACTCATTACACCCTCAATAGCGCTCAATACGGCTCTGTGACTTGCCAAATGCGGGTGATTTGCAACTATTACAAAGGCGTCAAGGGCAAACATGGTATTCAGTACAGCCTCTATGTCGTGCATCGAGTCACCGTAGCATTGCACCAACTCCATTACCATTACAAAGACCGCTTTGGCATCGAATCCAGCTATAGAATCAAAAACCAATATCGCATTCGCACCACCAGTAAAAATCCAGTCACTCGACTGTTGTTTGTGGCTCTAGCATTTATTCTGGTCAATCTTTGGGTTTATTTGTTGTGGTTCTTTGTCAGTCGGACTCAACGAGGGGGACGAGTCGTTTACGCAAGCTTGTTCAGACTCAAAACCATGCTGGAATTTCTGTCTCAGGCTGTTGAGCGCCATTTCCCGGCGATCACATCCATCTATTTGCCTGCCCTTGAGTGAATTTGCGATCTACTGAGATTGGCTAAGTCAGAACCATCTCAAACTCGCGATCGCCAAACCCCAATCAGAACGAGGATTGATTGCAACAGACGGTTAAACTATCGATTTCTATTGCAGATATTTCTTCAGTTCAGCCGCCGCATGGACAAAAAGCGAACGTACTGCTGGAACCTCGGCTAAACCATTCAACAGTCCAAAATCATGAATCACGCCGTTATAACGCACGGTTGTCACGGCTACACCGGCTTCATCGAGCTTGCGTCCATAGGCTTCGCCGCCATCACGCAAGATATCGTTTTCTGCAACCTGAATGAGCGCTGGGGGCAATCCTTGCAGTTGTTCAAGCGTCGCCTGTAGCGGGGAAGCATGAATGTCTTGGCGCTTTTCGGGGTCAGGGATATACAAGTCATACATCCATTTCATCAATGGTGTGGTCAAGAACCGTTTCTCACCAAATTGATGAAAAGATTCTGTTTCAAAATCAGCGTCTACGATCGGCCACATCATAATTTGCAATTTAATGTGTGGCCCCCCTTTCGCTTTTGCCAGCAACGTCGTGACAGTCGTCATGTTACCGCCGACACTGTTGCCGACAATTGCTAGATTCTTGCCGTCAACCCCAATCTCCTCACCATGCTCGGCAACCCATTTAGTCGCAGCATAGATCTCGTTAATTGCCTGTGGGTACTGAGCATCTGGTGTGCGTGTGTAGTTAACAAAGACACCTGCAAACCCTGAAAGCACAACGAGATCTCGCACCATGCGTTTGTGCGTGGGATAATCACCCAGTACCCAACCGCCGCCATGAATAAAGATGAAAACAGGCAAGATGTCTTTAACACCTTCAGGTCGCACGATATTGAGCGTGATTGTATAACCGTCAGCAGTTATCGTCTTCTCAGACTCTTCAATACCTGAAAGATCTACGGTCACGGAAGCTTGTGCATCCACGAGTACCTGACGTGCTTCGATCGGAGTGCGTTTCTCTAACGCCACACCCCCTGAATTCAGCAATTTCAAAAATGCCTTTACTTCTCTAGAAAGACGCGGATCATCTGCAACTTCCAAAAGTTTTACTGCTGGTGAATTTACTTGAGAAACCATGACATTCTCCGTTTGATGGGTAGTAAATAATCTGCTGAGCACTGTTAAACGAATTGACTTGACAGCGTAAATTGATGAGCGATGATTGTGAAATGACAATCACTTCCTATTGACTTTGCTTTCTGCCGGAATCATTTCCCGCTAGTCGCTAGCGTGGTACTTTCCTTGAAAACATGAGTAGTCATAAACTGACGAATATGATTTGCGATCGCCTCTCTCTCTTCCTCTAAAGCGAAGTGCCCAGTATCCAGCAAATGAAACTCAAGGTTCTGCAAGTCGCGCTTATAGGCATTGGCTCCTTCGACTAAAAAACCCTGGTCGTTTCTGCCCCACACTACCAAGGTCGGGGGTTGATGCTGCCGCAGGTAGGCTTGCCATTGTGGATATAGCAACAGATTAGCTTGATAGTCGTACTTCAGCGCCAGTTGAATATCCACGTTGCCAAGGCGATCGAGAAACGCTTCATCCAAAGTCCAGGTATCAGGACTGAGGGACTCTAAATTTCTAGCTCCAGTGGTGTAATACCATTTCGCACCCTTGTTAACCAGAGCCTGACGCACCCGCTCAGCATTCTCAGGGGTCTTGTTCTGCCAAAAAGCTCGCATGGGTTGCCAGAAATCGCCTAGCCCTTCTTCGTAGGCATTGCCATTTTGCACAATCAGCGACTCTACTCGCTCTGGATGCTGCGTGGCAAGACGATAGCCAATGGGAGCGCCATAATCCATCAGGTAAAGACTGTAGCGTTTCAAGCCGATCGCATCGATAAAACCTGCGATTACTTCGGTGAGATGGTTAAAAGTGTAATCAAACTCATCCACCGTAGGCATTGAACTATACCCAAAACCAGGATAGTCAGGTGCAACTAAATGGAATTGATCAGCAAGCGCAGACATTAAATTGCGGAACATATGAGATGAGGTTGGGTAGCCATGCAACAGTAAAATGGTTGGATGATCACGAGAACCCGCTTCACGATAGAAAATATTTAAACCATCAATTGAGACTGTGCGATAACTGATCATGAGGCTACTCCTTGGATGACACCGCTGCCCAAATGCTGTTTCAAAAATGCCAAGGTGCGATCGTGCGCTAATTCTGCGGCTGCCTGGCGATAAGCGGCACTACCCGCACGGCCAAACCCGTGACTCACTCCTTCATAGTGATAGATGGTGACCAGAAGATTGCCTTTCAGCCCTTGCTGAATGCTTGCTTGGGCATCCGATGACACATACTCGTCATTTCTACCCATGTGCAACAGCAGTGGTTTCTGAATCTTTGTTGCCTCTGCTAAATTCTTGTCAAGGTCAACCCCGTAGTAACTCACATTGGCATCCGCATCGGTGCGGGTTGCCATGAGATATGCCAGCTTACCACCCAAACAAAAGCCCAAACTGCCGACCTTGCCTGTACTGCTAGGATGCTGCCGTAGAAAAGCCAGACTTGCCTTCAGGTCTTCTACGCCACTATCCACATCAAAGGCTTGGAGTAACTCAAAGCCTTTAGTCCACTGCTCCTTAATTTCAGAATTAAGCTCCACACCCGGTTCTAACCGCCAGTACAAATCTGGCACAAGCACCAAATAGCCTTCTTTGGCATAATCATCAGCCGTCTGGCGCATATTTTGATTGACCCCAAGAATTTCCTGAATCAATACAATCCCTGCACTAGGCTGAGTGCTAGGTGCTGCTAGATAAGCACTAAAACTGCCTCCAGACAGGGCTGGAATAGTTACATTTTGAGTTGTCATCGTTTTCTCTTGCGGGGATGTGTACTGATTGCGTCCAATTAAGGTAGGGTTCCTGGCGGTCCTAGATTTTCGTCTCCAATCTCAGCAGAAATACGTTCAAACAGCGCCATGTCTGTCGGTTCTGTCTCATTCCCCGTCCCGACGGTTTCAATCAGCCGAGCAAAAGCACTGGGGGCAGCAACAACTAATCCCCGAGCTGATTTATCGCCGATCGTGGCGACCACATGAGGGGTGCTTGGAGAAATTAGATAACTTTCACCGGGACCTAGTACCATCTTGTTCTCACCTGCCCAAACCGTGAACTCTCCTTCCAGCACATAAAGTTGTTCGGAATAGCGCGTGTGGCGATGAAGAGGAGTTTGTGTCTTAGGTGGGAAGTAGCCTTCGATCAGATCATACTGACCTCCCGTTGTAGTGTGATCCGCGACGATGGTGAGACGAGTGCCAAATAACCAGAGAGTCTGTGGCATGATGTTTCTATTGGTAAGTGATTTGTGTGATCAATGCTCAAGCTTTTAACTCAAATTGAGAAAGCGTTCATGAAGGGCGCTGATCAGACAGGAATGGGTTGCAATCGTGACGCGAGAAATTGACCGATGTAATTTGCGATCGCCTCTCCCTCTTCCTCTAGCGCAAAATGTCCGGTATCGAGCAAATGGAGCTCAACGTCCTTCAGGTCACGCTGGTAAGGATAGGCACCCTCAGCAGGAAAGATGTAGTCGTTTTTACCCCACACAATCAGGGTAGGGGGTTGATATTGGCGGAAATACGTCTGCCATTGGGGATAGAGCGGTGGATTTGAACCATAGCTATACAACAGCGCCAGTTGAATTTCGCCATTACCTGGGCGATCGAGGAAGTGTTGATCGATCGTCCAGGTATCCGGGCTGATCGCTTCCAGATTGTGAACGCCGTTGGTATATTGCCACTTCGTTGCTTCTAGTGTGACAAGGTATTTGAGCTTCTCAGCATTTTCAGGCGATTTGTCTTGCCAGTACGCCTTGATCGGTTCCCAGAATTCGCGTAGACCTTCTCCGTAAGCATTGCCATTCTGCACAATTAAAGCTTGCACCCGCTCTGGATATTTAGCAGCAATGCGATAGCCAACAGGTGCGCCATAATCCATCACGTAGAGGCTGTACTTTTTGAGATCGATCGCAGAGATGAATTTCTCCATGATCTCAGCTAAGTGATCAAACGTGTAGTCGAACTCATTCACCGCTGGCATGGAGCTGTTGCCATAACCTGGATAATCTGGAGCAACAAGATGGAATTTGTCAGCAAGCGCAGGGATCAGATTGCGGAACATGTGAGAGGAGGTTGGAAAGCCATGCAGCAGCAGAATTGTTGGATTATCACGAGAACCTGCTTCACGGTAGAAGATGTCTAAACCATCGATCGAAACGGTGCGATATGTAGTCATGGGATTACTCCTTGTTCAAACTGAAGTTGTACGTTATGTCACCAGAGCAGATTGTCATTCAATAAAACTGGCGCATTGAGCGATATCTCTAAATTGAAAATCAATGATTACTCGTTCAGCTGAATTAACAGGTGAAGACGTTTGTGCAAACTCTCACATCTGATTGCGGTGATGGTGGTGAGAGTGCGTCATTGCAGGTTTAGGATGATTCATCATCCGCAGCATATCAAGACCACCAGTCTGAAGAAAACGTTGCAACAAGATTGCTGTCCAGATCAGAAAGAGAATGTTCAGTACTGTTGTGTAGTTGAAGTGAATGCTAGCCTCTAACACTTGTACATTTCGTTGCGATGGGATCAGATGTAACGCTTGGAAAAGCAGTTCAATGATGAAAGCGGCACCTGCCATTGCAGCATAAAAGGTTACTAGCAAAAATACACTCATTTTCATTCCGTAGTATTTACGGTAAATATCAAGAATCGGTAGCACAATCAAGTCAGCAAAGATAAAGGCTATGACGCCACCAAAGCTAATGCCACCGTTCCACAGCACTGCTGCTAAAGGCACATTACCGACTGAACAAACAAATGACACGATCGCGACAATTGGACCCACAATCGGTCCCCAAATGGCGGCTAAGACTGGGTGATCAGCCAAGAAGAAAGCCTTCCAAAAGTCTCTTGGCACCCAAACATCTAATGCCCCAGCAATCAACAGTCCAAGCAGAACATCTTGCCAGACCGAAGCCCAATCCATCACAAAGTATTGACTGATAGCGGTGAATCCTTGCCGGGAGAAGATCCGTTGCCAAAGCGAACCCTCCGTGACTGACATATCCATATCAGCATGACCTTCCATCCTGCCTTGCAATCCCTGCTCTGCCCGTCGTACTGCTTGCTGTACGAGCTTTGGTTTTAGAAAGAGGCGAAACAGCCAGGCAAGCATTGCAATCATCAAACCTCCACCCACAAATTCAGCAAGGGTGAATTGCCAACCCATTAGCAATGCGAGAAGGATACCAAGCTCAATCACTAGATTGGTCGAGGCAAATTGGAAGACCATCGCAGCAGTAAAATTGCCACCTTTACGAACAATGGATCGGGCGATCGCAACCGCCGCATAGGAGCAGGATGACGAGGCCGCCCCTAAACCACAGGCTCTTACGATCGATCCAGTCGTATCATCGGGCATGAGTCGTACCATTTCAGACTTTGATACCACAGCCTGGATGATCGCAGATAGGGTGAATCCCAGAATTAATGCCCACAAAATTTCCCAAAACATATTGAACGCCATCCAGAGAGCATGAGCAATCGCGCTGACGGGATCTAAAAATAAATTAACGGTGTCCATAACTTATGAGTTTGTGGATGAAATACTGACGGCTTAGGGTGAGTTAATCTACTGCCCCCTCGAACGACGAAGTTGCTCCTGGAAATAGTCGCGCCAGCTTTCAGGCAAGGGTTCCAATTGAGCAGCACGTTGAAGTAGGTCTGGGTCGTCCTTCTCACGGGTATACAGTTGGGTAATATCGGCGATCGTGATATTGTTCTTATCCCGACTGACCAGTTCTAGAGTGTCTCCGGCTCCGACTTCGCCCTCTTGCAAGACGGAGAAGTAAAAACCAGTACGACGACTGGCAAGAAAGCGTTTTACCATATCGGGTCGCCCAAATCGAATCCCCAGCTTGTAGCAGGGCATACGTGGCTGTGTCACTATCAGTTTCACCGTGCCAATTTGGAAGCGATCGCCAATGTTCAAGTCCTCTTCTCTCAGCTCAGTGGTTGTAAAATTTTCACCAAAGTTACCCAAAGTCAACTCGGTGTTAGGCAATTCACTGCGCCAATAAGCATAATGCTCAAAGGGATAGACATAGACGGCTTTCTCTAAGCCACCATGAACGGTGAGATCAGCCTGTCCATCGCCATCCAAATTGAGCGATCGCACGATGACACGATGACCTACTGGCTCTTTAAAGATGCCAGTGCTAACTGTTTTTCCTTTCCAGAGCACTTCACGTGGAAGTCCGACATTGACAGAGATAATTTTCATGTTCAGCTCCACATTATTGAGTCATGAAGAGGCAACAATCCCTTACGGTTATCCATCTTCTTTGCTGCAACTCTGTAACTGCTTGTATCACTTTAATTTAAGGGGCCGACTCAAGTTTGTCATCCATTCCAGGTCTATCGTTTAAGCAACCAATCGATTACGAATTGATTGATCTGCGGTATGGGCTTTGATCCAACTTAAGTTCATAAGCTTGATCAACCTCAAGTTTGTCATAGCAGGCTTAGGGGCTGACAAGACCACGTTTCAGGGCAATAATCGTTGCCTGTGTCCGATCTTTAGCGCCCAACTTGCTCAAAATGCGGTTGATGTTAGATTTGACGGTGCTTTCAGTAATCGTCAAGGCAGCACTGATTTCCAAGTTACTCATGCCTTGAGTAACTAACTGAAGAACTTCTAACTCACGATCGGTTAACTCTGGAGTATTCATGCGCTGCACTAACTTAGCGCCAACATGGGATGGAATATATTGCTGACCGTCGTGAACGCTGCGAATAGCGGTTCGCAGTTCGCTAGGTTTAGAATCTTTGAGCAGATAGCCTTTCGCACCCGATCGCAAGCCACGATAGATATCTTCATCGCCATCATAAGTAGTCAAAACAATGATACGAGCCGAGTGAAATTCTGCACAAAGCGCTGTAATTGCTTCCACTCCTCCCATTTGAGGCATCCGCAAATCCATCAAGGTTACATCCGGTTGTGCTTCGCGGAATAGCTTGATTGCCTCAAGACCGTCCTTGGCCTGACCGATTACGGTCATATCCTCTTCTTCATTAATGATTGCGGCAATTCCTTCCTGAACGATCGCATGATCATCCACAATCAGCACCCGTATGATCGCGGGTTGACTCATAAACCCTGCTCCCGATTCACAATCACAATGATTTCTGTACCTTGACCGGGATGGCTTTGGATGCTTAATTCACCGTTCATCCGCTCAACCCGTTCACTCATGCCCAATAGACCAAAGCCATGCTCCACAGATACCTGACTCACGTCAAAGCCCTGTCCATCATCCTTCACGCGCAAAAGGCACTGCGTTTCCTCATACGCTAATTCAATGTGAATCTCAGTAGCATGAGCATATTTAACAGCATTGGTAAGGGCTTCTTGCCCAATCCGTAAGAGGTGATTCTCAACGTAGGGGGCTAAAGCATAAGCAACCCCGATCACTTCACAGGTGAGGTGGGTTTGACTAGACACTTTCATTTGCGTGGTCAGATGTTTGAGAGCACTGGCTAAATCTCCTTCCTCTAGCAGTTTTGGACGCAGGGCAACCACCGATCGCCGTGCTTCAGCCAGTCCCGTTCGCGCCAGGTCATCTACGGTTTCTAGGTGCGCTTCTGCCTTGGCTGGTTTTTTGATGACTAACTCCATCGCAGCTCCGACATGCAGCAGAATGCCCGTAAAGGCTTGCGCTAAGACATCATGAATTTCTCGCGCCATGCGGTTGCGTTCATCCAGGAGGGCAGCCTCTTCAGCACGTTTGCGATCTGTGATGTCATAGATGGAAGCAATCTGAACCACCCGCTCACCATAGGTAGCGACTTTAGTGCGGATTTCGGCCGGAAATGTCGTGCCATCTTGGCGGAGACAGACAACCTCATAAAACGCTTCATTATGAGCTTGTAGATGCTGAACCACGAGTGCGCGATCGTCCAAAGTCACAAGCTGGCTCACAGGCATGCCAATCGCCTCAGCAAAAGAATAACCAAACATTCGGGTTAGAGCCTTGTTCCCATCCACAATTTTACCTTGTTCAATCAGGGCGATCGCCTCCACGGCTGCTTCCGCAAGCTGCCGGAAGCGGGCTTCGCTTTCCACAAGGGCTAACTCTGTTTGCTTGCGCTCGACAATTTCCTGTTGTAATCCCAATGTTCGCTCTTCGACCTTTTGCTCCAGCGTGCGGGCATATTCCTTCAGGTTTTCCCACAGCAGGTAGCCATTGCTCGTGATAGCAGATCCGGCGAGAGCCAGCAGCGGTGAAATGACCATAACCCACCAACCTGCCAGAAATAGCCCGTATGCGCCGCCGAAAAGAGCGATTCCTAGCAGGACGACTCTAACAGCTGATTGTCGAGGCGATGAGGATGTCCAGCCAATCACGGCTCCGATCGTTGACCAACCGACAATCCACAGCCACTCGATCGGCTCTGACCAGCCATTAAGCAAAGATCGCCCATCTAACGCGGCGCTGAGCAATTGGCTGGTTAACAGCGCGTGAACTTCGACACCCGCAGGAGCAGTAATGGAGTTAGTCGTATAGGATGTGAAAAAGCTATCTTGGACACTCTCTCCCGTTAACCCGATGAAAACGATGCGATCGCGAACAAAATTCTGTGGCAGCCGTCCCTGTAAGACATTCGTGAGCGAAATCGTGCGGAAACCCCTCTGGAAATTGGGGAAATTTGACAGGATTTGATATCCACCCGCATCCACACCCACATAGCCACCCTCATGAGACTGCAACGGCGTAAAGACGGCTCGACCCAACCGAAACTTCATCTGCTCAGGATTCAGGGGTTGGCGATTGATGCCTTCGGCTGCAAGATAGGCAAAGGCTAAACGTGTTCCCAGCGTAAAGATCGATCGATTGTCTTGCGTTCTCAAATACAATAGACTGCGTCGAATTCTGTTATCTGAATCTAATACCAAATCGACAGCGCTGACTTGATCCCGCTGCTTTAATAGCGCTGGGGCTTGAATGACTTCACCCTGAGCTGTTTTAATCACCTTCTCAATCCCAATCAGGTTGGGTGTGGAGGTAAAGACGTTGACTAAGGCTTGATGCCCCGGTTCTACAGGTAGATCTCGAACAATATCCAGACCTATCACCCTAGGCTGCTGTTGTTTGAGCAATGTAATCGTGCGAGCGAGCATAGCATCCGACATCGGCCATTGTCCAAGCTGTTTGATATCGGACTCGTCAACCGTAACGAGAACGATCCGAGAATCAGTTGGCTCAAAAGGGCGGAGGCGAAACATCTGGTCAAGCGCCGCCAGCTCCATCATCTGAAGTGCGCCTGCGAATCGCAAAAGCAGCAAACCTCCTGCAATGCTGGGAACTGTTATCAAAACTCCACGCCATCGCCAAAAGTGCCGTTTCAGAGGTGTCCACATAGAATGATGCGATCGCTCAACACAAATTATTTTTGTTTATCCGAGTTGATATCTATCAGGGTATCTACTCCACCCGATTGTAAAAGTTCACGCCAAGCTGTGCTGAGATCTGGGTCATTGGGTTGGCTGTGATTTAATTCCAACAAGAGAGCGAGAGCCTCATACCAAATGCTATCCTCCTGATAGAGTGCAAGGCGCTGCCTAGGAGACGCTTGCTCAATTTGGCGTAAGCGAGTGGCATCCAGTGCGGCGCGTTGAACGCTGCCTGTGACAAATCGATCTTCAAGGCGATCGTCTGGATTACAAATGATGGCAAACGCCCAGGTGTATGGCTTGCCCACTTCTAAAGCCGCTGTTTGAGCCGGAAGGCTGACGCTGATCAGATTGGGCGTGTGAGTCAAGGCAACCATTGTCCGATAAACGCCACGACCCTCTTGATCGCGTAGACTAAATTCTGCGTTCTTGGCGCTGGTTCCGGGCACATATACCAGAAATGTAGGATGCTCCTCTAGAGTTAAGCCGGGTGCAGTGACTGGGCTAAGAGCGGTCAATAAGGGGCTGGCTGTTACAGTCGGATCTTGCGGGCAGGCAGATGAATTTCGTCGCCCTCCTGCTGACGAGCTACCCGGATTTGTCGGGGGCGGGGGCGGATTGCTTTGGGCGATTTGCATCTGTTTCACCTGCATCTGCCTTACCCGCACCATTGAGAACGATTGGGATAGGGCTGGCGAACCTGTACCGGAAGCGATCGCCAATTCTAAAGCTAGGACAATGCTAATGGGTCGGTAATAGAGCAGTGATTTAATCCAAGACATAGCGTTATAACCAATTTCCTAAAAGAACAAAGGGTGCCCAATAGTAAGGCGACATGAAATTATCTTGGTGCAACAAAGCAATCTGAGCATGACGCAATGCCTCAGCTTTCGTCACCCCAGGCTTGCCCAACTCTCGGTAAAACTCAATCATCAACGAGGCAGTGGAGCGATCGCCCACTGACCATAACGAGGCAAGCGTGCTGCGTGCCCCTGATCGGACTGCCACCCCTGCCATGCCCAAAGCCGCCCGCCGATCGCCCGTTGCGGTTTGACAAGCGCTCAATACCAGCAGCTCGATCGGGCTAAGGTTCCCTTCTCGATTGCGAAGCAGTTGAGCTAATTGTTTGACGTTGATCCGTCCATCCCAGGTCAGAATAAAAGTATCATCCGCATTCGAGCTAAATTGACCATGCGTTGCCAGGTGAACGATGGAGGAGGGAGTAGAGTCAATCTGATCTTGAAGCGATCGATTGGTAAATGCCTGATCTAACAGCACCCGTGCCGGAATTTCTGCTCCAATTTGATTGATTTCAACTGCAACATTGGGCAATGCCGAAAAGCCCTCACGCGCCTGACTTAAGCCGACCAATAGCCCTCGCAGACGAAAACGTTCGAGCGGTTGGGGTTGCAATAGCTGTAATCCAGGGGTAAGCACAACGCTATATTTTTCAATCAAGTATTGCTGACCGTCGTGGAGTGCTGCCATAGGCAAACTCCGCAGTAAGCCGTCTGGCACAAAAACAAGAGTTTTGACATCACTTGCCGCCAGTTCAGTCTCCACAGGACGCAAGAGCAAATCGTAAACCTGTTGGGCAACGGGCAGATGATCTTCTACAAAGGCAGTGGGCCTGAGCGATTGACGCATTTGGGTGAGGATACGCTCTACTTCAGCTTGAGGCAGCAGGGCCTTGTGGTAGCGCAAGGACTGATTGGGCAAAGCCAAGATTACGGCAAGCTGATTGGGCAGAATGATCGGATAAATGACGGCGGCCTGAGGATCAATCTGATCAATTTCGACCGGACGAGCATTCACACAGGCTTCTCGAAAGAAGTTGTCGAGTTCTGCCAACTGAAGCGCTTCGATCGCTTTTCGAGCTTGTTTCAGATTTTCTTGGCTAGGCTCATTGCTTTCAGACTGCAACAGCAGTTCCACAAACTGACGGTAGACAGGCTCAACGCTTTCTCGAAACGAAAACTGCACATCTTGATTAATCGCCGCCAGATCGCTGCGGAGAGATTGCAGGGTTGTGACCGCTGAACCATAGGCAGCAGTAGCACTTTGCAGATCTTTAGCAGAGGTACAGGACTGTACGCCTTGACAAAAAAGCCGTCCGAGCTGCCACTGCCACTGATAGGCAATGTCAGCCGCATCAATAGATTGAGCCAAACTGAGCGCCTGTTGCGTTAGCGTTTTAGCATCGTTCCATTGATGAGTTATTTCATACAAGCTGCCTAATGTGCCAAGGGCATAGGATTCAGCCCGTCGATCGCCCATACCGTGAACTTGCTGTGCTGAAGCGGCAAGTGCTTGAGCCGAAGCGCTGAAAAATTGAGATAGCGCTCCTGTCTCCCAGTCCCTCATCTTAATTAAGCTCTGAGCCAGATTGATATGAGCATAAGCCGCCAGACGACCCGGTGGCAGATCGACAAGCTGGGATTGGATGTCTGGCAGTAAGCGTTGAGCCTCTGTCTGGCGATCGCCATCGACGAGCAAGCTTAACTGAGCCAGCAGAATTTGAGTTTTTGCGGTGAGCGAGGGAGCGGTGATTGCTGCCCGCTGGTAAAACGCCAAGGCTGCATCGGTTTCTCCCTGAGCGCGAGTGGTGTTCCCTAGACTTAAAAGAATGCCACTCAGATCAGATGCAGATTGCGATGTTTCGGCTTGAAGTTTCTCAGCAATCGCCAAGCTTTGCTCTAAAACAGTGCGAGACTGAGCCAGATCGCCCACCAACCTCAAAATCTTGCCCAGATTCCGCAATCCCGTCACCTTAAGGCGCAAATCGGGCTGGTTTTGCAGCGATTGTTCTACCTGCATCAGCAGGGCTGTCGCTCGTCGGTCAAGCCCCTCTGACTGTAAGGCTCTAGCTTGATTAATCTGGCTACCGAGGATGCCAATCGGATCATCTGCTATGTGATAGGCAGCTTCGGCAGCTTGCCAGGTTTCTAACGCCTCTGACGTTTGACCTTGATCAAATTGCAGCTTTCCCTGAGTGGTCAGCACTTGGGCAAGGACGGACGAAGTCTCTGGATGGGATGCTGAGTTTTGAGGATTGAGACGTTCTATGGCTCGATCGATTGCCTCATTAGCTTGCGCCCATTGCCCCAAATCATCAAAGGCTGTAGCCAGAAGACTCAGCACAAGGGCTTGATTGAGGCGATCGTCGTCCATTTCGTAGCGGGTGACTGCCTGTTGCCAAAGGGCGATCGCCTCTGAAAGCTGTCCTGCTTGGTAGCGGTCTTCTGCTTGCTGCACAAGTTGCGCTGGAGGAGACGTGACAGAGATCTGAAGTGACTGAGCTGAAGCCTGTAGCGATCGACCTATAGGCTCTACTCGGCTAGTCGCCTGTATCGCTACTGCAATCTCTGCATGAAGGCTAACAACAATAAGAAGCCCCAGCAAAGCAAATTGCAGAAATTTTAGCCATCCCTGCTTAGCAAAGAAGCGCTGCCTAATGGACTCTTCCTGATTGATTTGCCTGTTCTGGTGTCCTCCATCCATCTGACTATGCTGCTCCTTCTGGTGCTGCTATCAGCGGCTGTCTGTTTGCGGCTAGATTGGTATCGTTATCGCAGGTTTTGCAGGAAAAAACCAGACAAGATCGTCGAGTTAGCTTTATTAATGAGTAGTTTACTGCCTGCCTGGACAGGTTGGGGGATGATTTAGTCTGTTGGGAACGATCGAGTCAGGTGTCGTAGCAACGAGCTTGATGTCTCCAGTAGAAGTGGTTTGCCATCCGGTGGCTTCGACGATCGGGGCACGGGGTGGTGTCGGATGTGAAGTATCGAGAGAAGTTGTGAGTTGTGAGTTAATTGCGACTGCTGACTGCTGGCTTCTGCCTTCTCCTCTACTATCTGCTTGCTGCTCCACAACTAACCTCCGTCTGTCTTGCCAGTCGGCATCATCATCCAACTGTTGTTCTGGGTTAGGAGGCAAGCCCCCTCGACCGCTGATGACAAAAGAATTGCCTTGAGTTGCAGGACAGCCCTGAGCAATCAGCTGCGATGGATCAACGACAGTGGTAGGCAGTTTAACTAGACCAGAGGTCGGGTTAGATTGTTCGATGTTGAGTTGCACCGTACCACTTAATGCAGAATTGGCTCCGGTAGCGGTGATGTCGCTCAAAGATGTATCTTGAGAGCGAAACTGGATGCCAAAAATACCAGAGGCATTAATTGAGATATTGCCACCACGAGCGTTCACTGAATTGGCACGGATATCGCTATTTTCATTGGGAATAGCAGCGATCGAGCCTGCATCAATCCGAATATTGCCGCCGTTGCCATTGCCACCCGCCGAGGTCGTGATTTGACTGTTGTTATGCAGCAGCAGCACATCTGGCACATTGAGGTCGATGTTGCCCCCTTCCCCAGATGCGGTAGCCGCAGTAATTGAACCGCCGTGATCTAGAAAGATCGAGTTGGCATTCACCTGCAATGTACCAGCGTTCCCGGTTCCCTCATTGCTGACAGTGACGGTTGCCCCATCCCTGATGCTTAAACGGGGAGTGTTAATGGTCAAGCTGCCTGAATTTCCACTGGGTCTGTCAGGCAGTCTAAAAACTTGTCGTATGGATTCAGCTGCAATAGGGGCAGACGGACCTAAATAACTGGGAATAGGAGCACCAATCGCCATACCACTTAGCTCAATAGACTCGCTGGCGTTAACAGTGACACTGCCACCATTTCCAGTTCCTACGGTGGAAGAATTAACAGTGCCTCCGTTTAAAAGCACTAGCCTTGCCGTGTTAATCGTTACCTCCCCAGCATCTCCAGCACTGAAAGAGACAGAGGCCACACCGCTTGAAGCGAAAAGAGGGGTTACTCCTGCTATTTCTACTGCCCCAGTTACATTGACCGTCACAGGTCCACTCTTACTGTTTCCAAAAGTGGTAGTTGCTATAGTTCCTCCGTCTAGAAGACTCAACCGTCCTGTTGATACCGTTACCGTTCCTCCATCTCCAGAGTTGGACGAACCACTACCGATAACACTGGGAAGAGCAGGGTTTGTAGACGAAAATCCAATCAGTTGGATAGAGTCAGAACCATTTACAGTAACATTGCCAGCATCACCAGAGCTGTAGGAGCGAGTAACAGTTCCTGCCCCATCTTGTACAATTAACTGCTGAGTTGAAACTGTAATATCTGCTCCACGCCCAACTCCCGCAGTTTCAGCGGTTAAGCCGCCATAAGTCCCACCATCTGGGCTACTTTCACTCAGTTCTAAAGACTGGAATGCATTCACTCTAATGCTCCCCCCTGCCTGAGTTCTCTGGTTTTGAATCAACATAATTGAACCATCTGCCAGCAAGACCTGATTCCCCTGCACTTGAATTGAACCGCCCCCGCTTGCATCGGCTAGTGCCTGTCGCGATAGACGAATATTGCCAAAGTTTTGTATTCCTGGATAGCTGAACGTAAAACCATCACCAAGACTGACTTGTCCATTGCGAACGCTACCCAATTCAATCCGTCCTTGCTCTGCCGTCAGTGTGCCGCCATTAATTTCTATATCCCCACCAATTAAGGCTAGAGCCTGACCTGCTGGCACCCGCAATTCTGCTGTACTGCCACCTCTAACAATAGGGAAAAAAAGAGGCGCTGCAACGGATAAATTATATCCATTCCCCTGCACCTCAATTCGTCCGGGATTGGCTCCCATCTGCAAGCCAACTGGAACACTAATGGTCAGTAGCGGTATAGTTTGAGGATTCGTGGCGCTGAACTGAAACCGATCGGCAAAGTTGATGTGGTCAGCAGTACTGGCAACAAAGGAACCGCCAATATTGAGTGACGCATTCGAACCAAACAGAATGCCATTCGGGTTAAGCAAAAACAGATTTGCTGTCCCATTTGCCCGAATCAGACCGTCAATATTGGAAAGTGATCCACCCGTGACGCGACTGAAAATGTTTCGCACATCAGCGGCATTGTTGAAATAGGCAGAACCACCCGTCGGCACCGAAAACTGACTGAAGCTATGGAATAAATTGCCCCCTCGCCTTGCTCCTCCATCAATTTGCATATTGGGATTGCCAGTGACTTGCGATCGCTCTCCCACAGGCAACGTAGCATCAGGCACAACCTGAGCCGCGATCGGTGGGGCACAAAACAAGGCACTCAAGATACTGCTCGTTACAACCCATGCTTTAAGATGCGATCGATTCATTTTGGCACCTTCATTCCATCATTATGATTGATATAAGAGGGTAACTCTGGAAGCAATCGATCAAGTCAAGACCAGAAAATTAGCAACACAGCAATTATAAATTCGAGAGTGAAAGGGGCTTTTTACATCGGGAGTCTCAATTTTCTTGACTCTATTCTCAATAAGCCAACGCGAAGTCAAGGGTTGTATAGGCTTCTGTACAGTGACTTTTTGTTTGGCGTAGAGACACATTAGTGTCGTTGAAGAAGCAAAGCTAAAGCTCCTCATCGGCAGCTTAACTGGGGAGATTTTCAAGTCAGTATCAGCAAGGGGGTTACTTCCATAATCATGCTTACGCCACTGGTTAATCGCTTCGAGGTCTTGTAGGTACGTTACAACAGTTACGATCGTCGTTGCGAGCTTGCTTTGAGTGCTTGACAGGCGTTCAACTCTCTATCGTACAAACTTGACTCAAAACAGAGCGATCGTTCTTGAATACCTCTAACGTTCCCTGTCCCTGATGCTCTCTTGTCCCTCCAAGCACTTGATACCTGTATTCACCATTCACAAATTTGTATACTTGAGCCGATCCAGTATTTTCTCTCTTTCCGTCACCCAAGCTCAAATGCCCAAGCAGTCCAGTTCCACGGTAGAGCAGTTCACCTGATCGCTGCCTTTGCCAGATATTTACAGTATATTCATTTGGACATCTCAAACTTAACATCAAGTCAGCTGTTGAATCAGCTGAAGCAGGCAAAATAATCTGAACGGAAACACAAGTTGTCAAACTTAGCCGAAACACCGATCGCTTCAGTAGCGTTCTCATAGGTTCCTTCGTCAAAGTCTACTTGAAAAATTGTCACGATCATTAGCATGACGATCGAGCAAAGCTTCCAGAGAAGTTGCTTCAAACTCACGAGCTGCAATAGTCTCAGAAGCCTTACTAGGAGATTAATTGGGGTAAATCACGACTAAATGACTGTCTCATCTGCGCCACGCTGACCCAATGGATAAAACAACGCGCCCCAAGTATAATTTCCTACCTCACCGTCCGGCGTTAGTTTAGCGTACTTGTAGTTTTTCTGAAAGATGGTCACTGCTGTTTTAGTGTTTGCGCTAAAACAGCCATTGACTCCAGCTTCTGTCATCGGGTTTCCTGGAATATGCTGAGAGGTATATAGCAGCAAAAGCCGTTGCAGCACAAACACTGCAGCTCCTTGATCGCCGGATTGCAACAGCGGTAGCGGAATGGAAGAATTGGCAATCGGATTGAGCGCTCCGCGAACGTTGGGGTTGATGTTGGGAAAAGCGATCGCACACCAGGTCAATCCTCCAACCTCACCATCTTTACCCAAAAAGTGATCGCTTTGAAACCTCATCACCTCAGTAGTGGTTTGATCGCCTAAATAACCGTCAACGGGTTCAAGCCCTTGCTGTACCTGTGTCTTAAAGTAACCGTAAATGACCAGAAACCGTTGCAGCAGCTTAACAAAAGAACCATTATCATCTCTGGTGAGAAACGGCAACGGAAACGCAGATTTTGACAGAGCTGCTTCTTGAGGAATTAAATCAGTAGATCGAATAGATTCAGACATAGTCAGTCTCCTTCAAGGTAAGATTGTTCGATTGAGTGAAAGTTGTTTTGTTCTAGTAGCAATTCATAGCTCCCCTGAGGCTATCTTTTGCGTTTAAATAGATGTAAGCCTGCTTGACAACTTCTAAAGTGTTCGTTCGCACAGCTTCCTCATGAATCAAGCTGTGTCAGATTTCATTCCTTCAAAATCAGCAACGAGATTTTTCAGAGACACAGCGAGGTGAAGTATTCCTATTTTTAGGCATTTGGCTAATTTAAGCCAGATAAGTTTGCGAAGATAAGTCTCAACTTAAGGGGATATTTCAACGGGACAGATTGGGGGCAAGCCGTCGAGTAGAGAGGACTCTTGCGATGTTTAGGCTTGCTTTGTGTTCCCCGTTGCTCTCGCCTTTCGGTTTCAAGAGTGTCACAAGATTAAGCCCTGCACCGTTGGGAGCCTCCCCCTCCCAGAAGCCTGCCTGCGGTTTTCCCGCACAAGCCTCTTCATTCGATCTTTTATCAAACCGGATTGAGTAAGACTAGGCGACTTGGCTTTAGAGTGGGTGCCGGGCTTGATAGCGTCAGAATGTCTCCTATGTGAAGCTATGTCGCTGCCTGCGGCGTGTGATTTTAAGGATATTTTGTCCGGACTGTAAAGGATATTTTGTCCAGAACGATTGCCACAAGCATTGATATTACGTTGCGTTTGACAAGTCCGCGCTGCTAACTGTTTAGCAATTCATGTCCATTAGTTCAAATTTTGGGGTAGGCAGATAGATGAGCACTCAACAAGAAATACGATATTAGCAACTAAATAGAAGGCAATGCGTCGAAATGCTTCCTTCGCGCCTATTAAGCCATCCTGCAAAGCACAATCCGGTAGAAGCTAAAATTCAACTTCTTTCTAAAGCGCAAACTCGGAAATGGTTTAGCGACAACTATCAAGATTTTATTGAGTATGGAGAGATTATGGTTTCAAGGATATTCTGTCTATTTTGGACAAAATATCCTTGAAATCACAATTGAATGAGACCCTCCCCCCCGACTGAGTAGTTGCGTCCTGCGCAACTACTCCAATCACTCATCTGAGCTTGGATAAAAAACGGGGTGTGGGCAAAGTCCCTACGCAAGGACAAGAAACAAAGCATTGCTCCTGCACCCTGCTAATTCTGTATAGCCTCAAATCGAAATGGTGTAAGATGACTTCGATTGAATTTTTGCAACGCTATAGAAGATAACGAGTCTACCTAGAGGGCACAAGGTTGG
>DATNPL010000210.1:0-24854 GCA_036703255.1 Coleofasciculaceae cyanobacterium
TGGGCTGCGCATCGCGCAGCCCACAAAACTGTTTGCGATCTATAGACTCAGAGCCAAAACTTTGCCAACTGCGTCTGGGTCAATGTCACCCTGTTCGCCCAGTTTGACTTCGCCTCGGGCGCTCATATGCTGCGGCACAGAAGAAACCGCCTCTTCACCCACCTTGTAATCTGCCAGACGGGTCGGCACACCCACCGATTCAAAGAACGATCGCGTTTGGTCGATCGCCGCCTGAATCCGCTCTTCTTCGCTGCCGTGAGTCAGACCCCAAACTCTTGCTGCATACTGCAACAGCTTTTCACGCTTGACGTCGCGCTTTAACGACAGGATGCTGGGCAATACCACAGCCAAAGATTGGGCGTGATCCAACCCATACAGCGCCGTTAGCTCATGCCCCACCATGTGGGTTGACCAATCTTGCGGCACGCCCACGCCAATCAGCCCATTCAGCGCCATCGTTGCACACCAAACGACATTCGCCCGAGCGTCATAGTCTGAGGGATTAGCCAAGGTTTTAGGCCCTTCCTCAATCAGCGTTTGCAGAATGGATTCCGCCATCCGGTCTTGAAGCGGCGCATTCACCGGATAGGTTAGATACTGTTCGATCGTGTGGGTAAATGCATCAACAATACCGTTCCCAATTTGGCGATCGGGCAGTGAAAAAGTTGTAGTCGGATCGAGAACTGAAAATTGAGGGTAGGTGAACGCGCACATTCCCCCTAGCTTCTCCTGGGTTGCGGCTTTCGTTATCACAAAAAAGGCATTCATCTCAGAGCCTGTCGCGGGCAGCGTCATCACGGCTCCGATGGGCAGAGCGCTATTTACAGGAGCCTGCTTAGCCAAAATATCCCAAGGATCGCCCTCAAAATCAACGGCGGCCGCAATGAACTTGGTGCCATCTAGAACCGAACCGCCCCCAACGGCCAGTAAGAAATTAATCCCCTCGGCACGAATCATCTCAACGGCACGCATCAAGGTTTCGAGTTGAGGGTTGGGTTCAATCCCGCCAAATTCATGTACGGTTCGTCCGGCCAAAGCCTGTTTCACTTGGTCATAGACGCCGTTGGCTTTGATGCTGCCTCCGCCATAAGTAATGAGGATTTTGGCGTTAGAAGGAATTTCTTGGGCAATATTGGCAATTTGACCTTTGCCAAACAGAATTTTGACGGTGTTCTGAAAAACAAAGTTATCCATAAATACTCACAAGTGTCCTCGGTTACAGCGGTCTCTTTATCCAATAGGAATGAGTGTAGACAAAATTTTGCCGAAATTCCAAAATCTCGGTTCTTCCGTCATTCCTGAAAATGAGTTGACTGCTGGATTAGGGTAGGTTTTGCCAAGATTTTTCAGCCCATGAATGACTCAATTTTCAAATTCGCCCTCTCTATCTAGATTTTTCCTACGGCTGAACTTTACCTAATGGGAAAGAGGGACAAATCTTCCTTTTCTTCTACAATGCAAAGCGCTAGGCAGTTTGACGAGATCCTAATAGGTAATTAGGCTCTGCAATCAGTCTTAGTCTCGCATCAGAAGCCATGAACAATTTTCATAATCTTTTCATTTTCTGCCGCATCATGCTATACCTGAAAAATGAAAAGATTATGAAAAATCTATAAAAAATAACCTATGAAATACCCCCCTAGCCCACACTGGCTGACCCTCCCGAACGGTTTCCGCATCGGTTTTTCTGGACTGCTACTCGGACTGTGGCTGAGCGGATGTGCCCCCCAGCCAGCGGAAAAGGCAGCTCAGCCCGGAAAAAAGGTGATTTTGACGACATTCACGGTGCTGGCCGACATGGCGCAAAATGTGGCGGGTGACAAGGCGATCGTAGAGTCTTTGACCAAGCCAGGGGCAGAAATTCACGACTACGAGCCAACCCCTAGCGACTTGGTAAACGTGCAAAGTGTAGATTTAATCCTCGATAATGGATTAGGGCTAGAGCGCTGGGCCGATCGATTTTATGGCAGTGCCCAAGATGTCCCTCACGTTACGTTGACGGTGGGCATTCAGCCCATGCCCATTGCTGAAGGCGCGTATCAAAGCAAGCCCAACCCTCATGCCTGGATGTCGCCTCAAAATGCGCTGATCTATGTGGAGAATATTCGTAAAGCCTTAGTCGAACTCGATCCGGCAAATGCAGCCGCTTACAATGCCAACGCTTTGGCCTACAGTGAACAAATTCGGGCGATCGACCAAACTCTGAAAAAAGATCTCGCCGTACTGCCAGCGAACCAACGCTATATGGTCACTTGTGAAGGTGCTTTTTCCTACCTGACCCGCGATTATGGCATGAAAGAGCTTTATCTCTGGGCTGTGAACTCCGACCAAGAGGGCACACCGCAACAAATTAGTCGAGTGGTAGATGAGGTAAAAGCCAATCAGGTTCCGGTAGTGTTTTGCGAAAGCACCGTGAATGACAATGCTCAGAAACAGGTGGCTAACGAAACCAATGCCAAATATGGCGGAGTCTTTTATGTGGACTCTCTATCCGATGCGAATGGTGTAGCACCCACCTATCTTAAATTGTTGGAATACAACGTGACTACGCTGGTGAATGGGCTACAGGGTAAACCGTGATCAGAATAAAGAGAGAAGTTATGAAATCGGTCAGTATTGATGTTGAAAATCTTACGGTTGCCTACAATGGCAAGATTGCGTTGCACAATGCAACCGTGCAGCTTTCGCCTGGTTCTATTAACGGCTTGGTGGGCATGAATGGCAGCGGCAAGTCCACTTTGTTTAAGGCGATTATGGGGTTTATCACGCCGCAATCGGGGCGCGTATTGGTAAACGGACTGCCTGTGCGACGGGTGCAGAAGCAAAGCCTGATTGCCTATGTGCCCCAGTCGGAAGAAGTCGATTGGAATTTTCCGGTTAGCGTGTCGGATGTCGTAATGATGGGACGCTACGGCTATCTGAATCTGATGAGAATTCCCCGTCCGATCGATCGCCAAATTGTGGCCGAAAGCCTAGCACGCGTCCAAATGAGCGAGTTTAAAGATCGGCAAATTGGTGAGCTTTCAGGAGGGCAAAAAAAGCGAGCATTTTTGGCACGGGCGCTGGCTCAGCAGGGCAGCATTTTGTTGCTTGATGAACCATTCACAGGGGTTGATGTAAAAACTGAAAAAGCAATGATTGATTTGCTCATGGAACTGCGTGAGCAGGGGCACACGATTTTAATTTCGACCCACGATCTCTCGTCTATTGAAACCTTTTGCGATCAGGTGGTGTTAGTCAACAAAACGATTTTGGCATACGGCTCTACGGCAGACGTCTTTACAGAAGAAAATCTCACCCGCACTTTTGGTGGCGTCATGCCGCATCAAGTTAAAAAACAGCATTAGGCGATCGATTAACCAAGCGATGTTTAAGAATGCAGGGATTGAATATTTTTTAGGGGAACCCGTTCCACCCCCAGAAATATTCAGCCGCTGGGTTAATCGAGAGAGATGGCTAAAGCATAAGCAACCCAATATAGGCAATCAAAATTATGGATATACAGTCAGTCTGGCAATGGTTTGTGGCTCCGTTGCAGTATGAGTTTATGGTAAAAGCGGTGATTGTCAGCGCTATGGTAGGCTTGGTTTGCGCTGTTTTGTCCTGCTATATGACGCTCAAGGGGTGGGCCTTAATGGGCGATGCCGTCTCCCATGCTGTTATGCCTGGAGTCGTGCTTGCGTATATTCTCAATATTCCGTTTGCGATTGGTGCCTTCGTGTTTGGATTGAGTTCCGTTTTGGCGATCGGATTTATCAAATCTAAGACACGCATCAAGGAAGATACGGTGATTGGACTGGTGTTTACCGGATTCTTTGCCCTAGGCTTAGTCCTGGTTTCTAAAAGTCCTAGCAATATCGACTTACAGCATATTTTATTTGGTAATGTTCTAGGAATTCCCGATCGCGATATTATTCAAACGGCTGTCGTGAGCGTGATTACGCTAGTGACGATCCTGGTTCTCAGAAAAGATTTATTACTGTTCTGCTTTGACCCCACCCATGCCCGCTCGATTGGACTCAATGTAACAGCGCTCTACTACACGTTCTTAACCCTGCTGTCCTTAACCATTGTTGCGGCTTTGCAAACGGTCGGCATCATCTTAGTGGTAGCCATGCTGATTACGCCCGGAGCCGTAGGTTACTTGTTGAGCGATCGCTTTGACCATATCACCTGGATTGCGATCGCCTCTGGCGTGTTTTCGAGCGTAGTGGGTACCTACATTAGCTATCACATTGATGGCTCAACAGGCGGCTGCATTGTCGTTTTGCAAACGCTGCTATTTGTGGTGGCCATGATTTTTGCTCCCAAGCATGGCTTGTTGGCTAGATCAAGAGAACAATCGACTGAATTGCTCTAGATTAAGGATTATGGGTTAAATAAAATCCAAGAGTTTTTTGGAAGTGCCGCGCGAAGCGCGGCATTTCCAAAAAACTCTTATCAAGCTAATTAATTTGCGGTTCTAAGCTCTTCGCCCTTGGTGATAGAGCAGCCAGCCACTGGCAACGCCTGCACTCCAAGTTAGAACCACTGCTTGCATTGCCACTCCACGACAGGCCGACTCTGCACGCTTAGTGAGGCTTTGCTTTAGGGATACCCAAGGTACTGTATCGGGCAACTGAGTCCCCAGAGCGATCGCCTGGTTATACTGATTTAGGGCTAGCTTGCTCTGAGCATCCTTATAGATCTGCTCATACTTTGTCTGGCGCTGCTCAATGCTTGTCCTAATCTCTTGTGCTAAGGACTGCCAGTAGGGATGAGCTGTGATCTGTCTGACATGGAGGCGTGCTGTCTCTAGCTGGTCGGCATTTGCCGCTAAACTGGCAGCTTGCCAATTGGATGTGTTGGCTGTCCACTCGCGATTCCAACTTTCGATCTTGGATTGACTGAACGCATACAACGGGTTGCTGCGACGAATTGCCCCAGCCATCTCTAGCGCGCTATCTAACCTGCCAGCTTTGTAAGATTCCTCTGCCATCTGCATGATTTGCTCTGTCCAGACCTTAATTTTCTGTTGGGCTTCATGCTGTTTGTCGCCTTCTATCTGATGGGCTATAGCAATTGCCTCACGCAGCTCTCCTCGATCGGCGGCTTCTTGCGCTTGGGTCATCCACTGTAAACCCATCTGAGCTTGGCACTCGCGTAACGCCGTTGCTGTCCGAGCATAGATTTCGCCTTGAGGTCGAGAGGCTATCAGATTCTTGGCCTCCTCGGCACAGCCCTCATATGCCTTACTACTTTTCAAAGACTCTATCTGACTCAGCATGATCTGCTGCGTATGGTTGACTTGTTGCTGCACTAGGGTTGATGACCTTAGCTTTTGCTGCTCAACTGCCTCATAGATAGTGACAATGCCATAGACAAGCAATGCGGTCAAACATACCGACACTGCTAGGGTGAGCAGCACCGCAAATGTAACTTTGCGAACGCGATAGAGATCAAATGTAAGCGTTTGGAATGGAGCAGAATTAGGCGGAATTGGGGTGAAACTAGCAACATACAGTTCGGTGTCTAAGCTAGGCTGAGGCGATCGATTGGGCTGAGTGGACATCGGGGCGCGTTTCGGTTGAGATAGCGTCATATCAAGAACTCCGATTTTCGCAAGCGCTAGTTTGGGGCAGGATGTATTTGAATCTGCGGCTTGTTTTGTTCAAAAGGGTAATGCAGGGCCTCTCTTCTAAAGTGAGTTGATATTTAAAATGAGTTAGAAGGGTCGATTTCCCCCATGTGCGAAGGAAATCAACCCTTAAATTTCAGAGTAAAAACAGCAGGTTGTTAATGGGAAGCGATCGCCTCAGACCGATCTAAAGACTCAGAGGGCGCTGATACATAAGGTTGCACCAAAAGCGTTAACCCAATGCGACCAATTACCCAGACTTGTTCACTGGGCAGTAGCGTTCTAGACGTCGCCGATCGGTTAGAAGATTGCCAAATCTCAGCACCCCACAGCGATCCCTGAAATTTGATTCTGCCTCTGCCTGTAGCAGCAGCGATCGTTTGGTCTACCTTGCCAAGAGCAGGGATTGAAAACATCTGAACGGTTTTCGGGAACTTAGATGTCAAAAACATGGCTTACCTCGTAGTGATGGGTGGATAGATGCCTCAGCCAGGATATTTACCAAGAGGCTAATCTGCTTTCTCCTCACCTGTTGAGCGTGCTGTAATATCATAATTTGATATTACAAGCTAAAAGCTACTTTTGCAACCCAAAATAAAAAATATCTTTGAATGATATCAACAAGCAATGGCTCAAAACTTGACGAGTCCAGCCGATCGCTGCACGGAAATTTACAGAATTTTTGGATCAGCCTCACCTGTTGAGCCAGCGTCCAGTTTCCAGCTTTTGAGGAACCCATAGGGCCTATCCCTCAATCAGTCACCTGCAAATCATGAAAATTCTGTGAATTTGCCCAAACCCTGGTTGACATTGATATCTTTAGTTGATATCTTGGCAGGGTTGCTGAAGGTTTAGGCGCATCCTCAGTCGGTAAATCACGCGTTCGTCAGCATCAAAGCGATCGCAGTCAAGGAGAAGACTCGGCCTGTGGATAGCTCTCAAAAGGAATGATTTTTTATGGAATAGGCGAAGCTTACACCATAAAAAACGATTACCTGAATACCTCTATCTACCTGCGGAGCGTTTCCTCTGAATGCGGTTTTTTTAGATGCAGGGATGGCATATCGAGTTACGATATGAGGGTCTTTTGCGGGTTAACTTCTGGGTGGGCACGGCAATCCGTCTGAATATTTTGTTTAGTGCGGATCGGTAGATTCAACAGCGCTTGAAAGCCAAGCACGGTTGGTTCCGCAGTGCGTCGCTTTGGGTAAAGCCAACGTGGCAGCCGATCCAGCCCCTAAATTTCAGCATCTATAAGCCTCAATGTGCGTCTACCCTGAGTTTGATAATGAGCATCGAGAGATTCTTCGCGCTATTTTTCGCTACCCATACCCTCTGGACATTCCCTGGTCTGATGTACTGAGCTTGATGGACAGGTTCAAACAATGCCCTGAAGCGTGTGTTATGAGAGTCAATGAAAGGGTTTGCTTTGCAGTGACGCAAGGAGATAGGCCCAGAGTGGTTATTTTGTGTTGCCAAGAAGACGAAGTTTATGTCAGCCAATACATGATTGAGAACATTCAATATTTCTTGATCTCGATTGGAATTAGCCCATTAAGTAACTAGGAAATATGCTGCAATACAGAGGATACAAGGCAAAGGTTGATGTCAATCAAGAAACTGGCAAGCTGTGCGGTAAGGTTCTTGATATTGCCGATGAAATTCCCTTTGAAGGTGAGACTTTTAAAGCGGTTGAGCAGGAATTTCACAAATCAATTGATGCCTATCTAGAGTTTTGCAGCAAGCTGGGAAAAGAACCCGCTAAGCCTTTTCCAGGTAAGTATCTATTTCGGACAACGCCAGAAACCCATCGGGCGATCTACCTGGCAGCCACCTTAAAAGATCAGAGCGTGAACGCCTGGACAGAGTCTGTACTGATTGAAGCGGCGAGAGAAGAGTTAAACCCCAAGGCTAAGCCAGAGCCAAAAACGAAGCAAGAGCTGGTTTCTCAAGTCGATCGCCCCAACTCACTGCGTCGTTTGGCAGAAGAGTCTACTAAGTTTGCCGAATTAATTAACATGATTAATCCCTACTTGAAGAATAAAGATTTGGAGTCGGCAACGCTGCTGATTCAAGATCTTGAAAAGCTGTGGCTGAATGTTGAAGACATTCAGCCTGCTCTGAACATTGAAGAACCGAAGGAAATGTCGAAATTCCTCACCGCAGTCTGGACTTTCTTTAAATCGCTAGCAGAGGATAATGGTGAGGCTACCCAGGAGCAGACGAAATCTGTAGATAAAGGGGGGATTGAAGCAGTTTCAGACGTTTCTGCTTCAGTATTTATTTAAAGTCAGTGTTTCAAATTTACTTTATTTGTGGCAAAGTAGGGCTGTTAGAGACTTAGACCTATAGAGGGATCGATTAGATAGGTTGGTGGGCTGCGAATATCTGAGTTTATGTAGGTTTTGCTGCCCAGGCTTTGCTAATGAGGGGTTCTGAAGAGGAGTACTGCTGATAATCGCTATGGGCTTGATGTTTAGGAGGGCCACTCAGCGCCTTTCTCCTCAAAAACATCGCCAGTAGCGCCTGAATAGCCTGTAATATGGGATACCGAGTCGTGGGTGTAATCTGTAGAGATAGCTAGATAGGGTTGGAATTTATTAACCATTGTCTCCTCTAAGCAAGGTCAGACCTGTAGCCAACTGTGAGCAGCATCTCTTTCGTTGTCAGCTTTAGTATTCTGTACTACCTTTATGCCAACCAGGGTTCCTCTGAGATTATTGCAGGAGCTAGAATTCGATCGCGGTGGATTTTGCAGAAAATTGCAGACCATCCGAATCTCAATGGGGTCATTCTAGAGGCTACGTTAGACAATATCTATCGTCAGCTGCCGCCCGATGCGATCGCGAGCTTCAGGGCTGACTTGGCGCTTTTCAAAAGCCAAGGATTTTTGCTGCCATCCGACTATCAGTTCAGCAAAAGCCGAGGAGCGGATGATGAATCAACGCGCAGCCAAGAGCTGGGAGTGGCGATCGACCAAGCTTATAAGCTGATTGCTCAAGATTCTTTGGAATATCAAAGGCTGGCTCGCTTACATTACGGGCATGAAGAATATGCCGATGTCTGGCTAGAAAAAGACCTGAAGGAATATTGTCTAGAGCAAAGTTTCCACAAGCCAGCGCCTGTGGAGCCACCTATCGATCGCCTTCCGAGTGAGCGGAGTTCGTCTTCTAGCCCAGAGCAACAGATTCGGGTTCCAGGGAGAATTGGGGGCGATCGCCTGCCAGAAGAACTTCCTGACCCAAAACTGGTCAACATTGTGTTGATCTTGGCTGCCCTGATCATGCAATTGCCCCCTGTCGCGCATGAGCAGAGCCGCAGCACAAGTCAGATGAGTCTGATGCCTGAGTTGGATCTGCTGAAGTTGCTGGAGCAATTCATCAAAACCTCCCTGGAGTCTCTCAAGGGGGGTGAGCCGCAGGTTCAGGCGCTTGCAGAAGAGACAAAGGTGGCTGAACCTCAGAGTCGAGCGAGTCTGACGGCTGAGCAAGCTGTGGTTCAGCCCTTTGCCGAGCCGTCTGCCGAGACTCAAGAGCGCCACAATTTCGCGTCTAGCGTGGAGGCTGAAGGGGGCGATCGCGCCGCTTCAACAGTGCCTGGGTCAACAGTGCCTGCTTTAAGATCTGCCGCATCGGCTGCATCAGATAGACAGGACATCCCGCCTCTAGAAGTGTCAGGCTCAAGCGATTCCTCAACTAGTAATCCTTTAACTAACGATCCCTCAATTCCTGATCCAGACCCTCTCTCTCCCTCACCTGCTGAAACACCTTCAGCCGAGCCTCCTGGGGTAGCAGAGCCGATGCCTGAGCCAATTATCCCCTCAGATCAAAATCTGCCTGATCCTCAACCTATTCAGGAACCTGATTTGCTGAGTCCACCTCAGTTGGAGGATCTAGATGGCTTTGATCTAAGCAATCATTCTGGATCTCCCGATTTAGGATCTCCTGAGCCAGAACATATCGAGCCTGAGAAAAGCTCGTCTGACGATCATTCGCCGCAGCCGTCTCAGCCTCGCCCCTCACAAGAGACTTTAGCGGGCAGACAGACTATCACCATCCAGCCCGCTGAAGATCAGCAGATTGTGATCAGCAACTTTGGGGGTGTGGGGCGTGGCACCCATCCAGACGCAGAGGTGATTAACGAACTTGACACGCTGAAGTTTACAGGTGCAGGGTTGACGGCGCAAAATCTGATCTCGACCCAGATGGGCAGCGATTTGCTGCTCACCTTTGACGGCGCATCACCGCAAGTGTTGCTCAAAAACGTTGCCTTGGACGAGATAGACAACCTGACGACAGAAACGCTCGCTTCAGTGACGATCGGCAATATCCTGTTTGACGGTCAAACTGAGGTTAGCGACAGCTTTGATGTCTTGAATGCCTATGAAAATCGCTCAGTTGTTTACCGTCCCGATGTCGCGACGTTTTTGAATGACTTAAACAACACAACTCAGGGTTTGAACAACTCGGACGATGTGATAAACGGTCAAGGCGGTGACGATGTTTTAACGGGTTTGAGCGGCAATGATACCCTGCGCGGCGGCGATGGCAACGATCGCCTCTGGGGCAGTGCGGGAGATGATGTGTTGAGCGGCGGCTTGGGGGCAGACACGCTGACGGGAGAGACAGGAGGCGATCGCTTTGTCTTGGCACCCGATTCAGGCACAGATGTGATTGCAGATTTTCAGCTAGGGATTGACAGAATCCAGCTATCCGGCGGGTTACTGCCTCCTCAAGTCTCTATTGTGCAAGATGGCAACAATGCCCGCATTGATTTCCAGAATCAAACGCTGGCCGTGCTGCTGGGCGTACAGGCCAGCGATCTTAAGGCTTCGGCCAACTTATTCACCTTCTAGAAACTTATTCGCTCTTTAGAAACTCATTAATACCCAGAAAGAGATGCACCCAACTCTGTCATCCAAAATCGCCCAGGCTAGGAACCAAAAGGCTTGGGCTGAATAGCAAGCGTAGGCACGATCGCCTCATAAAACTGCTCTGCCAGCTTTTGGTTAGCCTTGTCCGTCAGGCTGGTCGGACTTTGAAATGCCTGCTCAGGGGTGTTGTTATAGAGTTCTCGCAGATCCAACAGCTTGACGTTAGAGGTTGTGTTTGCCACTTCGCTAGTGGCGGCGGCTAGTTTGGTATGACCAGCCTTAATTTTTTGGCTGTAGGTTGTGCCGAGCTGTGACAAAATCGCAGATTCTTCAGGCGTTAGCTTTTGCCGCCCAGCAATGTCGGGTTGGATGCCGATAAACATCCGCTTTTTAGCAGCCGAACTCCAGCGCACCATTTGCAAGAGATGATTTTGGTAGCGATCGACCCGCCGATCAAGCTCAGCCGCATCCGAGGCTAAGACCTGATCTAAAGAAGAGTTTGCCGTGGGCAGGTTGAGCATTCCCGCAGGAGCTGTTTCGATCTGGGGCGATCGCAGGAGATAGTGACGAACGCCCCGCACGAGGTAGAGTTGGTCAAACCAATGGCTAACGCCCTGCTTCACGTTGGCCAAAATCTGAGCGCCAGGATCTTGCTCTTTGCCCTGAAGCACCTCATCTAGCCCCGGAATGTCAGCGCCGCTCTGGGTGCTGGGCAACAGCAAATCGCCATAGCTATCCAGCACAATCACCATATCGGGATTATAGTTGACCACCTGCTGCGTCAGCACAGCCAGCTCGTTGCCAGAGGCATAGCCGGGTACCGCTGCGTTAATCACGCGATATTGGCGATCGGCAATGCGGAGCGGCAAGGTTAAGGCTTTGTCAACATCTTCTGCCAAGTAAGGCAACACCGCAGGCTGAAAGCTATTGGGATTAGAGCGCTGCTTGGCGACTTGATTATTCAGCAACGCTTCGAGCTGATGGGCAAACGTTGCCTGGTTACTGCCGCTGAGTTGCCCAAAGGCCATAGAACTGCCCAGCACAAAAATCCGCACTTCTCCAGAGGGTTTTTCTCGGGTGACAGCCTCTACATCTCGAAATCCTTGGGCGTTGATGGCCCAAAATTGATTCTTTTGCTGTGGAAGCAACTGATAGCCCATCAAAGGGCTACGCATTGCGCCTAGCTCTCCTGAGCTGGGCAATTTGCTATAGGGTTGCCCAAATGGACTCAGAAACTTGAGACGGTAGGATTCGATCTTGCGGGCTTGGTCAGATTGAGCCACCTCAAGCTGTTGCCCGGTTCCGGTTAGAGCGACTCCCAGGCGTGCCAGAAGTTCTAATCCGATCGGCAGTCCTAACAGTAACAAAGCGATAGGAATCCAAGAACGCCGCTTGTTCTTTCGCTTCCAAGTGTTTTGTTTCCAGGTGCTTTGTTTCCAGCTTTTGCGACGACGGGTAAACATGAGTGCAATTCTCCTAATAACCAAGGTAGAAACAGTGTGCTAATGAGCACTGTTCTACAGATAAGTGGATCAGTTTCTAGACCCGCTTTATCGTTCATAAACTTTCAGAAACTGGTCTGAATAGTTCTACACAGCTGTTAGAACTTGAATAAAAATCTGCTCAATTAAAAATCATGAGGAAGATGCCACACAAAATGCTGTAGCTCAGTTTAGCATCGCAGAGTATAGGCTATTACAAACGGGCTTCCGTAACGCCTGAGATAGAGGGGTGGATGGTCGTTTTTTCCATGCAGTTATGAGCGTTTATAGCCACTTTACTAAGGAGTTTTTGGGTGGCACACCACCCAAAAACTCCCTATCTACAGCCATAAATGAATGTGGGCAAGAGCAAAGCCCCCGCCCACATTAACGCATCAAATTCGCCAGTGGTTTTTTGCCAGTGATTTCGTGTAACGATTTTTAATCTAATAGCAACTGGAGACTTGTTTGGGCTTTGAAGCGATCGACATACCCTCCTCGCGAGGCAGCGCCACTTGGCAACACCTGAGCCATCAAGAGCGCTAATTCAGCTTATCTTAAGAGCTGTACAAGCTATTGCAAAGGTTGAGCTAGGCTATGAATCTGATTTTATTCATCGCTGCCTTAGTCGTGTCATTTCTGGTCTTTGCCTTCCTGGTCAGAGTGCTCAAGGCGGCAATTGGGACGGCGATCGCGGTTGCTGTGGTTGTTTTGCTGCTCCAGCTGGCGTTTGGCATTGCGCCTACCCAGCTTTGGCAAGAGATGCAAAATCTGTTTGACAAGCTTTGGCAGATGATTAAACGCTAGGTTGGTTCAGGTTTTTGTGTCATGAAAGGCTGCTAGATCAAGGTCGTCAGGTAAAAAGTTGAACCACACCTGTAATATTGTCACCGCCATACCCTTGGGCGATCGCCTCTTGATAAACGGCGTGAGTGGCCATTGCAATGGGAATTGTCGCGTTAACCTCCTGTGCCGATTCCACCGCATAGCGAAAATCTTTTTCGACAAGTTCGATCGGAAAGAGGGGCGCATGGTTGTTTGCCACCATCAAGTTTCCAGCAAAGCTCGCGGCTGGACTCATGATCGGTAATTGGCTTAGGCAATCCATTGCTTTGGCGATCGGAATTCCCTGATGGTTCAGTAGGCCGATCGCTTCTGCCAAGGCTGCTAGCTGAATGCCAAACAGCGCATTGACTGCAAGCTTCATGGCAGATCCCTGTCCGATCTCTCCCACCGCATGGACACTAGCGGCTCCTGCGGACAGCAGAATAGCCTGCACTTTGGCTAAGGTTTCGACGGCTCCTCCTACCAAATAGATGAGTTTTCCTGCCTCGACTTGGGGACGAGAGCCGACCATCGGCGCATCCAAAAAGGCAGCTCCACGCATCTGAAGTTGTGGGGCTAAAGTCTTGACCCAATCCACGGTGAGCGTACTCGATTCGATGGCGATCGCATCTGGCGCTAATCCATTGGCTGCGCCTGTTTCGGGGTCGAGCCAGATCCAGCTCGATACCTGATTGTCCGTCACCATACTCATCACAATTTCTGCCTGCTCGGCGGCTTGCTTGGGGGTTGCCGCATAGGTTGCGCCCTGATCGAGTAAAGCCGTTACTTTGTCTGGAGTCCGGTTATACACCACCACCTCATGCTTGGCTGTGAGCAAGTTCTGCACGATCCGCGATCCCATTGCTCCAGTTCCCAAAACGGCAATCCGGCTCATCGTATTTCTCCCAAGGGCGTAGTTCAACGGGGTATGCATAGCGCTACGCGCTTAGATCCAAATGAGTTATTTTTTGGAAGCCTTGAGTAGCAGAGCTTTCAAAAAATAACTTGTCCTAACCTGATTACGCGGTGCTATGACTCAACAATACTCGCTGCAAAAAGATCAGCAAATCCCCTTTTGCGAACGATATTCATGCGATTTCTGCATGAATTGCTTTTATAATCCACAAATATGGAGGTATCAACGCTACAGCTGTTTGTAGATGTCATGCGGCAGGGCAGTTTTGCCGCAGTGGCACGCGATCGCAATCTTGACCCCTCTTCGGTTTCCCGCGCGATCGCCAGCTTAGAAGCCGAGCTAGAAATCCGATTGTTACAGCGAACGACGCGCAAACTGTCGCCCACCGAGGCCGGAAGGGCTTATTTCGAGCGGATCGAACCCCTCCTAGAGGAGATGCAGCAGGCCATTGACGCAGCCGCAGATGTTTCTGGACAACCCAAGGGCACCTTGCGGGTCACGGCTTCCGTCTCATTTGGACTGCAATGCATCGTGCCGTTGCTCCCCCAATTTGCCGCACTTTATCCCGACTTAAACCTTGATCTATGGCTGACAGATGCCGTCGTTGATTTATTGGCTGAGCGCATCGATCTGGCCGTGCGGCTGGGAGTTTTGCCCGACTCAACGCTGATTGCCCAGCCTCTAATGCAAACCCACTATGCGGTGTGCGCCAGCCCAGGCTATCTTCAGCGATCGCCCCTCCTCACTCAGCCGATGGATGTGCAGCACCATAACTGTTTGCTTTTCCCGCTGGCAGGGTTTCGATCGCGCTGGATTTTTCAAGATGCAAAGGGAGCATTGAGCGAAGTTGCGGTTTCGGGAGGCACGCTGATCTCAAGTGCGATCGCCCTGCAACAGTGCGCTATTGCAGGCATGGGGCTGGCGCTCTTGCCTAATTGGTTAGTTGACCCCGATCTCCAGGTCGGTACGCTAATCAATGTGTTTCCTGAGTATCAAGTGACGGCCACAAATTTTAGCACCGCAGCCTGGTTGGTTTATCCTTCTCGCGCCTATGTGCCGCTTAAAGTTCGAGTTTTGATTGATTTTCTCAAGAATGCTCTTTCAGGCTGCGATCGCAGCCCAAAAGGCTAGGCCATTAGGAATTTCGTTAGGAATTTCGTCCTGCCATGACTCCACCATCTACATTCCAGGTGGCACCCGTGACCCAGGCTGCTCGCTGGGAGAGCAAGAAAGCCACAGCCTCAGCAACATCTATGGGTTGCCCTACCCGACCCAGCGGGTGAAACATATTGAAGCTCTGGAGGGTGGTGTGAATGTCTTCAGGTTTGATAAAAGCTTCATAGATGGGGGTTTCGACTACTGCCGGAGCCACTGCATTCACGCGAATTTGAGACTGTGCTAGCTCCATTGCCAAATGCTGCGTCAGAGCATGTAAACCTGCTTTCGCCATTGAATAGGCTGAGGAAGGAGTCGCCAAGACTGCTTGATGCGCCCACATTGAGCCGATGTTGACGATCGCTCCTCCTTGCCTCTGCTGCACCATATTACGCACCACCTGCTGAGTAATGAAGAAGGTTCCCTGATTGAGGTTGAGGTAGCGATCGTAGTCTGCTTCGGTATGCTCTAAGAAAGATTTGGGCAGAAAAACGCCAGCAGAATTGACGAGGTAACGGACATTCGGGAGGTTAACAGCGATGTGGTCAACCAACTGAGAGAGAGATTGACGATCGCCAATCTCGGCCTGCCACCCCTGGATGTCTCCCATTTGCTTGAGATGAGAGACGGCTGCCTGTAACTTGTCAGAATTGCGCCCCACGATCGTCACGGCTGCTTCATGGGTTAACAGGATTTCTGCCACCGCCCGCCCGATGCCGCTACTTCCACCGATAATTAAGGCTTGCTGATGCTTAAAATCTGAGTACATGAATTCTTCCCTTTTGAAGCTTGAATATGAATAGATTCACAGCCAGCATGGTAAGCAACTCAGATTGATTACGAAAGTAAGTACCTTCTGGTAAGGTAGGCACTTTTAAGTAGAAATTAAGGCGGCAGCTCAAGAAAAAATTTAGGTCATGTTGGATGGGTGAAAAGCAATTGGGACAAAACACATCAGCCGCTGCCATGCTGGAATATGTTGTGGGCTGCAAGTGGTCGATCCGGATTTTGACTTTGATTTGCCAAGGTGTCGATCGCCCTGGCGCGATAACGCGATCGATTGAAGGACTGACCACAAAAGTTCAAAATGATTGCCTCAATAAAATGATTAATTTTGGCATTTTAGAGAAAACGGCTTATCCAGAAGTGCCGCCACGGGTTGAATACAAGCTCACTCCCTTTGGCAAACGCTTTATGACCCTCTTAGATACCGTTGCCGATTTACAGCGGGAGTTAGACGTTGAGAGCGGCAGCAGCCCTAATCAAAAATCCGCTGATTGAGCCATGCCCAACTTTCTGAGGCGGTTGGCGAATGCCATCAGGCGATCGCCCCCGCTTGCAGATATCCCGCCGCAACGCAATCTTCGATCACCTGCTCAACGAAGCCCCAAAGCTCTGGCGCTCCCTCAGCGACAGGCTGCATCCGCTGCAAAACCCGATCCTGCGTGATGCCATGCTGCTTCCAGGTGCCGCCCTGCGTGTGTTGATTCAGCAGCATTGGCTCGATCCGATCGAGGGCAGCCGCAAACTTAGCCGAAGGCGTTTCTCTAGCCTCAAATTCGTCCCAGAGCGATCGCATTTCTTGCCCTAGGTCGCTAGGCAACAGCCCAAAAATGCGATCGGCGGCCTGGGCTTCTCGCTCGGCTTTGTCTTGGTTGGCCTGGAGGTCATAGCAAAAGGTGTCGCCTGCATCGATTTCGACCAAATCATGCAGCAGCAGCATTTGCAACGTCCGTAGTAAATCGGCTCCAGGCAGGGCATACTCTGCCAAAACCGATGCCATCATCGCCAAATGCCAGGAATGCTCGGCGCTGTTTTCTCGGCGCGATCCGCCCGTGATCAGCGACTGCCGCAAGATTTGCTTGAGGCGATCGATTTCGATAATGAACTGCATTTGTTGGTTGAGGCGATCGGTTTGCACAGAGATTTGCCTTGCGGGTGTAGGGGTGTAATCAGATAAGACGCAAATGAACGGGCGCGAACGAGTGAAATTGTCGCAAACTTGACCCCTCTGCCGATCTCGTTTGGTAGAGATACCCGATCGCCCGACTCAGAACGCCCTGGACTAGAATATGACTACGTGTGGATATCAACGGGTGGACTCAAGAACAATGGGATTCTTTGACTCAGAAGTCGTTCAACAAGAAGCTAAGCAATTGTTTGAAGACTACCAATCTATGATGCAGTTGGGCGCGGGTTACGGCAAGTTCGATCGAGCTGGCAAAAAGCTCTATATCGAGCAGATGGAGTCCGTCATGGAGCGCTACAAGATCTTTATGAAGCGGGCAGAGCTATCAGAAGATTTCATGGCGCAAATGAGCATTGAGCAGCTCAAGACGCAGCTCAGCCAGTTTGGTGTGTCGATGCAGCAGATGTTTGACCAAACCAATCTGACTCTAGAGCGGATGAAAGCCGAGCTAGAGAGACAGAAATAGGACGATCGCCCTTAGCTGGAGTTGATTGTAGGATAGGTTGGCGATCGCGTAACCCATGCGGACGTTGGGTTACCCTGCGAGAAGCAAGCTGCGTGCCTTAACCCTAGCCTTAAGGGTGAGGAAAATCTGAGCGCGGGCTGAAACTCTCAGCGGGTACGCCATCCAACGCCTTGTACATGAAATTGCGCCAGATGGGAGCCACGTAGCTACCGCCCGTTGCGCCGACCCCCATAGGGCTATAGTCGTCATTGCCGACCCAAACCGCCACCGAGAGCTGAGGCACAAAGCCGACAAACCAGATGTCTCGCTCCGAGGACGTGGTTCCAGTCTTGCCTGCCGCAGGGCGATCGATCTGTGCCGCTCTGGCCGTACCGCTGTTAATTACACCCTGCATGGTTTCGTTGAGCGCTGCCACCGCCCAAGGATCGAGAACGAGTTGAGGACGGGGGGTGTTGTCTAGCAGCACATTGCCTTTGCTATCGATCACCTGGACGATCGTCGTCGTTGGAGACTGCCAGCCGCCGCTGGCAAAAGTTGCGTAGGCTCCCGCCATTTCTAGGGGGGTGAGATCCACGGAACCCAAGGGCAACGAGGTGACAGGCTCCATCGGACTCTTGATACCTAACGTCCGGCAGACCTCAATCACGCGGTTAATGCCCACCTCTTGGCCTAAGCGAATGGCCGGAATGTTGCGCGACTGAGCCAGCGCCTGCCGAATGGACATGCCACCATAGAAGCTGCCGTCATAGTTTTGGGGCGTGTAGTAGCCATCGCCATCGGGATAGCTGACGGGCGTATCTGAAATAGTGCTATCGGGGTCAAATCGACCTGTGGCAAAGGCTGCGTAGTACACAAACGGCTTAAACGCCGATCCGGGCTGGCGAAAGGCTTGAGTCGCTCGGTTGAATTGGCTTTGCTTATAGTCTGCGCCGCCCACCATCGCTTTGACAAAATGAGTGCGCGGATCGACGGCCACCAGCGAAATTTGGTCGGCATATAGCCCTTGTCCCTGGACGGAAGCCAGTCCTTCTCGCGCGGTTTCTTCAGCTTTGCGTTGCAGGTTGAGGTCGATCGTCGTCTGGACGCGCATGCCGCCTTTAAGGACGGCATCTCTACCGAACTTATCGCTTAGCTCTTGAATTACGGCATCGGTAATGTAGGGAGCCTGACTGCCTTGAAACGAGGTGATTTGCCCTAGCTGAATCGGCTGAGCCTTGGCGGCGGCTTCCTCTTCTGCGGTGATCCAGTTCAGCTTACGCATCCGATCGAGGACGATCGCCTGCCGTCTTTTGGCTACCTGATAGTTAACAAACGGGCTGTAGCTCTCGGGAGCCTGGATCAGCCCTGCCATCATGGCCGACTCGCCCAGGGTGATTTCTGAAGCATGTTTGTTGAAATAGCTCATGGCGGCGGTTTCTACGCCGTAGGTGTTGTGCCCCCAATAGACCTGATTCAGATACATCTCTAGGATCTGGTCTTTTTTAAACACCTGTTCTAGCCGCAGCGACAGCACGGCCTCAGCCACTTTGCGATTGATGGTGCGCCGGGGGTCGAGAAAAAGATTTTTAACCAACTGCATGGTCACGGTAGAACCACCTTCTACCGTTTGCTTTTCGGTAAAGTTGGCGGCAAACGCCCGCATCACCCCGACCGGATTAATGCCGTGATGAGAGTAAAAATAGCTATCTTCGATCGCCAAGACGGCTCGCTTGAGGTTGGGCGAAATGTCGTTGAGATCCACCACCTCGCGGTTGGCCTCGCCATGCAGGCTATCGAGCAAGGTGCCGTTGATGTCGTAGATGTAGCTCGTCTCGGAAGGCACATAGGTTCGCAGAACCCGTACATCTGGCAAGTTGCGAAAGCTTAGCGCCAGACCCACCAGCCCTCCGGCTGCAACTGAGCTGGTGAGCATGGTGATCCCCAGAATGGTGCCCGCAGTGACTTGAGCAACGCCCTGCAAATATTGCAGAACTGGAGAGCCTTTTGCTTCTCTCGCTTTGCGAAGGGGCTGAGCTTTTGGCTGTTTACGGCTGGCAGGGTTAGACGACACAGCGGTTTTGTTCCTTAGTCTGGCTATTGAACGGGTGGCGGGCTGCAATGGCGGCAACTGTGTTGCTTCTGCGATCGCATTTCTAGGATCTATCGTAGTTCTGCAATCTATCGTAATTCTGCAATCATAGTAATCTGACTGCGAAAGTCTGACTGCAAAAACACCAGTCAGGCTGCAAACTATAGTAGTCTGACTGCGAAGCGTGTCAACATATTACTCGGCTGATCCGATTAGCGGTCATTTTTGACATGTTGTGTTGCACGTCTACGGCTTATTTTGAGCAAGTGCCCCCGGCATTGAGGCTGAACAATAGGCAAGCGGCAGTTCCAGCACATCACCCCGTGAGTTTAGCGAATTTAAGTGGATATTTGCCAAGTATGGCTGCTGATCAATCCCCCCAAGCACAATCTTTAAAGACTCGATCGCTCCCCTCTGAATCTTCCTTTGGCTGGCTGCATCGCGGCATCAGCGAGATTTTCCCCTATCAGCCCGATTCTGAGAATCCTGACGAAAATTTGGAGCAAAGGATTCTCAAAAGCGATCGCCCCCTCCGCATTAAGTTTGGCATTGACCCGACAGGTGCCGAAATCCATTTGGGGCATAGCCTTGTTATTCGTAAGCTGCGCGCCTTTCAGGATGCCGGACATACCGCCATTTTGCTAATTGGCGACTTTACCGCCCGCATTGGCGACCCTACCGACAAGTCTGAAGTACGGAAGCAGCTCACCGCCGAGCAGGTGACGCAAAATGCCCAGACCTATCTTGATCAGGTGCGCCCCATTCTAGACTTTGACACTCCCGGACGGCTGGAGGTTCGCTACAACTCAGAATGGCTATCTGGCATGGACTTGAGCAAAATTTTGGAGCTGGTAGCCACCATGACCGTGGGGCAAATGCTGGCCAAAGAGAACTTTGCCGATCGCTACAAAAAGGAAACGCCGATCTACCTGCATGAATTTTTCTATCCTTTAATGCAGGGCTATGATTCGGTTGCCCTAGAAGCAGATGTAGAGCTGGGCGGCACCGATCAGAAATTTAACCTAGCGGTGGGGCGCGATCTGCAACGGCATTTTGGTCAGCGTCCGCAGTTTGGCCTGGTGCTGCCGCTGCTGCTGGGGACAGATGGCACGCAAAAAATGTCTAAGTCGCTGGGTAACTACATTGGGCTGCAAGAAGATGCGCTGACCATGTACTCGAAGCTGGAGAAAACGCCGGATAGCCTGATCAAGTCTTACTTTGAGCTATTGACCAATCTGCCGCTGGAGGAACTGCCTGAAAATCCGCGCGATCGCCAAAAGCTGTTGGCGTTAGAAGTCACGAGCCAATATCACGGAGCTGAAGCCGCCCAAGCTGCCCAACAGGCCGCCCTAACGCTGATTCAGGGCAATAGCGTTGCGTCGGATGCGGTGCCAGAATTCTCTCTGGAAGGGATTCAGTTTCCGGTGAAGCTGTTCTATCTGCTGAGTGCCGCCAAGCTGTGCAGCAGCAGTTCTGATGCGCGACGGCAAATTCAGGGCGGTGCAGTGCGATTAGACGGCGATCGGATTGAAGATGTCAACCTGACGTTTGACACCCCTGCTGCGTTACAGGGTAAAGTTCTGCAAGTCGGCAAAAACAAGTTTGCTCGGCTGACGCTATAAGGACGTTTCTATGCTCCCCTCCGATCGCATTATTGTTCCGCTGGATGTCTCGACTGAAGGAGAGGCGCTTGCCCTGCTCGATCGCCTGCCAGAAGTAACCTTTTGGAAAGTTGGGCTAGAGCTATTTGTCAGTACGGGTTCTGGCATTCTCAAGATTCTTAAAGAGCGCCAAAAGCGCATCTTTCTCGATCTAAAGTTTCACGATATTCCCAACACGATGGCGGGTGCCTGTCGGGCGGCGGCGGGCTATGGCGTGGACTTGCTGACTGTCCATGCTGCTGCCGGACAGGTGGCGCTCAAGGCATCCCAAGCGGCGGCTGAGGAAGGGGCGATCGCATCTGGACTGCCTACCCCCAACCTGATTGCCATCACACTGCTGACCAGCCTCACCTCGCGGGCGTTAGCCTTTGAACTCAAGATTCCGCTAGAGCTAAACGACTATGCGCTGCAAATGGCGCTGCTGGCGCAAGAGAGCGGCTTGGCCGGAGCGGTTTGCTCTCCTCAAGAGGCGGCTCAGCTCAGAGACACCTGCGGCAAGGACTTCTTGCTGGTGTGTCCGGGTGTGCGTCCGAGCTGGGCAGAAATGGGCGATCAGCAGCGATCGCTTACCCCTTCTGCGGCCTTTAAAGCCGGAGCCAATTATTTGGTGATCGGGCGACCGATTACGGCTGCACCCGACCCGGTTGAGGCGTTTCAGCGAATTTGTGAGGAAGTGAACTAGCGGCTTGTCTATAAACCTTTGGCGTGAATGGTTGCTCCGCGCAACCATTCACGCTTTCAAAAGGTTAGCCGTTGGTAGGGCGATAGTGGGTGCTGATTGCCATGAACTTCTGCGGATCAGGGGTGGGCAAGAGCGGACTCCAAGTGTCGATCGTCCGAAACTTTCGCACATGCGATTCGTGAATCGTCGCTCTCACCGCATCGCGGGAGGCAAAAATAATCACGCGAATCACCTCTCGCTCTGGATTGGGTTCGTCCCCTGGCTGCAATGCGGGATGGTTGAAGAAATTGGATTCTCCGGTCATTACTCTATTCTCCTTGTTGTTTTGGTTGGGTTCGCTTGTTGAGTTCTCGCTTGCGGTAAATGCAAGCTGAGAAGGAACCCCAAAAACATGGCTACTCACGATCGATAAACAAGTAGCGCCAAGGAGTGTAACCAGAAAGCTACACTAGCTTAAGCCCCACGGACTGCGTACACGGTCTGTAAGGTTAGAGGTATGTCGTAGCTCCAACTACTTCATGCCTCGCCAGAGGTTTTTGGGTGAATTAAGGCTGCTGGCGCAGGAATACGAGAAAGCAACCTTAGCGGATAACAATAGATGGAAGAGGGGGCGATCGTCAAGCCATTTGTCGCACAAGTTCATCTGTATTTTGGAATGTAGAGTTGGGGGGCGATTGGGTAAATGAGGCGATTAAGGTTGCAGCATTAACGGGAGATGGATAACTCCGGCATTTGGGGTGTTATCTCCTGTAAATGACGGATAAGCATCCCAATCTCTAGGATTACCCCTCAGATATGACGCGTAACACCTCAAAACTCTGGACTTAGATCGCAAAAGTTCTATTTAATTCCTTAAGAAGCGGGTGTTATCACGCAAATGTGCTAAGTAATCTTGGAAAAGTAGGTATTTATCTAGTAGATGTGACGTTGAATATATAGTTGGACAGTTTGAATACTTATTGAGAATGTTCCTTCTAGGCAATTGTTAATATTCAACACTTCAGAACTATGGCACTTCCCAAAAGAGGAACACGACGTATTACAGTGGAGGGCATTGAGTATCGCTGGTTAGTTTCTTTTAACGATACTGGTTTAACAATTATCGTAGAGCGTGCAGCATCGCCAGGACAGCAGATGGCGACAGGAGGTGAGCATGGCGATATCGTTACACCAGGGCACGTGAGAAAAGCAATATTACAAGCTCTTGACAAGGGGTGGAACCCTCAAAGTCCAGCAGCAATATTTGGCTTGCCAATGGAGAAGATTGCACCCAGAGACAATGACTTGGGGCATCTTCTTCTACGCCGCTATCGAGAGAAGGACTCTAGAGATGTATGGTGTTTGCATAATCTTATTTCTGAACAAACTGGAGCCTATCGAGGAGAGAAGAGGTGGAACAATGACCTAAATGAAATTTCCGACATTTACCAGAACAGTGGAGGTGAATTTATCGTTGGATATTTAGAAAACCAGCTTGTGACGATGGGAGGGTTTCAACGTATCTCCAGTAATCAGGCGAAGATTAGACGGATAGAAGTTCACCCTGATTTTCAGCAACTTGGCTGTGGTCAGCGTCTTCTAGAATACCTGGAAACTCAAGCCGTCAGGTTGGGCTATACAACTTTGACCCTACAGGCAACATCAATACAGATAGCAGCTCAACAACTGTATATTAGCAATGGCTACGTAGAGCTTAGCAGAAGTCCTTGGCATGGAATGGAGAGAATCTATTTTGAGAAGCGGTTTCTGTAGTAGTAATTGCGCTGTCCAACAAGTCCACTGCACCGGAACAAGGTTTCCTGATATGTTGAATTGCAAAGGTTGTTTATGTCCGGTGAGTGGGATCGTTAGCTGCAAGTTCTCCGGTGAGGATAGTAATCGCAGAACTATTTGTCAGCCTTGAAGCTCTCAAAAAGTGTTTGATGAAACAACAAAACTGAAGGTGTAGCGATGTTAATTCGTGAAGGTAATAATTTTCTTGAGATGATTGCGACAGAGCGCATCCCTGATCATTTGCCTACACCAGGAGATACGCGGTTTGAGATTAGAGTGCGATCATCTGGGTTCGCAGGTCAAGGTTGGATGTGGGTTGATCTTCAAAGCCTAAGAAGTTTTGTTGACCAGTTGCGAGAATTGGAAAATCAAAGGCAGGGTGAAGCAGAACTTTCATCAATGTCACCAAGTCAGTTCTGGCTAAGAATTGTTTCTACAGATAGTCTTGGTCACATGGCTTTGTTTGGGCAGTTATCAAGGTCTGAGCATGAATTGAAGTTCGGGTTTAGCTTTGATCCAAGTGTGCTACCAAGTATTGTTAAAGATTTCCAGGCAATTGCAA
This sequence comes from Coleofasciculaceae cyanobacterium, assembly GCA_036703255.1. Lineage (GTDB taxonomy): Bacteria > Cyanobacteriota > Cyanobacteriia > Elainellales > Elainellaceae > Drouetiella. Next base: position 24,049 of record DATNPL010000210.1, read on the forward strand.
GTGGGATATTGGAGCAAAGCTATGCTGAGTAAGCATTACAGCATAACAACGCCCATGCACATTGACCGCTTAGAGCGATCGATAACGATGGAGAGGTATCTGCGGCGGGTGATGGGCACCGTTAGCAGTCTTCACCACTTGTAGGATACGTTATTACCTTCTTCCAAGTCTGAGCAACTCAGTCTTTTCTAGAATTATGGATAGATTGAAATATCATGAAGCAGCAGTAGAACTGTTACTAGCACGTCCAACTTTTTCTCCGGAACGCCTTAAACCTTTAAAGTTGCTTTTCAGATCAAGACTCTTTACCTAGAGAGCCTTTGAATCGTTTATAGGCTTTGGAGACTTGTTTGCTCATTAAAATTGCACCGAGGTAGGCTGATGCTGAATGTAACTATTGATGAAATTCAACGTGATCCCTTAAAGTACCTTCATCAGGTAGAGGCAGGCGAAACTCTTGTCATTGTTAGATCTGACAAGCCTATTGCCGAAATTAGACCTATCGCCAGTAGTAAGCAATTGCGACCCTTTGGTTTGTGTGCAGGCGAGTTTACCGTTCCAGATGATTTTGATGCTCCTTTGCCGGAAGACCTTCTTAGCGCATTCGAAGGCAAATGAGAATTTTGCTGGATACACATATCTTTTTATGGTTCATCAGTGGCGATATCCCTGCTTGACTGACAAAAGTATTGGGAGATGAAACGAAAGCCAGGAGGGAAGCAGAGCCTGGTTTAAGCTGAAAGTTACCACACAAATCGGCAAAATCAATGGCACCTACTTCCCGCCTCTATCATGCGTTGAATGAA
>DATNPL010000008.1:0-4275 GCA_036703255.1 Coleofasciculaceae cyanobacterium
TTTTCCAAGGTGCTGCAGGGCATCCTGCAGGACATCGCCCGCATCGTGGTCCGGCGCACCATCACCGAGCCGCTTGGCACGGCGGTGACCTCCAGCCTCGCCGGCTTTGACTTCGGCTCGATCTTCTCAGGGCTGGGCTCGGCGCTAGGTGGGCTGTTCCGCGCCGAGGGCGGGCCGGTGGCGGGCGGGCAGCCCTACATTGTCGGCGAGCGCGGGCCCGAATGGTTCGTGCCGAACCGCAGTGGAACCGTGCTGCCCAATGGCATGGCGCCGGGTAGCCCGGTGATCAACCAGAGCATCACGATCGATGCGCGCGGTGCCGATGCCGGCGTCGAGGCGCGGCTGCGGGTGCTTTCGGCCCAAATCGTGCGCCAGGCCAGTGCGGCCACGCTCGACGCCATCCGCCGCGGCGGCAGCGCCACCTCCATCGTGCGGGGATAGGGCCAATGACGGAATACGCCTGGCCGGCCGTGCTGCGCCCGAGCCGCCTCAGCTTCTATCTGCAGCACAACACGCTGCGTTTCGTCTCTCCGGTCACCCGCGCCACGCAGGTCCTGCGGCGCGAGGGCGCGCGGTGGGTGGCGGAGGCGAGCTTCGAACCGTTGGGCCGCGTGCAGGCCGGGGTGATGGACGGGCTGCTGGCGGCACTCGCCGGCTCGGCCAACACGGTGCGCATCTGGGACTGGCGGCGGGAATACCGGACCGGCGATCCGCGCAGCCAGGGCGATGTGCCGACCGGGCCGTACAGCTTCTCGGACGCGACGATCTTCACGGACGGGACCGGGCTGGTGGTGGGATCCGGCAACCCGTCGCTGGCGGCTGGTGCACCACGCGGGGCGCTGTCGATCGTGACGCAGGGCTGGTGGCCGAGCACCGTGGCCGTCGGCGCCGGCGACTACATCGGCCTCGGCGGGCGCCTATACATCGCCACCGCCGCGGTCGCGGCGTCTGGTGCCGGCACCGCCACCATCGCCATCGCGCCGCCGCTGCGCGCCGCGGTGGTGGTGGGCGAGCCGCTGATCCTGTCGCTGCCGAGCGTGCCCATGCGCCTGGTCTCGGATGACGAGGCGGCGAACCCGACGCGGCCCGGGCCCTTCACCGCCGTGACCCTCCGCCTCGAGGAAGCCCTCTGATGTCCGGAACTCCACGCCTCAGCAACCAGGCCGCGGCTGCCGCCACGGCGCCGATCGCCACGCCGGTGGTGCTGGTCGAGCTCGACTTCGCCACCGGCCCCTTTCGCGTCTGGACCGGGCTCGGGCCGCTCGACTGGGCCGGGAAGGTGTTCGAGGGCGCCGGCGGCATCGGCGCCATCTCGGATGTGGAGGAGACGGTGGAGCTACGCGCCGTGCGGCTGACCCTCGCGCTGTCGCCGGTGCCGCAGGAGGTGGTGGATATCGCGCTGGCCGAGCGCAGCTACCGCCTGCGGCCGGTCACGCTGTGGGGCGCGCTGCTCGATGCCCAAGGGTCATTCGTCGCGGATCCGTTTCCGCTTTGGGCCGGGCTGATGGACACGATGGAGGTGACGGACGGCGCGGAGCCTTCCGTCGCGCTGGCCTGCGAGAGCCGGCTGGTCGACCTCGAGCGGGCCGAGGTGCGGCGCTACACGGACGCCGACCAGCAGGCCGAGTATCCCGGCGATCGCTTCTTCGAGTTCGTGCCGGCGCTTCAGGAGGCGGAGATCCGGCTGCCGATCCAGTGAGGGGCTCGCCCCCGGGCCGGCTGCCCGACTGGCCCGAGCGGCTGGCGGCCCTGATCACGGCGGCGGAGCATCGGCCCTTCGACGCGGCGCGCTGGAACTGCGGGCGCTTTGCCATGGCGGCGGTGGTGGCCTGCGCGGGGCAGCGGCCGTCCTGGCAGCACCGCCCCACGCTGGCGGCGATGGCGGATACCGCCGGCTACCCGCGCGTCCCGGTGCCCTTCGCCCGCGCAGGCGACGTGGTGCTCGCCGCCGACCCCGATCGCCTCGGCGTCGTGCTCGATGCCGGCCGCGCCGCCTTCGTCGGGCCCGCGGGCCTGCTCCGCCTGCCCATCACCGCTTGCACTATTGCCTGGAGGGTTGGCTGATGCCCGTCGCCATTCCCTTCATCGCCGCTGCCGCAGGGGCCGCTGCCTCGGCCGTCATCGGCGGCGGCGTCCTGGGCGCCGTGGCGGCCGCCGGCGCCGCCCTGGTGGTCTCGGCCGTCGGTGCCGCGGTCTTCCGCCCCAAGTCGCCCTCCGCCGCCCGCAGCGCCAACGTCACGCCAGGCACCGACACCGGGCCGGGCTCCGGCTTCGATCCCCGCACGCCCGGCGCTGGCCGCACCCAGTCCTTCCGCCAACCCATCACCGAGCACCAGATCGTCTTTGGGCGCTGCCGCACCTCCGGCCCCGTCGTGTTCCTGCATTCCGCCACCGACGACGAGGGCCGCGCCGACGGCTTCCTGCATGTCGTCGTGGTGCTGGCCGCGCATCGTGTGCGCGCCATCGGCGAGGTGTTTCTGAACGGCACCGCCTCCACCGACGCGAAGTTCGCCGGCCTTCTGCGCATCGACCGTGCGCTGGGCGATCCCGGCCAGGCCGCCAATGCCAATCTGGTGGCGGACACGGGCGGCCAGTGGACCGCCGCCCATCGTGGCCAGGGGCGCGCCTACCTCGCCGTGCGGCTCAAGCTGCGGCCCGAGGCCTTTCCCTCCGGCGCGCCCAGCCTGTCGGCCATCGTCGAGGGGGCGGACACCATCCTCGATCCGCGCACCGGCGCCACCGGCTGGTCCGACAATCCCGCGCTCTGCCTGGCCTGGTACCTGACCTCGCCCTTTGGCTGGCGAGCCGCCTGGGCCGACATCGACCTGCCGGCTCTCATGGCCGCGGCCAACATCTGCGACGAGATCATGGGCCGGCGCGATGGCACCGCCGAGCGGCGCTACACCGTGAACGGCGCCGTCACCTTGGGCGAGGGCAAGATCGCCATCACCCGCAAGCTGGTCGCCGCCATGGCGGGTGCGCTCGTGGTGTCGGGCGGGCGGTTCTACATCCACGCGGGGGCGCCGGCGCTTCCCGCCGCGACCCTCACCTCCGACGATCTGCGCGGCGACGTCACCATCGTCGGCTCGCGCCCGCGGCGCGATCTCTTCAACGGGGTGCGTGCTGTCTATGTCGAGCCAGCCGCCGCCTGGCAGCCGACCGATGCGCCGCCGCTGCTGGCCAGCAACTATGTCACCGAGGATGGTGGCGAGGCGATCTACCGGGACATGGAGTTCCCGCTTACCACCTCGGCGGCCACCGTCCAGCGCCTGATGAAAATCGAGCTGGAGCGCAATCGCCGCCAGCGCGAGGTGGCGATGCAGGCCAACCTCTCGGCGCTGCGGCTGCGGCCCTGGGATGGGGTGACGGTGGCGCTGGAACGCCTGACGCCATTCCCGGCCCGCGTGACGGGTTGGGCGCTGGCGCCGGATGGCGGGGTGAACCTGCAACTGGCCGAGGAGGATCCCGCCGTCTGGGCGTGGAACTCGGCGACGGATGAGCGCGCGACGGGGCAGAACCCGTCCGTGGTGCTGCCGAACCCGGGCGTGATCGCCGCGCCCGCTACCATCCTGGTGGAGACGCCGCTGGCAGTGGCCTTCACCGCGATGGCGGTGTCCTGGTCCGCCGTGGGTTCGGCTTATCTCGCCGGCTACGAGATCGAGTTCCGGCCCGCGTCCGTCGCGGTCTGGCAGGGCTATGCGGGAGGCTTCGGCGCTACCGCCGTCGCCATCCCCACCGCGGAGCCCACCGCATTCCGCGTGCGCGCCCAGGCGCGCAGCGGCGCGGTGTCGGGCTGGCGGGAGGCGCTGGTGCCGGCCGCCGCGTCCGGCCTGGCTACCACCGGCATCGCGGGCGGCGTGCGCCTCTCGGGCGGCTTTCCCGCGGATGCCGTGCGGCTGCAGGTGTTCGAGGCGGCGTCGAACAGCCTCGCCGCCGCCACCAAGCTGGCCAGCGAGCCGACCGCGTTGCCCTGGGACCGCACCGGCCTCACCACCGGCCAGACCCGCTGGTACTGGCTGCGCAGCGTCTCGGCCGAGGGCAACGTCTCCGCCTTCGCCGGCCCGGTCACCGCCACCGCCCTCTGATCGGAGATTCGGGAAAAATGCCGGCACGCATCGACGACCTGCTGGTCCTCAACGCCAATCTCAACAAGACCGACTTCGCCAAGTACTTGCGCGACCGCGAGGCGGTGCTGCCCAACGACTTCGGCGGGCTGGGCGATGGCGTGGCGGATGATCGCACGGCCATCCAGGCGGCCTTCGATCGCGCCGGGGC
>DATNPL010000045.1:0-4292 GCA_036703255.1 Coleofasciculaceae cyanobacterium
CGAGGTAAATGCCGTCATCAGAATGGCGTTGAGTCGTTCCATTGAACCCTGAATGAGGAGGTCTTTCAGCGGCATTCCGGCGGCAAACTTGGTGTTGTAGTTGTCCACTAGCAGTAACCCATTTCGGGTAGCAACCCCGAATAGCGTGACAAAACCCACCAGCGAGGCGATCGACACGATGCCGCCCGTCAGCGCAACGGCAATCACGCCACCCACCAACGCCAGAGGTAGGTTAATCATAATCATGGCGGTAGAAGCAACTGATTTAACCGACAGATACATGATGATGGTGATCACGACGAAGGCGATCGCGCTAAAGATCAAAATGTTTTGAGATGCTCGTGCTTCCGCTTCAAATTGTCCAGCGTATTGGATGTAGTAACCCGCAGGAATTTGCACCTGCTGTTTTACTTTGGTTTGAATCTCATTGACGACGGAGCGCAAATCTCTTCCCTGAGCGTTGGCAGCGACCACAATCAATCGAGAAACGTTTTCACGGTTAATCGTGTTTGGCCCTGTGCCATCTTGAAGGGTTGCCACCTGCGCCAGCGGAATTTTACTGCCACTGGGCGTATCAACCATTAAGTTGTCGATCGTATCTAAACTCTGGCGAGCTTCTGGCTCTAACCACACTACCAAGTCAAAGGTTTGCTGTTGCTCCAAAACTTGCGAAACCACTCGTCCGTTGAGTGCCGTCTCAATCGTTTCTGAAAGTTGCCCGATCGTTAAACCATACCGAGCAGCGGCAATGCGATCGAACTGAATTTGAATTTGCTCGACGGGAATCTGGGGTTCAAGTTGAAGATCGACAATGCCGCCCACCGATTGCATCACATCATTGACTTGCTGTCCCAGAGTACGGAGTTGCTCGAGTTCAGGCCCAAAGATTTTGACGGCGATCGCGCTCCTGACCCCTGAAAGTACTTCATCCATGCGGTGAGAGATGAAGCCACCTACGTTAGGTGCTGCCCCCGGCACTTTGCCAAACTCCTCGCGCAACAGCTCTACGCTAGCTTTACGGTCTTTCATACCTGCCTCGCTCAACTCCACGTCCACGTGAGCTAGGTTCACACCTGCGGCATCCGCATCGCCCGCCGCCCGACCCGATCGCACCTGAATACTTTGAAAATTAGGATTATCCTTCAGCTTATATTCCAGCACGGAAGAGGCGCTGTTCGTCGCTTCCAACGATGAGCCGGGGTAGAGCAGCAGCGTGTTAACCAACGATTGCTCTTGAAACTCTGGGAGAAAAATGCGTCCAAATGAGGGCACCACGATCGCCGCTGCCACTAGACTTGCTGCTGCAATGCTTAAGATAACGGTCGATCGCCGCATCGAAAACGTCAGCAGTGGCAGATAAGTTCTTTTGAAAAACCGGGCGACCCAGGGTTCTCGTTCAGGCAGGCGACCGTAGGGCAATAAAATCGCGCAGAGGGCGGGTGTGACGGTTAAGGCGACGACGCTAGAAGCCAGTACTGCCGCCAAGTAGCCTAACCCCATTGGGATGAAAATGCTGCCCTCTACACCCGTGAGCGCAAAGATAGGTGAGAAGACGACGATCGTAATGATGGTGGCTCCAAACACAGAATCGCGCACTTCTTGACACCCCTCGAAGACAACCTCTAGAACAGGGCGAGGATGGGGAGAATACTTGTTTTCTCGCAAGCAGCGATAGACGTTCTCGGCATCCACGATCGCATCATCGACCGCAGACCCGATCGCCACCGCCAAACCTCCCAATGTCATGGTGTTTAACCCTTGTCCAAGCCAGTTGAGTGCCAGTACACCAACCAACAAAGACAGAGGCAGCGCCGCTAAACAAACCGCCAAATTACGCCAATTCATTAAGAACGGAATCAAGATCAAGGCGACGATGATGCTGCCTTCGACTAAGGCTTCCCGCACATTTTCGATCGAGGCGTCAATGTAAGTTTCTTGGCGAAACGTTGTTGCCACCTGGATATCTTCTGGCAACCCAGCTTTTACCTCAGTCATGGCGGCTTCAACAGCACGGGTAACGGTAGGCGTGTCCGCTTGAGGCTGTTTGTTGACGATCGCCACGACTGCTTTGTGAGTGTTGACGCTGGCATCTCCGCGCTTTACGGCTGCGCCGATTTTCACATCGGCTACGTCTGCGATTCTGACGGGTGTGCCATTACGAGCCGTAATCACAGATTGCTTTAAGGCTTCAATATCTTCAATGCGTCCAATGCCTCGGATTAGTTTTTCACGGTCGGGCGTAATCAAGTAGCCACCGGGCGCATTCACGTTTGCCGCCGCCACTGCATCTGATACATCTTGAAGAGAGACGTTGAATGCCTGTAGTTTTTCTGGCGACACTAGAACCTGATACTGTCGCTCATCGCCCCCAAACACGATGACTTGCGTGACTCCCGGCACTCCCAGCAAGCGGTTTGTGACTTGCCAGTCAACAATTCGCCGCATCTCCATCAAGTCAGTTGTCTCGGATGTGAAGGCGTAGGTGACGATCGTGCCAATGGGCGAGCTGATAGGTGCGATTTGTGGAGTTTCAATCCCTTCTGGCAGCTTGCTTTCAGCGGACTGCAACCGTTCCGTCACAAGCTGTCTAGCTTGATAGATACCGGTGCCCCAGTTAAAAACCACGCGCACCACTGAAATACTAGCTGCACTAGAAGACCGGACTGCACTCACGCCCGGTGTACCATTGATCGCGCTTTCGATCGGCAATGTCACCAGCGATTCCACTTCTTCGGGAGCCAGTCCTGGCGCTTCGGTCTGGATTTCAACCTGCGGCGGTGCAAAGGTAGGAAACACATCTAATGGCATCTGAATGATGGTGCGGAAAATCCAGATAGTAAGGATTATTGCGCCCAAGATTACCAGCCAGCGTCGGGCGATCGCCCATTGAATCATAGAACTGAGCATAGAAATTTAATCTTTAGTAGGGCAATCACTGACCAAACAAGAGCGATCGCTAAGCCTCAATTTAGTGATGTTGGGGAGGCGGAGTTCGGGCTTCAGAATCTGGCTGATGAGTCTCTACTGAGCGGTTCGTAGGCTCATGATCAGACCTGGACAGAGCATGATGTCCGTTATGGGAATCTTCTAAATGTTCCAATGCATTGATTGTGGAAGCCAATCGGTTGCGGTTGCGACGATTAGACCAGAAAGCACCTGCAACAAAGGTGCCGATGGTCAGTAATCCACCTGCTGGAATGACAACCCACCAGGGCAATGTTCCACCTGTGACGCTAGCTGCTGCCACTTCCGTTGCAGCTGTCTCCTCTGTTGCCCCTCCGCCACGAAGCGATTGAGCATAGAGTTGATTGGCGCGTTGGGTGACAACGCGATCGCCGTCAAACAGTCCACTTTCTATTTCCACCAAATCCCCAGCCTCTCTACCCAGCGTTACCTCAACAGGTTGAAATGTGTTGCCATTCTGGACAAAAACAAGCTGCTGACCGTTTGCTTCGACAATCGCTGATTGTGGAATTGCTACAACGGGTTCTGGGGTGCGATCGGTTAACACTTCCAGTTCAGCAAACATCCCTGGTTTGAGTGCTCGATCGGCATTGTCTAGCTCTGCCTTGACAGGCACAACTCGGCTCTCTCCTTCAACAACTGAGCCGATAGTGGTGATCTGTCCTTCAAACACCTGGTTGGGAAGACCCGATACCATGACCCGTACTCTCTGTCTCTGAGAAACCTGATTGAGGTCTTTCTCATAGATGTTGGCGGTTGCCAATACCACGCGATCGTCCACGATCGTCATCAAGGCCGCACCTGCATCCTCGGTTGATTGCCCCAGCGTGACTGCGCGATCGGCAATCGTCCCAGAAATTGGAGCTTTGATCGTAATCGTGCCATCTGGATTGGGGGATGCACCCAGTTGTTGTAGTCGAGTGCTATAGGTGCCTGCACTCAGTTGGGCACGAGACTGTGCAACCTGAACAGCCGTTTGGGCACGCTCTACTTCGGTTCGGGCTTCCAATACCTCTAGCCGACTTTCGGCCTCCGTCAAAGCATTACGTGCTGAGGCAAGATGAGCCTCAGATTCCAAAAACTCTCGTCTAGGAATTGCCCCTTGTTCGGTTAATTCTTTGTCGCGATCGTATTGCTCTTGGGCAACCTTCAGTTCCGTTTGTGCCTGGACAATGGCAGCCTGGGCAATTTGCTGCTGGCGATCGTAGCTTTGTTGAGCCAGTCGCAAATTAGCTTGAGCCTGCTGCATATCTCCTTGCCGCTCTGCGGAGTTTTCCAGGGCTGTAATGCGCAGTTCTGCCAGTTCGCCGCTTGTAATCACGGCCAGA
>DATNPL010000050.1:0-1878 GCA_036703255.1 Coleofasciculaceae cyanobacterium
GCCTTCTTTGGCTTCATATGCAGCGATAATTCGTTGTCGTAAATCAATAGATAAGGGAGCAGGCATCACGGGCTATTTCCTATCTGGCTGGGATGACTTAGCCTACCAAATTGTGGCTTACTCATTCAACAACCGCTGTAACTTAAAGAATTTTAAGAATCGCTGTATCTAAGGGTATAACGGACGGGATAACCTCAATCGACAACAAGCCCCCATCCCATGACCTTTGCCGACTCCCGCAGTGATACTATTCCTGTCCAGCTTCCCAATGGCGCGATCGTCAAATTCGAGGTGACACAAACCGGGCGAGAAGATGTCAGTTTTGACCCTAAACAGTTTCAGCCTGTGGCAGAGGCGATCGAAGGAGTGGTAGAGATGATTGCTGCACCTATTCGCAAGGTAAAACCCAAAAAAGCAACGGTCAAGTTTGGTATGGAACTGGCGATCGAGTCTGGACAGCTAACGGCAGTCATCGTCAAAGGCTCTGGCAAAGCCAATCTAGAAATCACCCTGGAATGGGAGCGACCCAAAAAAGTTGAACCATGAGCCAGCTAGAGGATCTGCTGCAACACTGTACGGTCAAGATCACGATTCCCAATCGCGTGGGTTGGGGCACAGGTTTCTTTGTGGCTCCAGAGTGGATTCTTACCTGTGCTCATGTAGTAGGGGCACGAGGACAACTTGTTCAAATTCGGTGGCAGAACCAGGAGAATTGGGCAGAAGCCATAGTGGAGCAATCGCTACCTGATTGTGATTTAGCCCTGCTGCGACTGATGCTGCCCAACGATACCAATCCACCTTGTGTATATTTAGATGCAGAAATTCGATCACGCGATCCGCTTCATCTGTTTGGTTATCCCGATCAAGACTTTCCCAATGGCTGCCCAGCGACTTTTAGCTGTGAAGGGTTAACGGGAGATGAGCCAGCACTGATCAAGTTTGCTTTGGGGCAGGTGCGACCGGGAATGAGTGGGTCGCCCTTGCTGAATCAGCGGACGGGGAAAGTTTGTGGGATTGTGAAATTTACGCGCGATCGATCGATTGATTTGGGTGGTGGGGCAATTGCGGCCAGTGTAATTTTGTCTCAGTTTCCCGAATTGGTGGAGTTTCAGCAACAGTTTCATCGCCAGGATCAACGCTGGTCACGCCCGATTGTTGCTTGTTGGATGCAATTCCAGAGAACTTGCCGCGTAGTGGTGTCGTGGAGTTTGTTGGACGGACGGAGGCGATCGAGCAATTAGACCAAATGTTGCAGCACGGCGATCGGGTCGCGGTATCTGCCATTGCGGGCATGGGTGGTATGGGCAAGACGGAGTTAGCGCTGCAATATGCGCTGGCTTACAGGCAACGCTATCCGGCTGGAATCTGCTGGCTTCAGGCGAGGGCGGTAGAGGTAGGAACTCAACTGGTGCGATTTGCCCAGTCGCAATTGTCGCTCAATCCTCCCGATACGTTCGAGTTGCTGGATCAGGTGAAGTATTGCTGGCGTAACTGGCGATCGGGAGACGCGCTGCTGATCTTCGATGATGTGACCGACTATGACACGATCGAACCCTATTTGCCGCCCTTGACCGAGACTCGCTTTAAGGTACTGCTCACAACTCGGCTGCGGTTAGGCAAATCGGTGAATCAACGACCCCGCCGCAAGCAGCGGGGTATGGAACCCGTTTTGCTCGTCAGCCAATGGCTGACATTGCAAGCTTGAAGTTTCGCCGCAGAGCGGCGGGGAATTGACCCCTACTAGGGCGTGTTTTAAAACCCTTTGGAACGATTAGCTAGCCTAGATCTGATGGGTTCAGCCTCCTTCCATGATTCTTCCTCCAAATTCAATTCACCGTCGGGGTGACTTAAACGAGTCGCAATGGCAACGACTCAGAT
>DATNPL010000058.1:0-2214 GCA_036703255.1 Coleofasciculaceae cyanobacterium
AGCCTTGAAAAGCCTGATATCAAAGGATTTATCGCTAGAAAAAATACCCTAAATAGCGATGACGAGGCATGAGTTAACGCTCCCCTCACTCCCCACTCCCGCTCTTGCAAGGATGACCTCCAATTAACAAAGCACCCACAGGGCAAGGAGGTATTCTTAGGCTAATTCTCTGTGAGCAACGTCCTCCAGCAAAGCACTCAAAGCCTTGATGTGAGGGCAGTTACTAAGTGAAGTGTGAAACGCTTACCGCATCATCTTTGAAGCACCAGCTATGACATCCTGAATCCGCTGTGACAATGGAAGAGTGAGAATGCAATTCAACTGGGAAAGCTTCACCTACGACAAGGCTTGGCTAGAAGCGGCTGTAAAAGCCTGAAAATATGCGGAAAGGTTCTTGCGATCCAGCTTGGTCAGCGTAATATACGGGAGGATTCTTGCGATCCACCTCATTTGGGGTGATATGCAGAAATCATCTGGCGATCCACCTCATTTAGGGTGGATATGCGGAAACTTTCCGTCCAATAAGAAGTTATGCCGCAAGTTCTTGGTGAGGTCGCAGCCGAAGGTGCATCTGTCGGTGTTCAAGATTGATCAAAGCGATTATGGTTTCATGGTGTTAGCTTGTAAATCAAAGTATAAACGTGGTTTTAATGAATGCCAGAAAATGAGAGAGACAAAGTAGTAGAGTACCTTTCACGATGTTCTGACCCTGAACTTCGAGAGATTTTGTTTGCTGCTTTTCAAACCCGTAAACCTAATCCTGAAGAGGACAAGTACAACAAGAACTGCTTTTTTCTAGGTACTGCCTCTCGTCTTTTAGAAAACAATGCAGGGGAACCAGAACATGGGGGAAGTTGGGAAATTGAGGCAGTTGCATATGTTGATAAAGAAGAGTATGGCGAAGACGTACTAGGCCCAGAGTGGGGATTTTGCCAGTTTGGTGAATGTCAATCGTGTGGAATAGCAGTTCGCTCAAACCTGAAACATGGTGTCTGTCCGGTGTGCAGTAGTAAAGTGTCTATGAGTTGATTAAAGCTATAGTCAGGTTGCAAAATGATGCAACCGTCATGGCATAACAACCCCAATGCACACCGACCGCCAGCAGGTTGTTAGTGATGGTTCAGAGCTATCTACGGCGGGTGATTGGGAACGTTATGCCGCAGGCGATCCTGGGTAGTTTAACCTTGTAAATGAATAATAAAATAGCAATGTTCAATCGATCTACCAGCTTTAGATTCTGGAGCCAATGGGTATTAATTAATGTTCTCTGCCTGGTTACAAGCTTTGCATTAGCAGGTGTAGTAAAAGAATTAGATACGGAAAGTCATAGATACTTTGCCATAGATTCTCCTAATACAATTGATTGCGTTATGAGTGGATTGGTATTGGGATTGGCACAATGGTTGTGCCTTAAGAAAATCATTCCAAATCTGAGGCGTAAGTGGATATTGGCTAGCTTAATTGCTTTGCCCGTCAGTGTATTCACAACTTTTGTAATAGAGGAATTTCATACTTGGATGAATTTCAATCATTGGTGTTCAATGAGATGCAGTATTGAAACCCTAATTCGCCACGGATTTACAGGTGGTATTGTGGGAGGAGCTATTTCTGGGCTAATTCAACTATCGACACTCAAGCAACAAGTTCAACCCATTAGTTTAATGATTCTATTACTAGCCAATATAGTTGGTTCAGCACTAGGTTGGGCAGCAGGTTGGGGTGCTGCCTCTTATGCTGGCTACAGCCTTTTTAATGGCTACAATGCGATTTATTTTAATGATGCTGAAAGAGAAATTATACAGTTGAGTGTTTTAGGACTTGTTTTCGGGCTGGTTAACGGTGCAATTGTAGGAGGAGGATTGCTCTGGACGTTACAACGATCAAGGCTTGTCGTCTGACAACTATGCTGCCATGTCTTGATGAGAAAGCCCGTTACCTAAACCCAAAGCCCCCACCCACCGCTACCGCAAAGCTTGTCCTCACCCCAACAAAGCATTCACAGATGAGGGCTATAGAAGAAAGTAATCCTCGCTCAGCAAAGCCCCGTCAACTCAGCAACACTCAAAGCCTTGAAGAGAGGCGATCGAGCTTAATCACGATTCAGAATATGCACAGGTGATGATGCTATGAGGTAGGGTGATCCTCTGTCAGTACAGCCCTGATGAGAGAGGCGAAGCTCTGCCATCCAAGTCAATGAAGCCTCGATCGCCATCA
>DATNPL010000062.1:0-5471 GCA_036703255.1 Coleofasciculaceae cyanobacterium
TCTGGCCGTGATTACAAGCGGCGAACTGGCAGAACTGCGCATTACAGCCCTGGAAAACTCCGCAGAGCGGCAAGGAGATATGCAGCAGGCTCAAGCTAATTTGCGACTGGCTCAACAAAGCTACGATCGCCAGCAGCAAATAGCCCAGACTGCCATTGCTCAAGCACAAACGGAACTGAGGGTAGCCCAAGAGCAATACGATCGCGACAAAGAATTAACCAAACAAGGGGCAATTCCTAGACGAGAGTTTTTGGAATCTGAGGCCCATCTTGCCTCAGCGCGTAACGCTTTAACGGAAGCCGAAAGTCGCCTAGAGGTCTTGGAAGCCCGAACCGAAGTAGAGCGTGCTCAAACGGCTGTTCAGGTGGCACAGTCTCGTGCCCAACTGAGTGCAGGCACCTATAGCACTCGACTACAACAACTGGGTGCATCCCCCAATCCAGATGGCACGATTACGATCAAAGCTCCAATTTCTGGGACGATCGCCGATCGCGCAGTCACGCTGGGTCAATCAACTGAGGATGCGGGTGCAGCCTTGATGACGATCGTGGACGATCGCGTGGTATTGGCAACCGCTAACATCTATGAGAAAGATCTCAATCAGGTTTCTCAGAGACAGAGAGTACGGGTCATGGTATTGGGTCTTCCCAACCAGGTGTTTGAAGGTAGTATCATCACCATCGGCTCAGTTGTTGAAGGAGAGAGTCGAGTTGTGCCCGTCAAGGCAGAACTCGACAACGCAGAGGGTTCACTCAAACCAGGGATGTTTGCTGAGCTAGAAGTACTGACCGATCGCACCCCAGAACCCGTTGTAGCAATTCCACAATCAGCGATTGTCGAAGCAAACGGTCAGCCGCTTGTTTTTGTCCAGAATGGCAACACGTTTCAACCTGTTGAGGTAACGCTGGGTAGAGAGGCTGGGGATTTGGTGGAAATAGAAAGTGGACTGTTTGACGGCGATCGCGTTGTGACCCAACGCGCCAATCAACTCTATGCTCAATCGCTTCGTAGAGGAGCAACAGAGGACACAGCCGCAACGGAAGTGGCAGCAGCTAGCGTCACAGGTGGAACATTGCCCTGGTGGGTTGTCATTCCGGCAGGTGGATTACTGACCATCGGCACCTTTGTTGCAGGTGCTTTCTGGTCTAATCGTCGTAACCGCAACCGATTGGCCTCCACAATCAATGCCTTGGAACATTTAGAGGATTCCCACAACGGACATCACGCTCTGTCTAGGTCTGATCATGAGCCTACGAACCGCTTAGTAGAGACTCATCAGCCAGATTCTGAAGCCCGAACTCCACCTCACCAACATCACTAAATTGAGGCTTAGCGATCGCTCTTGTCTGGTCAGTGATTGCCCTACTAAAGATTAAATAAATTTCTATGCTGAGTTCCATTATTCAATGGGCGATTGCCCGCCGCTGGCTGGTAATTCTGGGCGCAATGATCCTTACTATCTGGATTTTCCGCACCATCATTCAGATGCCATTAGATGTGTTTCCTACCTTTGCACCGCCGCAGGTTGAAATTCAAACCGAAGCACCAGGACTGGCTCCCGAAGAAGTGGAATCGCTGGTGACATTGCCGATCGAAAGCGCGATCAATGGCACACCAGGTGTGAGTGCAGTCCGGTCTTCTAGTGCAGCTAGTATTTCAGTGGTGAGAGTGGTTTTTAACTGGGGCACTGATATCTATCAAGCTAGACAGCTTGTGACGGAACGGTTGCAGTCTGCTGAAAGGAAACTACCAGAAGGGATTGAACCTCCACAAATCGCACCCATCAGTTCACCCATTGGCACGATCGTCACCTACGCCTTCACCTCTGAGACAACTGACTTGATGGAGATGCGGCGAATTGTTGACTGGCAAGTCACAAACCGCTTGCTGGGAGTACCGGGAGTCACGCAAGTCATCGTGTTTGGGGGCGATGAGCGCCAGTATCAGGTTCTAGTGTCGCCAGAAAAACTACAGGCATTCAACGTCTCCCTCCAAGACGTATCAGATGCAGTGGCGGCGGCAAATGTGAATGCGCCTGGTGGCTATCTGATCACGCCCGATCGCGAAAAACTAATCCGAGGCATTGGACGCATTGAAGATATTGAAGCCTTAAAACAATCTGTGATTACGGCTCGTAATGGTACACCCGTTAGAATCGCAGACGTAGCCGATGTGAAAATCGGCGCAGCCGTGAAGCGCGGAGATGCCAGCGTCAACACTCAGAAAGCAGTCGTGGCGATCGTTAACAAACAGCCCCAAGCTGACACGCCTACCGTCACCCGTGCTGTTGAAGCCGCCATGACCGAGGTAAAAGCTGGGTTGCCAAAAGGTATTCAGGTGGCGACAACGTTTCGCCAAGAGACTTACATTGATGCCTCGATCGAAAATGTGCGGGAAGCCTTAATTGAAGGCAGCATCATTGTCGCCTTGATTTTGGTTCCGTTCTTGATGAACTGGCGCAACTTGGCAGTTTGTTTGGCGGCTCTGCCTCTATCTTTATTGGTCGGTGTGCTAGCACTTAACTGGCTCGGACAGGGTTTGAACACCATGACGCTGGGAGGTTTGGCGGTGGCGATTGGGTCTGCGGTCGATGATGCGATCGTGGATGCCGAGAACGTCTATCGCTGCTTGCGAGAAAACAAATATTCTCCCCATCCTCGCCCTGTTTTAGAAGTGGTGTTTGAAGGGTGCCAGGAAGTGCGGGATTCCGTGTTTGGAGCCACCATCATTACGATCGTTGTCTTCTCACCTATCTTTGCGCTCACGGGAGTAGAGGGCAGCATTTTCATCCCAATGGGATTGGGCTACTTGTCGGCAGTATTGGCTTCTAGCGTCGTCGCTTTAACCGTCACACCTGCCCTCTGCGCGATTTTGTTGCCCTACGGTCGCCTGCCTGAACGCGAACCCTGGGTCGCCCGGTTTTTCAAAAGAATTTATCTGCTATTGCTGACGTTTTCGATGCGACGATCGACCGTTATCTTAAGCATTGCAGCGGCAAGTCTAGTGGCAGCGGCGATCGTAGTGCCCTCATTTGGACGCATTTTTCTCCCAGAGTTTCAAGAGCAATCGCTGGTCAACACGCTGCTGCTCTACCCCGGTTCATCGTTAGAAGCGACGAACAGCGCCTCTTCCGTGCTGGAATACAAGCTGAAGGATAATCCTAATTTTCAAAGTATTCAGGTGCGATCGGGACGGGCGGCGGGCGATGCAGATGCCGCAGGTGTGAACTTGGCTCACCTGGATGTGGAGTTGAGCGAGGCAGGCATGAAAGACCGCAAAGCTAGTGTGGAGCTATTGCGCGAGGAGTTTAGCCAAGTGCCGGGAGCAGCACCTAACGTAGGTGGCTTCATCTCTCACCGCATGGATGAAGTGCTTTCAGGGGTCAGGAGCGCGATCGCTGTCAAAATCTTTGGCCCTGAACTTGAACAACTCCGTACTTTGGGACAGCAAGTCAATGATGTGATGCAATCGGTGGGCGGCATTGTCGATCTTCAACTTGAACCCCAGATTCCAATCGAGCAAATTCAAATTCAGTTCGATCGCATTGCCGCTGCTCGGTATGGTTTAACGATCGGGCAACTTTCAGAAACGATTGAGACGGCACTCAACGGACGAGTGGTTTCGCAAGTTTTGGAGCAACAGCAAACCTTTGATTTAGTGGTGTGGTTAGAGCCAGAAGCTCGCCAGAATTTAGATACGATCGACAACTTAATGGTTGATACGCCCAGTGGCAGTAAAATTCCCCTGGCGCAGGTGGCAACCATTCAAGATGGCACAGGTCCGAACACGATTAACCGTGAAAACGTTTCTCGCTTGATTGTGGTCGCTGCCAACGCTCAGGGAAGAGATTTGCGCTCGGTCGTCAATGAGATTCAAACTAAAGTAAAACAGCAGGTGCAAATTCCTACGGGTTACTACATCCAATACGCTGGACAATTTGAAGCGGAAGCACGAGCATCTCAAAACATTTTGCTCTTTAGCGCGATCGCCTTTGTCGTGATCACCATCATCATGTATCTGTCGGTCAAATCAGTCGCTTCTACCGCCATGATTATGATTAACCTACCTCTGGCGTTGGTGGGCGGCGTGATTGCCGTTGCGCTGACGGGCGGCATCGTGTCGATCGCCTCGCTGGTGGGTTTTGTCACGCTATTCGGGGTTGCCACCCGAAATGGGTTGCTGCTAGTGGATAACTACAACACCAAGTTTGCCGCCGGAATGCCGCTGAAAGACCTCCTCATTCAGGGTTCAATGGAACGACTCAACGCCATTCTGATGACGGCATTTACCTCGGCGTTAGGATTAGCACCCCTAGTGATCGCAGGTGGGCCTGGGAAAGAGTTGCTGCAACCTTTATCGATCGTTGTCTTGGGTGGGCTATTTACCTCTACCGCCCTGACGCTGCTGATATTACCCGCGCTTTACGCGAAGTTTGGCAAGTATCTCTTTCCCAAACGGTCAGTTGTTGAGAACGGCAAGGTTTCTCAACCGGAGATGGAGCGAATTCAAGGAAATGCTTAATCTTGTCTAGTTTGTCATTTAACTCACGCAAGGAATCAAATCATGAAAGTCAACAAATTTTTTACCGCTATTGCTGTTAGCTTAGGGATGCTGTTAGGAGCCTGTACTAGCGGTGGAGAGCAAGCTGCTACAGACGCTCCTGCAGCAAGTCCTTCTGTAGCAAGCTCCCCTGTTGTTGAATCTCCTGCTGCGTCCTCTAAGGTAGCGGATCATTCTGCACCTGCCCAAGGTGGGCAAGTGGTTGAAGTCGGAGCGTATCACTTAGATCTGGTTGCAGTACCCGAAGCCAGCGGCACTCACCTGGATCTGTTTCTGCAATCTGGCGATACTCACGAAGCCATTGAAGGAGCAACAGTGACAGGTCAAGTTCAGTTGCCTGATGGCTCTCAGAAGAAAGTCGATTTTGAATACGATGCAGAGGGTAAGCACTATACAGCAATGTTGTCTGAAGCAGTATCCGGTGAATATAAAATTGCTGTTCTCACTGATATCAAGGGTGAAAAAGTGAATGGGCGCTTTAGTTTCACCAAATAGATAGGTTAATTTGCCATGCGGATTCTGCTAGTCGAAGATGAACCGGATTTGGGCGCAGCTTTAGAGCGATCGCTCAAACGTGAAAAATACGTGGTGGATTGGGTGACGGATGGAACAGAAGCTTGGCAGTTTCTTGAAAGCTCTTGGACGCAATACACTGTCGCCATCTTCGACTGGCTACTGCCGGGAATCTCTGGATTAGAACTCTGTCAGCGGCTGCGAGCGAATCAGAATTCGCTACCTGTGCTCATGCTGACCGCAAAAGATCGGATGGAAGATCGAGTTATGGGTCTAGATGCTGGAGCCGATGATTATCTGATTAAGCCCTTTGGCATGGCAGAGTTGTTAGCGCGACTGAGAGCACTGCAACGGCGATCGCCTCAACTGCAATCCTCTCAATTGCAAGTCAGCAACCT
>DATNPL010000064.1:0-8762 GCA_036703255.1 Coleofasciculaceae cyanobacterium
GCAGATGAAAGATGCTGAGGAAGACCTAAGACATGAAGCCAGACAGTCAGCAGAGCGCATGAAGGTGACACCGCTCATAGGAGGCATAGGGTTTTGAGTGTCTTGAGGGTTGAGTCACGATGGCTTGATAGTCACCATGCGATCGAATCTGGGAACTCGGTCTAGAAACTGACCACTCAGCAGCAGAGCTGTTTCAGCATCCAGTTCACCTGCTGGTGGGACTCAAAGGCGCATTTGAAACTGTTGTAAAGCAACTTTAAGGTGGGCAGGCTGACTAGCCAAATCTATTGGCTGGCTTAGAAAAACCGATCGGTGCAGCAGATCAGCCGCTTGGTCAGGCGTGAGAGCAATATCAGAGGGACGAAAGATGGGCACGTACTGATTGCGCCTAATGGCGATCGAGAAACTCAGTTTTGCCAAATAAGAAGGCACTCAAATAGTCCTTTCGCATCCCACCCACCGCTACCGCAGGAATAACCTTCAATCTAATATTGCATCTACAGGAGTAGTCGTAGGTGTGGCAATATAATGCTACAGCAATTCTCTCAAACGAAGCTCAAAGCCCCTGATACTCCGATGTTTGAAGCAAGAGGGTAATGCCTTGATACTTAGCCCCTAACGCACCTACAGCTATTGATGCCATAAGGAAGGGCAATCCCATACCAACAGCGCTCCTAATCCATGCTATTTAGGGTACGGCCTAACTTAGCTAAAGCTTCTTATATCAAGGGGTGTAGGCATTGTTAAACGCCTTAAACAGTGATGCCTCTGCTTTGGCAAAGTCTCTTGAGGCAAAGGGAATTGCCGTGAATAGAGGTCTAGATATGCTTAAGGCTTTACTCACTGCTGAACTTAACAGTCACCCAAGCATCTCTGCCCCATCCTACCGCGATCGCAAGGCTAATCTCCATTCTCATCTAATGAAGTCAATCTAAAACAATAATCTTGAGCAAGGTCTGAAGATGCAGAGGCGCATCAGCCGCAAGCACCTGCGCACCAAACCGTCTCCACAGCAGTGCCTCAACCAAGGTAGCCTTGTGCTTCTGTCCAAGGTTATCCCCCCATACCTCCAAATCTGGATCGCCTTGGGATTTCCAGATGTCAAACATCCGCTCAAGATGATTGTCAGATTCCCATTGCTGAAGAAGCTGTGATTTCTCACTGGCTTTCGAGGTGTCATTTGAACGGTAAGCAGCCAGCTTGATGAGCGCATCCCCTGCCTGGGCTTCGACATTTATCTCATCCCAATTCACTATGAGATCAGGGTAATGAGAATGCAGTACGTCAAGAGCCTCCTGCGCTGCTGCAACCTCGGCATAGGTAATACGCTGTCCTTTGCCTATCCCACAGACCTGACGACCATCTGGGAATGTCACTGTGACTATCGAGTGATGAATACCTGAAGGAGACAGATTCTCTGACTTAAAGGTGGCATAGGACTCAGGACAACCTAGATCCTGAAGCAGTTGAAGAAGCTGATTCTTTGCATTGCCTGTGGTCATTCATTTGCATCTCCAATAGGGGCAGGCTTTATGCCGTGGATGGCTTGATGCTAACAGAACGTGGAAGTTCCAGAGGACGATGATGAGTGGAGTTGAAGTTCACCACAGCAAGTGATACCCTACATGCCCACTTGCTTTTCTAGCGTTAGGTCAGTTTGAATTGCAGCCAAAACAGATGCGCTTGCCCAAAGTAGCCTGCGCTCAAAAGGCTCAGAAATAGCCACTCCATAATGGGTTGAATCGTTTCGAGCGGGAGGTTGCTCTCTGTCTGCCCGTAGACACTAATCAGAGGATGCTTGGCTTTGGGCTGAGGCAAGAGAGGCAGCAGCTTTTGTCGAACGCTATGCAGAAGAGAGTTCATTGAGATGCAGCAAAAACTAACTCATTCAGAATGCCCAGATTTACAGGTTAGCTCTAGGTTAGTGATGACAGGGCAGGCAGATGCAACCCATAGATGCTTCGATCGCCCCTTCTTCAAAGCTCATGGAAGATAGACTCTACCTCAATTTGGGCATTCTAGACACGTAGAGCAAATGCCTTGATATGAGAATTCGCTGGAAACGGGTGGTGTTGGCCTTGATGCCGATCGCCGCAGTCATGGCTTTCCCTTACTGGTATCGACTGATTAACCTCGATTTTTACAGTGAAGTTCGGTGCATCCAGCAGCGCCCAAATGGGGAATTAGTAAAAGCGGCTGGAAATGCTTGCACCACAGGGACACCCCCAATAGTGACGCTAAAAGGCAACGAACCATGAAACTACTCTATATTCTGCTGACATTGGCGATCGTCTCGGTGCTGCTGCTATTTCAACCCGCCTCCGCCCCAGCCCAACAGAGCTGCCATCCCAGCTATCCTACGGTCTGCATTGCACCCCCACCACCTGATCTTGATTGTTCCGATGTTCCCGATCGAAACTTTGCAGTGCGTCAGCCTGACCCACATCGATTCGATGGCGATCGCGACGGAATTGGATGTGAAGCTTAAAGCCATGAAACACAGAAGAGCATGGTCATGAATCAAGGCTACGTCTAGGGGCGCTGAGCGAAAGGATGAATCTGTCCAGAGCGATCGTATTGCTACCTTTGCCTCCTAAAGAGAGCAACCACAGCTTTGTTAATTTGGATGATCATCGCTTTGTAGTTTATCCTCAATCGCTATTTAGGATAAATCTTGATAGGCAGAAGTCACCATTTTCAAGAGGTCTAGCAGCTACAAATTACCCTAAGTCACCTTGCCCCCTCCCCGCTACTACAGAAAATGCCTTTTCATAAGACGCAGTTGTCAAAGTGAATAAAGCATCAATTTTCCTGCTTTATAGACCTATTTAAGGGTAGCTAAATCGTCCTCTCTGCAAACTTATTTAAGTCCAGAACTGCACGTCGAATAGCGCGGTAATCATCAGAAGGAACTTCAACATAAGACTGATCTTCTTGTTCATCAAGTTCAGGAAATGAACTAAGTGGAGCCTTTTGAGTATTAATTAAATCGACATAACAACCATAGTCTAGTTTATAGACATCATACCTTATACCAGGCTCTTCTTTCGATGACACATTTCGCTTTAGAACATGAAGAACTCTTGAATCAAACAGTCGATCTATCAAATCACTTCTTGTGTCCTTCTTTAAAAGAAAGGCTCTTGCTTTCCTGGCACCGATAACTTCGTCAATAATCCAGTGTAAAAGCTCGCTTGCTTCTGGATTTGATTCAACAGTTGAACCTTTATCCCGGCTATACCATTGGCTAGCAGCAACTCGAATATCATTCATTGATATTTTGTTGTTAACAGATTTCTTTGCTGCCAGCATAATGATATTTATAGAATCTCTTGGTACTCCTTCAGAAGCTCTAACAAACTCTGTAAAAACATTACTTTGAGTAAAAGCTTCTCTTACAAGAGTATCAGGAGAATTTAGACCACTGTCTAAGTTAGCATCGTCAATAGCTTGGTAATGTTTATATATTAATTCCTTAAAGAAACTATTTGCTTGATCAGAATCATTATCAAAGACCATAAAATCATCTAAATTGATATCCACTGCTATGTCAGCTCCAACTTCAATGCCAACATAATTACCATCGGTAAAAGGTAGTTGGAAACGCGTCCTTTGTTCAATAGCAGCAATTTTTACAATAAAACCTTGGACTGGAAACATTGTTCGCCGAAGAAAATCCCCTAAATAAGGTTGTAGTTCAAGTGGAACACTACTCCATTCGTCTAGCAAAATCCAAACTTTTCTAGGAGATATACTGCGTATTAGACTTCTTAATAGTTGTCCAATAGATCCGAAGCGAACAGTGTGTCTTATATTAGGTTGTCTATGAACTTCTCGATCATTAACTTGGTATTCAACAACACTTACACTAGAAATATTATTTGCTAATTCATCAATTGACCGCTCAAGACTAATATTTTCAAGTAGTTTTTTATCTCCTAGTACAAACTCATAAATAATGTCGCAAACGCTCGATAAAGTATCCAGTAAGAGTCTAGTTGCACGCTCAGCAAGCGATAAGTTAGGGTCGGTATATACGCCACCGCTAGAGCCTATATTTCTCATGTCAATGTAAACAGGAATATCTCCTTGCTTAGACACCATTTCTGCAAGGTATATGAAAGCATGAGTTTTTCCTGTCCCTCGGCGTCCATAAATAACTTGATGATCTCCTGATGAAAGCAGAGTAAACAGAGATCCAGAATCAACAAATGTTGAAACAAGTTTGTTCCGCTCATTCATTTCAGCTCGGCGTTGCATTTTCATAAATGCAAGATTCAGTGGGGAGGGAATCACCATAGATAATACTCTCTAAATTATTTAAGATTTTGGAGAAATGATGACTTTTACTTCAAGATTGTTATGTTTTCCACTTAAGTCTCTTTCTAATCCATATGGATTTAAGATCAATTGATCCGGATCATAAACGAAACAAATCAAAGTTTCACAGTCTTGATTTTGAGAATATCTTTTCATGTCAATGATAAGCTGCTCACCAATCTCCTTATCCTTTAAATTTGCTCTAGTTTTCTTTACTTCAACTACTATTTTTTCTTGCTTAATAAGGAAGTCAACTCGTGAGGTCGCACCTGCATAGTTAGGGTTTACATCTTCAGGTCTTATGTCGTCAAACTTCACGAAAAGTAATGAATGAAAGAGATGCTGAACATCATATTCATCATTTATACTAAGTGACTTTCTACCTCGATACTCTGTGCATATTTTCCTGGCAATTTGATTAAAGCGATTACATAAGTCTTCAATAAACTGAACAGCATCTTTTTGTGAGTAGTCTGATATGTGTTTGTAATTATCAGTAATTTTAAGGCAGGTTAAAATTATTGCCTTAGCTTGTTCTAACCCGGACTCAAAAGCTTTCTTCTTCACTAGCTCTGGCAATCTCGCATTCTCATGAGTAGGTGAATAGCTTATGTTCTTAAAGGACTGGACAGAAGCGGAATTAGAGCCAAACAGAGATTCAAGAGCTATCGTACTTTTCATTTGCCAAGCTCTGAAATCACTTGAAAGGAATCCCTTAGTGTAAATCTCATTTATGCAATCTAGCTGTTTTTGAAGAATTTCTGATGCTAATTCTTTATGTTCCATTACTTTTACAAATTAGATTTTTTGCTCAATTGTGTATTTAAAGTGGCTAAAAGGAACAGAAGAAGAAAATTGATAATTAAAGAATTTTTGATCAATAGCTAGAGCTAGTCAGGACAGTAGAGTTCTCATGAAATTTAGCAAATTTTACTGTTTAGAATCAATTTAAACCAGGTTATCTATAGTTATATGCTACTTTCAAAAACTTTAGCTTCTTCTTCAGGATTTGCTCACTCTTCTCGCTGAGCAGCCATCGCCACCCCGATTTGTCTCATGCAGCTTACGGGCTTTACTCACCGTCAACAGGCTACAAGCCCAACACTTCTCGTTTGTGGGTCTACCCATGCGGTTGATCTCATTGCCTTGATTCTGATAATAAGCGGATTAGGAGAGCCGATCGCTCCCACATACATAATATTCTTACAATAATCAGATATAGATAAGTGCAATTATCTTTACCTGAATTTAACGACACAGGGCGATCGCCCATGAACTCCTCCCCGCCTGACCCCGTTTTACCGATCGTGATTGTCTCACTCGAAGGCGGAAAGCCGGAGGGTGGGGATAGGAGCGAGCGATTTAGGGTAAAGATTAACGGGGCTAAAGCCAGTGTTACCAAAGGATCTAGCCATAACACATCCCCCATCCACCGCTATCGCAGGGATTGTCTTTCCCTTCGGCTCCAATGCATTCACAGCCGAAGAAGGAATAAGGAAGGGCGATCCGACAAAAGCTTGAAGTGAGAGAGCGATTGCACCTGCCTCAATTGCCCAAGCTAATAATAAGGGCTATTTTCGTTAGCTAGATTCGCAGATTCTTTAACAAGCATGACTCCGATCAGAAGGTTCATCTATATAAAAACCGATCAAGAGGTGTTGTGTCATGCCAGTCAGCGCTTGTTGGAAGATCCACTCTGTAGGAGAGCTATATTGCCTAGAAATCAGCCGTACAGTCCCGTGACCAGTCACCTCTGAAGATTGTGCCATACGTTTTGAAGCAGCTTCCATCAGATGCAGTTTGGTTAAACAGTTCTCGCTTAGGCTCCCAGAACAAACCTGTGAGCATTTGCCCCCGAACACTGATGCTTTGGCTGCCAACAGGCAACGTGACCGTTTCTTTTTTGCCGACAACCACACCAGAGACTTTGACTTCGTTGCGTTGTCCATTTGCGGTGTAGCTAACTTGGTAGTCAGCAACATACCCACCCTGGTTAAAAACTGTGACTCTAGGGCCAGACATAGCTAATGCAGACATGGAGATGGCGGGAACAGCTGCGAGGATTAAGGCTGAGACTGAAGCGATTTTACGTAGCATGTTCTCTTTCCTAGTTTTGGGTGAATGTTTTTGGGCTTCTAAGGATATGAACGATGGAAATTTTTGATTTATGCAAGGTTAGGAGAAATTAGCTGAAGGGGGCGATCGCGTTCTAGAGCGTTGCGAAACGTTCAGAAGACAAATCCTGTCAATGACAGGGCTTTGCGCGAATCGCCCTTCACTAGAACCTGATGTATCCCTGACCGAAGCATCGCCAAATGGAGGGATGCTGTTTGCTGTGGTTCAGGCTCAGGTAAAGTCTCTCCGGTAAGCTTGAGAAACTCGCATAGACGGAGAGGGGTACCGACAAGCAGTACCCCTCTCTCTTTGATAATCTGGTGATCGCTACAACGAAGATGATTACTGCTCTCGAATGATGAGGCAGGCGGCCAAACCTTCCCATGTTTGTGGGCCAACAATGCCATCCACCAATATTGAAGAGTCGTGGTCGCTTCCTCTTCGTTGAAGTCCAGTAACGGCTGCTTCAGTTTTGGCACCAAAGAACCCGTCGATCTTAAGCGGGAAATTATAAGCGTTCAATCGACGCTGCAAAAACGCTACCATCTCGTCTGGCTGCGTTTGCCGATCGTTGCGACGTAACACAGGCATTCTATGACAAGGGGTTGTGGCTGGTGTGGGTTTAGAAGAAGTCTGCATGGTAGATGTCCTAAAGGAGTTGGATTGCTTAAGATGTCTACTTTCTTGACTCTTGCTTTTCCTGAGAGCTTTGCCAAGAGTACCCACAGGGGTAGGGTCGTTGTGTAGGAAAAGCGATGCAGCCACAATTGCATCAACCTTCCGTTCCAATGCTGCTAACCGCCAGGCTGGTTTCGTCTTCTACGCTAGGTTGAGCTGGGGATTGAACGTTAAATTGAGCGGCGTTGATGTCTGAGTTGAATTGAGTAGACATGATTGAAATCTCCTTGGGGGTGAGTTGTGAGGCGAGAATGTTTTGTTCTCATGTCAATCAGAATACGGGTAGACCCCATTACTTCTTGAATCACGCAAAGTTACTGAGGGCAATTACTCTTTGAACCATGCACATTACTGATAAGATCATTTAAAGAGTTCTCCAAATGACACATAAACTAATTGTTTTGTTGCTAGTACTAATGAGCTTCCACACGGAACGCGCTTTTGCACAGGACGATCCAGACTACCAAATTGAGGTTGAGAACAACACCGTCTGTAGCTTTATCACTGGGAATAATGTTAACGTTCGTGAAAGCCCTGATAGCAGGTCGCCTATTGTAACTCAGCTTAATCGCGGAGATATGGTGAGAGCAACCAGCCAAACTGGAGATTGGGTCAACATCGCAGCACTGGATTCTGGTGAACCTCCAACACCTTACTCGCCTCTTCAAGGGTATGTCTCTAACCAGTACATTAATGGATGCTCAGAAGACCAATTCGAGATGTGGAGACAATAGGGGTGTTCCCCCTCTCTTAACTTCATCCAATTTGTAAAGAACAGGTAGCACGAGCTACGAGAGTGGGAAAAGTTAGGGAGTGCTTGAGAAGTGGTGAATATCATTGAGGGATGCTTGATTTTGATCCCTCTTCAACCTTCTTTAGCACCAGCACTTCCAATTCTTCAAGTACCAAATCCCTTTTGTCTTGAGGTTTTCAGAATTAGGCTTCGCTAATTGTCTCATGTTGTCTTAGATTATTCCTATCCCTAATCTCGCTCAGTTTGATGGTAGGGCAGCCACGCTGACGAAGGAAGTTGAATTGTTGGGCAAAGTTTTAGAGCCAGTGGTCAAAGCCATAAGCCATCACAGCAACAATTCCATTCTCCTTCTTACCCACATTGCCTTGATGTAAAACGATTTGGGGAAGAACGTGCTTTACGCGTTCTTCCCCAAATCGTTGAGTCTTGAAATGTTTTAGAATTTTCTGCGTCTTCAGTGCAGAATTATCATTCGTCTACATCGCTGCCCGACAAATCAAGTCCTTCGACTGTCTCAAGATAAACTGTTTGACAATCACTTTCGAAGCTCGTTACGGAATAGGTGTAGTTATCGTTTTCGTCCTCTAAAGTGTATGTGATGTAGGGTCCGTTATCATCTCCTTCAAGGGGAAAGTTTGACTCACCAATAGTAATTTGATCGCCAACTGACAGAGTTTCACTTTCGCAGGAATTTTCATAGGAGGCCACCAATGTGCCAGAGGTTTGAACCGTTGAATTAGATTGAGCTTGCCCAATCGCAGCAGCCTGTACCGAGCTAATAGGAGCCAAGCCAAAGACGGTAGAAGTTGCTAGTGCAATTAATAAAGAGACTTTTGATTCAACTAAAAATTGACGCATCAGGTGAAATTGCCTCAAGAATATATTATGGAGCGGG
>DATNPL010000073.1:0-5193 GCA_036703255.1 Coleofasciculaceae cyanobacterium
GCAGATGAAAGATGCTGAGGAAGACCTAAGACATGAAGCCAGACAGTCAGCAGAGCGCATGAAGGTGACACCGCTCATAGGAGGCATAGGGTTTTGAGTGTCTTGAGGGTTGAGTCACGATGGCTTGATAGTCACCATGCGGTTGAATCTGGGAACTCGGTCTAGAAACTGACCCCTCAGCAGTAGAGCTGTTTCAGCATCCAGTTCACCTGTTGGTGGGACTCGAAGGCGCATTTGAACCTGCTGTAAAGCAACTTTAAGGCAGGCAGGCTGACTAGCCAAATCTTGAATTCAGAATATGCACAGGTAATGATGCTATGAGTGAGGGTGATCCTCTCTTAGCACAGCCCTGATGAGAGAGACAAAGCTCTGCCATCCAAGTCAATGAAGCCCCGAGCGCTATCGAACGCTTATTTAGGGTACGCTCAAAGCCTTGAAAAGCTTGATATCAAGGGGTTTATCGCTAGAAAAAATACCCTAAATAAGCAATTGCAGTGGAATCAGGCTCAAGTAGTCCAGGATGCAGTCCTTGATGGGGCAATATAGTACAATTGCACTGCTTACAAGACCACCCTCCTGCCTGCCGTAAGCGGTGGGCTTTTTGGCAGGAGAAATAGCCTTGGTGATACTAATCACGAGCAGACCAGAAGCCCTGTCCTATGATCTCAGCAGCACTCTTACACACCCTGATCCATGCCCATCCACCCGCGATGGGCTTTTGCTTGGATGCACTGTTTATTACAGTCCCTTATGAACGTAAAACGCTTATCGCCAATAAAGGGTGCAGTGTTGAATCGCCAGCGCGAAGCCTTAAAATGCATTCTTGTGTGACTTGATAACGAACACTGACCGTTTCAGCAGAGCTATGCCAGAGTAGAGGGGCTGCTGCCCGGTTAGAGAAAGGGCGATCGATTTAGGGTAAAGCTTGACTCGTTAAAGCTACTGCTATCAAAGGATCTAGCCATCACACGTTACCCTAAAACACATCTCCCACCTACCGCTATCGCAGGATTATCTTTCCCCCAGATCCAATGCATCCACAGCCAAGGAAGAGATAAAGAAGGGCGATCCGACAAATGCTTGAAGTGAGAGAGCGATTACAGTTGCCTCGATTGCCCAAATAAATAATAAAGGCTATTTTCGTGAGCTAGATTCGCAGATTCTTTAATAAGCATGACCCCGATCGCAAGGTTCATTTATTAGAAACCGATCGGGGTTTGTTGTGTCATACCAGATAAGACTTATTAGAAAATCTACTCTACAGAAAAGTTGTATTGCCTAGAAATCAGCCGTACAGTCCCGTGACCAGTCACCTCTGAAGATGGTGCCATAGGTCTTGAAGCAGCTTCCATCAGATGCCGTTTGGTTAAACAGTTCTCGCTTAGGTTCCCAAAACAATCCCGTGAGCATCTGGCCCCGAACACTGATACTTTGGCTACCAACAGGCAAGGTGATGGTTTCTTTTTTACCGACAACCACACCAGAGACTTTGACTTCGTTGCGTTGTCCATTTGCGGTGTAGCTAACTTGGTAGTCAGCAACATAGCCACCCTGGTTAAAGACTGTGACTCTGGGGCCAGACACAGCTAGTGCAGACATGGAGATTGCAGGAACAGCTGCGAGGATTAAGGCTGAGACTGAAGCGACTTTACGTAGCATGTTCTTATCTCCAATTTTGGGTGAATGGTTTTGGGCTTCTAAGGTTATGAACGTTGGAAATTTTTTATTTATGCAAGGTTGGGAGAAATTAGCTGGTCGAAAGAGATCTGAAACATGAAAGTCTCTCGGCATTTCCGTCACCTTGAGGGGCAAAAAGCGGTTCAGGCTCACAAGCGACCGCTGGGGTTGCCGCTAGTTCATTGCCTGGACTAGAGCCGGGAGAGTGCCTCGATTACTCTACCTGTGGCAAGGCGACTCGGCTGAGTGCCGATGAAGAAATCGAGCTAACCCGTTACCAAAAGATGTGGAGAGCTACTCGTCGGCAGATTGCACTGATCTGCTGAAAGCAAATAATATTGCCAGTCAATAGACTTGGCATGAGAGAATGACACAGCTAAAGATGCTCACGAAAGCTGTCGTTGATATCTGACGTTTTGTGGCACCCTATCCCAAATATTATGCTTTCTCAGCCAGAAGACTACGACAAACTGTTAAACAATCTGAAAGACCGCATTCGTCGTGCTCAAGTCAGAGCAGCGCTCGCGGTGAACCAGGAACTCATCACACTTTACTGGCAGATTGGCAGGGAACTTCTCATCAAGGAAGCAGAGCAGGGATGGGGGGCAAAAGTTGTGGAGCGGTTGGCGCAAGACTTAAAACGTGAATTCCCTGACATCAAGGGATTCTCTGCTCGAAACATGAGATATATGAAGTCCTTGGCAGAGACGTACCCCGATGAAGCAATGTTGCAACGCAGCGTTGCAACATTGCCTTGGCGACACAACATTGCTTTACTTGAGAAGTTGAAATCTAGTGAGGAGCGGCAGTGGTATGCCCAGCAAGCGATCGAGAACGGCTGGAGCAGAGATATGCTCGTATTTCAGATTGAGAATCATCTGCATCGCCGGATGGGTGAGGCAATTACCAATTTTGACAAAGTTCTGCCCAAACCGCAGTCAGATCTTGCCCAGAGTCTTTTGAAAGACCCGTATCACCTGGATTTCCTCTCACTCAGCAAAGATGCTCAGGAAAGAGATTTAGAACAGGCGCTGGTGGCTCACATTCAAGACTTTTTGCTTGAACTTGGGGTTGGATTTGCTTTTGTCGGACGGCAATTTCCGATCGAAGTGGATGGCAGAGATTATCGAATCGATATGCTCTTTTACCATCTCCGGCTCCGTTGCTATGTCGTCATTGAGCTGAAAATTGGTGACTTTGAGCCAAGTTTTGGATCACAGGTCAATTTTTATATCTCTGCGATCGACGATTTAGTCCGTCACCCTGATGATCAGCCAACGATCGGACTAATTTTATGCACGTCGAAAAGTAAAACAGTGGTGGAGTATGCCCTACGAAATATCAACACGCCGATCGGAGTAGCAACACACCGTTTATCTAAAGAGATTGCAGAGAGTCTTCCTTCCATAGAACAACTTGAAATGGAGTTGGAGCAAGCATTGTCTGAGGTCAAGGACGGCGAAGATTCTAAAGCAGATGGGCTATAGATTTGGAAAATATCGGCAATGTGATCTAGTAAGCGATCGCACCATACCTGGGCAAAACAGTCAATGACGGCGTTTCGCCATTGGCAATGCTGTCAACTTTTTACACTTCCGCTAACGTTCTGGACAGGCTACTATAGCCTAGAAATGAATCGAAAGTTTTAATGAGGGATGCTGCTCTCAGAACAATTTGCAATTTAAATCAATGGGAAAAGTTATTGCACTGTTTAATCAGGCTGGGGGCGTTGGCAAGTCAACTCTAGCAGTCAATCTGGGCTACAGCTTGGCGCAAAGAAAGCGTCGCGTCTTACTCGTTGATATGGACCCTCAGTCGTCGCTGACTACATTTATGGGACTAGACCCAGGAGCGCTAGAACGCACGATTTACAATGCGATTGTGCCAGAAGAAGATCTGCCGATTCACAAGCAGATTCATGGCATGGATCTAGTGCCCTCTCAGTTAAAACTGTCTGATGCTGAGCAGGAATTAGTCACTGCTTACATGCGGGATACTCGCCTCAAAGATGCTTTAGAGCCAGTGCGGGAGCAGTACGATTTCATCCTGATTGACTGCCCACCTAGCTTGGGAATGCTGAGCTATATTTCTTTAGTGGCAACAGATTTCCTGCTGATTCCAATTCAGACCCAGTTCAAAGCTTTCCAAGGAACAGACATGCTTTTGCAGACTTTGCAAAAGGTAAAAGCTAAGCCTAACCGTAATTTGAAGATCGCAGGGTTTGTACCGACTATGTACGATGGTCGCAACTCCCATGATGATCTGACATTGAATGCTATTCAGGAGCAGCTTGCCCCGATCGCTAAAATCTTTCCGCTGATCCCGAAGTCAACCGCCTTTGCAGATGCTTCAATGGAGCGAGTCCCCTTAGCCGTCTACAGCCCTAAGCATCCAGCTAAGAAGGTGTTAGACAAAATAGCAAAAGAGATGGAGAAGCTGGAATGACATCTAAACGTGAGCGTGTCTTTGGAGGCAAAATAACTGCCCCAGTAACTTTATTTGGAGATATTGAGACTGCATCCGCTCCTAACACAGTCGCGATCGCTCATATTCAACTACCAGCACAGCAGCCTCGCCACTACTTTGATCCACAGAAGATGGAACAGCTCGTGCTTTCCATTAAAGAGCATGGGATCTTAGAGCCTCTGCTCGTTAGAACGCTAGGCAGACCTAATGTATACGAATTAGTTGCCGGAGAACGACGCTACCGCGCCGCTAAAGAGGCAGGTCTAACAGATGTTCCTGTTGTTATTCGTGATCTAACAGATGAGCAAGCAGTGCAACTGGCTCTAGTTGAGAACCTACAACGAGAAGATCTCAATCCAGTTGAAGAGACTGAAGGCATTTTACAGCTTCTAGCTCTTAAGCTAGAAATGGCTGTTGGTGAGGTACCAAAGCTGCTTTATCGGATGCAGCATGAGGCGAAAGGAAAAGTTGCCCATAACGTTATGGGCAGTTCAGGAAATGAGGTGGTACAAGCAGTCTTTGCTTCTCTGGCAACCATGACGTGGGAATCATTCGTCAATAATCGTCTGCCTTTACTCAATCTTCCTGAGAACGTTGTAGAAGCTTTGAGGCAAGGAAAGATTGCATATACGAAAGCTCAAACGATCGCGCGTGTCAAAGATGAGGATCAGAGACAGGAGCTACTCAAGGATGCGATTGCTCAAGATTTTTCTTTAGCTCAAATTAAAGAGCGGATTGATAGTCTTAAGTCTAAGGCTACAGCAACCGCAGATCAGCCTCTCCTGAAGAACCAGATTGATGATGCGCTGAAACTCGCCAAGCGATCGAAGGTTTGGGATGATCCGAAAAAACAGAAGAAGTTAGAGAAGGTACTGGCTGATCTAAGGTCATTGATCTCTGACTAAACTGATACCAATTTAAATTGAATAGCCGACAGAAGGACTAAACTGAAAAAGTCGTTTAGTGCTCTTTACTGATGGTTGGTATGACCTCAATCCAAGTGCAGGAAAGCTTGGACAACTTGGCAGAACGGTTACGTCAGGCTGAAAC
>DATNPL010000076.1:0-24649 GCA_036703255.1 Coleofasciculaceae cyanobacterium
CACTTTCCTAACCTTCATTAAATGCTGCTCACAACCTCAATTATCAATTGTGAGTTATTAAGTCTAAAACTGCTATAAACTATCAATTGATGGTTTATAATATAGATATAGAGAAAGCGCCCCGACGGCTAATCTAAGCGCTTTCCCTACACCTATAGTAAGGATTCCCCAATGTTAGACCAAACCGTTTCACCTGAAGAGCTTGAACCTACCCAGTGTGGTGATTGCCCTTTTTTCAACCCCTCTACCCGATCGCCTAGCTGTGGCTTTTGTCGCCTCCACGATGAGGCAGTACTGGGTCAAGACAAGCCTGAAGACCTTTGCACTGCTGCATTCTGGAATCTCGCTATTAGTCCAGTACCGACTTACAGCTATCGGCCTAAGCTAACGGTGATTCAAAGTCAGGGGAGTAGACCGACCTTGGTATCTCTGGCTATGAGAAACGGCAAGAATTTAGTGGTGAGTATCGATTGATGGGTAATAGCTATGATTCATCGCGGATGACGCTACCACCTCGATCTTTAATATCACCCATGCCCAGCGGATAGTGCCCCTTTCGAGCCTTTCTTGTTTCGGTACGGTAAAAGCTCTAGTCGTACCGAAACAAGAGAAATGAGAGGAGGTTATCGCTCTGATGCGATCGCAGCTTTACCATCCAGCAAGTTGGATCAACCCTCAATAGGGAATCGTTTCTCTTCCTTGGACAACCTCTCAGCTTGAGGTACGTTGATCTGAAGGTAAATCTGCCAGCACTAGGGCAGTAAGCCCCAGGACAAGCAATGTTTCTGGCTCTAACTGCTGGGGTAGCACATGAGACTGCTGCATGGAGTGGGGCAATAAGGTACTGCCTCTTTCTCTGGCAGCACACTCTGCCAGAATGCCTGCGATCTGATAGTGTCTTGCTTCTTCAGTGCTAAGGCTGCCACTCCAGTACCGAGCTACAGTTTTCCAGTATTCATCAGGAGTCATATTTGCCGCCTCTTATACCTCTGGCAACAACCGCGATCGCCTTCACCTTTCAGTATCAGCGATCGCCTCTCTGGATTCTATTCTCTCTGAGCGATCGCCTCTACTGAAACTACCTGGAATCAACGGCAGAGGTATCTATTCGAGACCAGACTCTGAAGTCAAAGGGATGTCCCGAAGTTGACGCTGAAACCACGCCACATCTTGCCACTGACCAAACTTTCTCCCAACCCGCTTGAACACCCCAACTGGTTCAAAACCCATATCTCTGTGGAGGACAATGCTGGCTTCATTTGGAAGTGTGATTCCCGCAAAGGCGTTGCAGTAGCCCCTGGCACTCAGTCGAACGAATAGTTCAGAGTACAACGCTTTGGCTATTCCTCGACGTTGATAGGTCTCCTGGATGTATACAGACGTTTCAACTGACCAGCGATAGGCAGGGCGTTCACGATGGGACGAAGCGTAGGCATAGCCACAAACCTCCCCATTCTCCTCAGCAACCAACCACGCCCATGCCGTCTGTACCTTAGATATCCGTGCTGCGAACTCTGCCAGGGAAGGCACTTTGGTCTCAAAGGAAACGACTGTTTGCTCGATGTACGGACTGTAGATTTGCAGTAGCGCAGGCGCATCAGCTTCGGTTGCAAAGCGGATATTGAGCATGGGGTCTCTCTCAAAAAACTTGCAGTTTCTTCCAGGAATTAGCAGGCGGAGGCAACACTGCCAAGACTTTATCGCTTCTAAAAACTGGGATTTTATGAAATTTAGCGGATTACAGCCGCTTTCGCTACCCTGAAGCAACCGCAGCCAAAAAGCCACTTCAGTTTCTCTCAAGAAATTCCCTGCCTGCAAGGCGATCGCTTGAGCGTGCCTAAAGACAATCGCTCTTATAGTTTGTAGCCCAACGGTAGAGCAACCGCCTTGCAAGCGAGAGGCTAGCGTTACCTTGATTTGTCTAGAAAATTGGGCGGTTTAGCGTACAGTTTGGTTTCAATGCTAAACAAACCTCGTTAGGGGCAAATCTGACAACATCTAGCTCAAGCTCAAAGACTTTAGCAATTGTCATCTTACAAGAGATGACTGGTTGGTGGTGTCAAAAGCCAGGGCTACCTGGCAAGAAAAAACCAAAAGCCCTATTGCTACAGTAGCTACAGAGTAGTGGACTGACAAGTCTAATTTAGTGCATGAAGCCTCTAGAAAATTTGCACAATTTTAGGCTTGTTGCACCAGTAGGGAGGGTTAGCGAAGCGTAACCCTCCGTAGTGCTGACAATGAATGGGTTAGTGAAGTGTAGCCTCCTACGATAGTGTGTAGCCTCATATAAATTTGGCATCAACCCGCTGAAATCTTATTTTGAGTAGGGGTACAAAAGTGATAATGCTGTTATCCGTCAGCTAAAACAGAATCATGCTAAATCGGATGACATTCTTGGAATCGACGTTGTTTATTCCTCACGGGCATTGCTACCTCCGGAAGCCAGAGCTTGTAGGGCTGCATATTCTGGCTGATGGGTTGATTGCTCTTGCCTACTACTCCATTCCGCTAACGCTATTTTATTTTGTCCGTAGGCGGCAAGATCTCTCCTTTAGTTGGGTTTTTCTGCTGTTTAGTGCCTTCATTGTTGCCTGTGGCACCACGCATCTGCTAGAGATCTGGACGCTATGGCATCCAACCTACTGGTTGTCTAGTGTCGTGAAGCTGATCACGGCGGCAATTTCGCTGGCAACAGCGGTGGTGCTGGTGCTGATTGCGCCCCAAGCGCTGGCGTCGTCCAGCTCGGCACAGCTAGAAGCCGCAAACCAGTCATTATCTCGACTGGCGGCGATCGTAGAATCATCGGGTGATGCCATTATTGGCAAGTCTTTAGAAGGTGTGATTACAAGCTGGAATGCGAGTGCTGAGCGGCTTTTTGGCTACACCGCAACAGAGGCAATCGGGCAACCGATCGCCATCCTCTTTCCGCTAGACCATGCGGATGAATTGTCGCAAGTTTTAGAGCAGATCAAACAGGGCGAAACCATCGAAAGTTATGAAACCATGCGGGTACGAAAAGATGGACAGCGTATTGATATTGCGGCAACGATTTCGCCGATTAAGGATGCAGCCGGACGGGTAATAGGTGCAGCGAAGATTGCCCGTGACATTAGCTCTCGCAAACAGGCTGAAGCGGCGCTTCAGGAAAGCGAAGCTCGTTTCCAGTCTATCGTGACGAATATGGCAGGAATGATTTATCGATACTTCCCTGGCGAAGATGGATCTGGGAAGTTTACCTATGTCAGTCTTGGAGCTTACACGTTACTAGAGTTAGAACCCGATCAAATTCTCCAAGATGCAAATTCTGTC
Organism: Coleofasciculaceae cyanobacterium; assembly: GCA_036703255.1. Lineage (GTDB taxonomy): Bacteria > Cyanobacteriota > Cyanobacteriia > Elainellales > Elainellaceae > Drouetiella. The sequence goes on from DATNPL010000076.1 coordinate 3,310, forward strand.
TGGACTTTGATCCATCCAGGAGACTTACTATCTTTGCAAGCCTCTGTTGCCATTGCCGTTCAGAACTGTGCCCATTGGCATTGGGAAGGTCAGTTGACTACTCCATCAGGGCAGCTCAAGTGGATTCAAGGAAGTTCTCGTCCGCAAACCACCTCGGATGGATTAGTTTGGGATGGCTTGCTAATCGATATCAGCGATCGCAAACAGGCTGAAGAAGCCTTAAGAGAGAGCGATCACCGCTTTCGAGCCATCTTCAACACTATGTTCCAATTCATGGGGCTGCTCACCCCTGAAGGTATTCTCCTAGAAGCCAATCAGGCGGCGCTGGAATTCGCTGAATTAATGCCTGAAGATGTGGTTGGCCGACCGTTTTGGGAAATCCGCTGGTGGACAATTTCAGCCGCCACGCAAGCTCAGCTCCAAGCCGCGATCGCCCAGGCTGCAACCGGACAATTTATTCGCTACGAAGTGGATGTGTTGGGGGCTGGAGATACGGTCATTACCATCGATTTTTCGTTGAAACCTATCCGGGATGAGACGGGTCAGGTGATGCTACTAATTCCTGAAGGACGCGATATCAGCGATCGCAAACAGACTGAAGCAGCCTTACGCTACAGCGAGGCTACCAATCGAGCCATCATCAACGCCATTCCAGATTTTCTGTTTCAACTGAATCGAGACGGCAACTATCTGCATCTGATCAACACAAACCACGGCGTGGGACTCTGTGTAGGAGATATGGTGCCAGGAGTAAATATTTATGACGTTCTGCCATTCGACAAAGCTCAAGAGCGCATGGGTTACGTCGAACGCGCGCTGGACACCAGAGAACTGCAAATTTATGACTATGAATTTGTAGTTGAAGGAGAAGTCTGCTACGAGGAAGCTCGAATTTCGCCCATTAGCGAGCAAGAAGTATTGGTTATGGTGCGCGATATCACCGATCGCCGTCGGGCAGAAGTGGTGATAGAGCTTCAAAGCATCATGGTCAGGAACATGGCTGAGGGTGTTTGCATGGTCAAAGTAAGAGATGGGCTGTTTGTTTACACCAATCCCAAATTTGAGCGGATGTTTGGTTATGAGACTGATGAACTCATCGGTCAACATGTGGCGATCGTCAATTACGAAGACAAAAACACCCACACCACGGCGCTTTATGAAAAACTCGCCAAAGTTATCCTGGCTCAGGGCGAAGCCATCTATGAAGTTCACAATGTCAGAAAAGATGGAACTTCCTTCTGGTGTCAAGCCACCACCTCTGTCTTTGAGCATCCTAACTACGGTGCCGTCTTTGTTGTAGTGCAACAGGACATTACCGACCGCAAATTGGCAGAAGTAGAGCAAGACGCTCAGAAAGCCTTCTTGCGTCAGGTCATTGATACGGTACCCAATATCATCTTTGCCAAAAATAAAGGAGGACGGATTTTGATTGTGAACCAGGCAGGGGCAGATGCCCACGACACAACTGTCGAAGCAATGCTGGGTAAACGAGAAACCGACTTCAACCCTAACTTTTCAGCGACACAACTCAAAGAGTTTTTGACAGTCAACCATCAGGTGATGCAAACTCGACAACCTCATACAAACCTTTCACAAATTATTGTGACCGCGACAGGTGCGACTCGTTGGTATCAAACGGTGATTAATCCTTTAATTGATGTAGAAGGGCAGGTCACTGGAATTGTGGGCGCAACTACTGATGTCACCGAACTTAAGCAGGTTGAGCAAGACCTGCAACAGGCAAAAGAATCCGCAGAAGCCGCCAACAGAGCTAAAAGTACCTTTCTGGCCAACATGAGTCACGAGCTGCGGACTCCACTAAATGTGATTTTGGGCTTTGCTCAAGTCATGTACCGAGAGCCAATGCTGACCCCAGAGCATCAGGAGAATCTGCAAATCATTCGTCGGAGTGGCGATCATTTGCTGAGTTTAATTAACGATGTTTTAGATTTGTCAAAAATTGAAGCGGGGCATATCACCCTTGATGAAAGCAACGTTGACCTGATTGATTTGCTGCGATCGCTAGAGCAAATGTTCGGGCAGCGTGCAGAAGCCAAAGGGTTACAGCTCCGGCTTGAACTCGCTGCAAACTTGCCCCAATATGTGACGATCGATGTCAACAAGCTGCGGCAAGTTCTGATCAACCTACTGGGCAATGCAATTAAGTTTACTAAACAAGGAAAAATCGCCTTGCAGGCGCGAATAGTAGAGCCTGTAGGCGATCAATTCTCCACCCTGAGTCAGCCCTTTATTCGCTTTGAGGTGAACGATACTGGTATAGGCATTGATCCGGCTGAGTTAGAAACAATTTTTAGCGCTTTTGTGCAAGCTCAAGCAGGCAAGATTTCACCCGATGGCACTGGCTTAGGATTAACTATCAGTCGTCAATTTGTGCAAATGATGGGTGGAGATATTGCTGTCCAAAGCACACTGGGTCAGGGCAGCACTTTTACCTTCACGATTCCAGTTCACTTGGGGCGATCGGCTGATGTTTCGATAACTCCCTCTATCTGCCAGGTGATTGGATTAGCCCCCAACCAACCGATCTACCGCATTCTAGTGGTGGATGACCAGCCAGAAAACCGAAAAGTTCTGGTCAGTTTATTAACTCAAACCGGGTTAGAAGTTCGAGAAGCTGCGAATGGGCAGGAAGCGGTGACTCAGTGGCAGCACTGGCAGCCCCATCTCATTTACATGGATATACGGATGCCTTTACTGAATGGTTACGAAGCAACTCAGCAAATTCGCTCTATCACTGATGGTCAGGCTCCTATCATCATTGCTTTAACGGCACAGGCATCTAGAAGCGATCTCACGCTAGCCCTTGCCTCGGGCTGTAACGATTGTTTGAGTAAGCCATTCCAGGCGGAGGTATTATTCAGCAAGATGGCAGAACATTTAGGTTTGAAGTACCTCTGCACAGCAGAGCAAGCCAGTGCATCCAATGAAGCATTAGACGATGCTGCAATGGCACTACATTCTTCTGATCTGTTAGGGATGCCATCGGATTGGATTGCTGCCCTCCGTCAAGCCGCTCAACTCTGCGACGATAGCAGTATGGAAGATTTGATTGAGCAAATCCCGGCTGAACGAACCTCTTTAATTAGGGGATTACGACAACTGATGCAAAACTACAGCTTCAAACAAATCGTCGCTTTAACCACATTAGGCGCTACACATGGTAATGCTTGAAGAGAACATGCAAACTAGTGATATGCCAGATGCCAGCATCAACCATGCCACCCTCCTGATTGTGGATGACCACCTCGATAATGTACGATCGCTAGCTTTGCTATTGAGCAATTCGGGATACTTAGTCAGGAAAGCGACGAGCGGCGAGATAGCACTGGAAACAATCCAAATCTCCAAGCCTGACCTAGTGCTTTTAGATGTGCGGATGCCAGAAATGAACGGCTATGAAGTCTGTGAACAACTCAAAGCAAATCCAAACACCTGCGGTATTCCAGTCATTTTCTTGAGTGCCTCAAACGACACAGATGACAAAATTCAAGCATTTGCGGTAGGAGGAGCAGACTATGTGACCAAACCCTTCCACACCCAAGAAGTATTAGCGCGGGTTCGCCATCAAATTACGATTTTGCAACAACAACGGCAACTCCTGTGGCAACAGCAACAGCTTGCTATTCAAAATTGTCAATTGCGTCAAGAGATTCAGCAACGCGAACAAGTAGAAGCGAAGCTTCAGCAGGCAAATTTACAGTTACAATATCTTGCAAACACTGATAGCTTAACCCAAATTGCCAACCGTCGTTGTTTTGATGCAATGCTTGAGCAAGAATGGCAACGGCTCAAACGCGAACAGCAGCCTTTATCCCTAATTTTCTGTGACATTGATTACTTTAAGCAATATAACGACTGCTATGGGCATCCAGCAGGCGATGCTTGTTTGCAGCAGGTGGCACAGGCACTTTCTGGATGTCTGAATCGTCCTGCCGATTTGGTCGCTCGCTACGGAGGAGAAGAGTTTGCTATCATCCTGCCCAACACTGACCTGGATGGGGCAGTTACGATCGTTGAGGCAATTCGAGCAGTTTTAGAAGCCCTACAGACTCCGCATATAGGTTCTGCCGTTGCCACTTATATCACTCTGAGTTTCGGAATTGCGTGCTTGATTCCTACACCAAATTCCTTCTGTCAAGAATTAATTGCTGAAGCAGATGCCAATCTATATTGCGCCAAACATCAAGGGCGCAATACCTGGATGGCAACTCCACTATTGGCTTGATATTCTCCTCAAATCCAAAACTGCAAAGTAGAATTGCCTGATTCTGTTAATTAGGCGTATCCCTTGACTACATTAGAGTTGTTGGGTAATAAGCCCGAAAATCCTTGAACGCCCTTCCTGGCAGGCGTTTCGGCGATTCTTAGGGAAAATCCTTGAACGTCAGAATGTGTAAGGGTTTCAGCGATTTTGATCGTTATATCCCAACAGGTTTATCAGTTAAGAATTTACTTAAAGCCCAAGAAGATCATTGGCGATCAGGTGTCGCTAGTTTATAACCTTATTGCAATGCGGGCAAAACTTTTTCTCCAAATATTTCAATAAACTGTTCTTGCTCTCGATTGACATTGTGTAATATCAATTCACTAAATCCTAACTCAATGTCCTGTTCTAGCCAGCCAATATGTTGATTCACATCTGCTGAAACTCTGATATGCCCATCTAGTTCATTGGGTTGCACAAACTGTCCCACTGCATCAAATTGCTCGGGAGTTTGTAACTCAGTCATGATAGTATTCTTAAAAATATTGTTGCGCCACTGCTGATGAGCTTTCTGACGGGCAGAATCCTCAGTTTTATCGTAGGAGATTTGAACTTTAAGCAGCATTGGTTTTCCAGTTCCACCACCTCGTTGAAATGCCTCTACTACTTCTTTTAACTTGTCAGGAGGTTGTGAAACAGTAATTAAACCATCTGCCCAACTTCCCAGCCATTCGGCCGTTTTTGCTGTTACGGCGGCTCCGATAATCAGAGGAGGAATTTCAGGACGAGAGTAAAGCTTGGCATCTTCTACACAGACAAAACCTTTGTGGTTAACGGTTTCACCTGCCCAGAGTGCCCGCATAATATCAACACATTCTTTCAATCGAGCATTGCGATCGCCCTTCGCCAACCATTTCCCACCCGTAATGTGCTCATTCAAGGCCTGCCCGCTACCAACAGTGATCCAGAATCGATTGGGAAACATCTCTGCCAGGGTTGCCGCAGCTTGAGCAATAATCGCAGGGTGATAGCGATCGCCTGGGGCATTGACGACTCGATAAGAGAGGCTAGGAGTCGCTTGCATGGCTGCACCAAGCCAAGACCAAGCAAACCCACTCTGCCCCTGAGCTTCACCCCAGGGATGGAAATGATCGGAGGACAGAACGTGAGTGAACCCTGCCTGCTCTGCCTGCTGAACATATCGCAGAAGCTCACTAGGCTTAAACTGTTCGTGTGATGCGTGATAGCCAATATGAGCCATTTTTTGCCCTTTACCTCACTTGTCACCCTTACTTACTGTATACTCGTCCTGCACAGCTTCCTTCTGTAGATGGATAGAAATACGAGATTCGTGGTCGAAGCCCACCCCCTATAGCAGTGCTGCTCACTCAACTAGTTACAAGTGATGCTCACCGAGCCGAAACCAATAGTGACCATAACTTTCTAGCTGCATATCATGGGAGGCACCGTCGATCGCCTCGTACTGTTGATCACCCAATAGGTCAATTAATTTTCCATCTTCAGCTTTGAGATCTAGCGTAATCTTGCAAGTCTCCTTTGACAGGTTATGAACGGCGAGAACGGTTCCTCCACGCCAATCGCAGCGATGAGCAAAGACACTGGGGTGATGCGTCTCAACCACACTCCAGGTACCCCAGCCAAACTCTGGGCACTCTTTTCTGACTCGAATGGCTCGTTCCATCCAGTTGAGTAATGAATTAGGGTCTCGGCGTTGGTCAACTACATTTAACTGTTGATAGCCATACGTGTCATCTGAAATGACCGGACGAAACAGTTTGTCAGAGGATGCTGTTGAAAATCCTGCGTTTGCTTCACCTGTCCACTGCATGGGTGGACGAATCGAGTTGCGTTCTGCTTGAGAGAGGTCATCACCTAAACCAATTTCCTCACCATAGAACAACACCGGAGTGCCAGGTAGCGTGAACATGAGACTATAAGCCAGCCGTAACCGCTGAGGATCATTCGCGACCAATGGCGGAAAGCGACGACGAATGCCACGATCGTAGATCCAGACGTGTTTTTTATCTTGGTTGAATCGAGTTAGAATCTCATCCTGCTCACTGTCCGATAGTTTATCTAGCGAGAGTTCATCATGATTACGAATAAAGTGTGCCCACTGAGCGATCGAGGGTATTTCTGGTGGTGCTTTTAATCCTCGCATGATCGGTTCAGCTTGCTCTTGTGCTAAAGCTAGGATGACGTGCTGATTCACCATGAAATGAAATAGCATTTGCATTTTATCGCCATCCCCAAAGTAGGGCGGCACGTGTTCCATTGGCACGTTCGCTTCGGCCAACAAAATCGCATCGCCACAGCGCCAAGACAAGAAATCTCGCATCTCCTTTAGATAGGCATAGGGATCAATCCCCTCTGCCTTGTCTTCGACCCCCTTCAGCTCAATCAGAAATGGAGCGGCATCGATCCGAAAGCCAGATACTCCTAATTGCAGCCAAAACCCCATCACTTTATTGATTTCTTCCCGCACTGATGGGTTTGTGATGTTCAAGTCTGCCTGATGCTCGTAGAAGCGATGGAAGTAGTAAGCCTCTGCCTGTTGGTTGTAAGTCCAGGTGCTTTCTTGAACTCCTGGAAAAATAACCCCCTCCGCTGCATCTTTAGGTTTTTCCTGTGACCAGATGTAAAAGTCACGGTATTTGGACTGTTTGTCTTGAGAGGCAGACTGGAACCAGGGATGTTCGGTTGAGGTGTGATTAACAACTAAATCAACAATCACCCGGATGCCGCGTTCATTGGCTAAACGAGTAAATTCCACAAAATCGCCCAGCGTTCCAAGTCGCGGGTCAACGTTGTAGAAGTCCATAACGTCGTATCCGTTGTCACAATTGGGGGTGGGATAAAATGGCATTAGCCAGATGCAGGTAATGCCCAAGCCAGCAAGGTAATTCAATCGTTGGGTTAAGCCTTCAAAGTCACCAATTCCATCACCATTGCCATCCATGTAAGTTTCGACATCCAGGCAATAGATGATTGCGTTTTTGTACCAAAGATCCAGCATGACAATGACCTAACGATCGACTTTTTCTTTTCCAAAGCCGTGACTATAAATAACAGAAATCGCTGGCAATTTATATCTCTCTAAAGACTTGTTGTTTGATACTAATCGCTTGCGGCTATAAAAAATGGGATAGAACTTTGAGCTTGAGAAACTCGCATAGGCAGAGAGGGGTACCGACAAGCAGTACCCCTCTCTCTTTGATAATTCGGCGATCGCTACAACTGAGAGGATTACTGCTCTTGAATGACGATGCAGGCAGCTAAACCTTCCCATGTTTGTGGGCCAACAATGCCATCCACCAATATTGAAGGATTGTGGTCGCTTCCTCTTCGTTGCAGGCCAATAACGGCTGCTTCAGTTTTGGCACCAAAGAACCCGTCGATCTTAAGCGGGAAGTTATAAGCATTCAATCGGCGCTGCAAAAACGCTACCATCTCGTTTGGCTGCGTTTGCCGATCGTTACGACGTAACACAGGCATTCTATGACAAGGGGTTGTGGCTTGTGTGGGTTTAGAAGAAGTTTGCATGATAGATGTCCTAAAGGAGTTGGATTGCTAAAGTTGTCTACTTTCTTGCCTCTTGCTTTTACTGAAAGCTTTGCCAAGAGTACCCACAGGGGTAGGGTCGTTGTGTGAGAAAAGCTATGCAGCCACAATTGCATCAACCTTCTGTTCCCATGATGCTAGTCGCCTCGCCAGCAACAAAATAGGGGTATGGCAACGATCAAAGCAGTAAAGGGCATTTGAGGATTTTCTCCTAAACTCGATCGCTGAAGCCTGTATTCTTTCGTTTGACCGATTCAAAGCTCCATTCAGAAAGAGCGTTCGTTGAAGGTAAGTTTGGTAAAGCTTTCAAAGCAAATGACCCATTTTTGATCGAATCGCTGTGTGCGACTCGTTCCCGCCCAAGTCAAGCCCCTCCACAAGGTTTGAAATAAAGTGGGGTCAAGGGTAGAACCTTGATAACTCAACTTCTGTATGGTGAGTCCAATTTGGACAATTCCAATTCCCCTAGTGTTGGGGTAACAGCGTATCCCTCAGATGTGCGACTGACCCTCAATCATCTGGAGCAGGGATAAAAGGCGGTCACTCAAAATCCGATTGAGAATCCCGTCGAGCAAAGCTGAATAGGGCTAACGCAAGTGAATCCATGTTTGAACCATCGTCATCGATAACAAGCCTACGCGGATTAATAGGCTTGCCCAAAATGGGAAGGGATAATCGGCAGGCAGTTGCAACGCTGACCTGCAAGCACTCGTTATAAACCCGGTGGAGAGTGGAAGCCTACGTTCAGCGCAAAACGGAAGTTGGGAACGAAGTAACCTCTTCAACTGCTCTCTAAATCAATGGATATCCAATTGACATCGGAGTAGGTAGTCAGCCGCATGGGTTGGGGAGGAAGGATTGTCTCAGAAGCCAACGCCTTTGGGAAAGCCAAAGGATATGCAGACGGAGACACAACAATTGGGAAGGTAGAGTTGTCAGTCGCAATACACACGTCATGAGCGAGTTAACGACTACGTATGAATGGAACGCTATTCCTTGGCGCAAGCTAGAGCGAAAGGTGTTCAAGTTGCAAAAGCAAATCTATCGAGCCGCTTGTCGAGGTCAACGGGCAAAAGTTCGCAGGCTTCAACGACTCCTGATCCACTCTTGGGCAGCCAGAGTCCTAGCAGTCCGGCGAGTGACGCAAGACAACGCAGGCAAGAAGACAGCAGGTATCGACGGCTTAAAGTCGCTTCCGCCCAACCAACGACTGTCCCTTGCTCAACGTCTCAAGCATCACTGGGGGAAAGCCTCACCCACTCGTCGGGTATGGATTCCTAAAGCGGGTAACTCAGAGGAACAAAGACCCCTGAATATTCCAACGCTCGAAGATAGGGCAAGACAAACCCTATTTAAGCTGGCGTTGGAACCCCAATGGGAAGCCAAGTTTGAGCCAAATTCGTTTGGCTTCCGCCCTGGACGCTCCTGTCATGATGCGATTATGGCGATTTATCTCAAGGTCTGTCATCAGCCGAAATGGATTTTAGATGCAGATCTCGCCCGGTGTTTTGACACCATCGCACAGCAACCCTTGTTAGAGAAACTGAACGCTAGCCCGTTTGTCACTCGGCAAATCCGAGCTTGGCTACAGGCAGGGGTGATGGATAACTTCCAATACAGTGAAACACTGGAAGGTGTTCCACAAGGCGGAAGTCTCTCACCTTTATTAGCGAACGTCGCTTTGCACGGCATGGAAAACTACATAGCCCGTTATTGCAAAGGGGCAAAAGTGGTGCGCTATGCCGACGATCTGGTGGTTATCCACCCAGAACGCAAAGGCATTGAACACGCCCAACGGTTACTCTCCAAGTGGTTGCAGAAAATGGGATTGGCATTTAAACCGAGTAAGACTCGCATCTGTCATACACTCCATCCGGTGGACGGGCAGATCGGGTTTGACTTCCTGGGGTTCTCAATTCGGCAATACCGAATGAGTAAATATAAATCTGGGCGGTCAATGAAAGGTTATAAGACGATTATTCAACCCAGCAAAGCAGCAATACAGAGGCATTCCCAGCGATTGCAAGCTGTGATTAGAAGCCACAAAGCAGCCCCACAAGCTGCTTTGATCCATCATCTCAACCCAATCATCCGGGGATGGTCGGCTTACTTCTCTGCTGAGTGTAGTAAGAAGGCTTACTCAAAGCTGGATTACCTGCTCTACCAAAAGTTGCGAGCTTGGGCACATCGTCGCCATCCTCATAAGAGTGGACATTGGCGAGCCAGTCGCTACTGGTTAGTCAATGAAGGAGGTGGATGGGTCTTTGCTGCCAGACAGGGAGACAAACGAATGCGACTTTATACTCACATTCAGACTCCCATTGTTCGGCATGTCAAAGTCCAGGGCAATCGCAGTCCTTTTGATGGGGACTGGAGCTACTGGGCAACTCGGATGGGCAAACACCCAGAGCTACCCACTCAGATTGCCAAACTGCTGAAGCAACAGCGCGGACAATGCTCTTATTGCAAATTGTATTTCAGGTCAGAAGATCTATTGGAAGTCCACCATAGGGACGAAAATCACCAAAATCACAAATGGGAAAATCTGACTTTATTACATCAGCACTGCCACGACCAAGTTCATTCAGGTATGCGTGACCAGCACCCGATTGTTGAGGAGCCGTGTGAGGTTAACGTCTCAAGCACGGTTTTGTAGACCAGCGGAGTGGGTGACTGCTCCGCTGAGTTTAACCAGCTCAGAATATCACTCGGCGTAACCTCGATCCAGGACTTGTAGCACCAGCGGGCAAAGCGCTGAGGTTGTCCCCGGTACATCCGTTGCGTGTTGTCTACCTTTCCGGTCTGTCTGAGAAACTCCTCGATGGGATTGCGTTAAACTCTGCGAAGTGGTGACTGCTCCGCTGAGTTTAACGCAATCCCTAAAAGTCATACTCTGCAACTTCCATTGGCAGACAAACTCAGGAAGTTCAGTTTTGCTGAAGATGATGCAGTTTGCGCCAGAAGCTTTGTGACTTCTATAGCACCAAAAGCTTTATATGATAGAGGTTTCAAGAAAACCGAGAGGAGGGCAATCGCAATGAGTGAATTTGAAGTACCCGAAACCTCATGTCCGTGGTGCGGGCACGAGATCACCCATGCCGGAGATCCTTTTGGGATAAAACGCCCAAAGCCTGGAGACATCTCAATCTGTGCCCAATGTGCCGGTTTTTTACAACTTGGCACAGATTTGAGTCTGAAGAAGCTGGAGCCGAGCACTGAGGTTTATCTAATGACGAATCAGCCGGAAGCCTATGCAAACTTGTTGCATCTCCAATCTGTCATTTTAGAGAGGGTTGAAGGCGATCGCACATCATAACCTATAGCCCCAAAGACCATGCCCTGCAAACCCCATGCTCACAGTGCAAAAAGAGCTTTGCCCTGGGAGCGATCGCCTGAGCCAACTATTCAAAGATGCGACTGGGAATATACTGCTGAAAGGCTACTGCGAGGGCACGATCGCTCAGGTACAGACGACTGACTTTAATCTAGCAGGGGGTAATTCCCCGCCGCTCTGCGGCGAAACTTCAAGCTTGCAATGTCAGCCAGTGGTTGACGATAAAACGGGTTTTATACCCCGTTGATTGCGGCGGAGTCGTTGATTGGGAACTCTTCGCTAATGTCTTGAGTCAGAAAAGAGAAGCTGCAAAAAGACCTAGAGTATCCGCTTGGAGAAAAACAATGCGGAGAAAGGAAAGTTTGAAAGTTTTTAGATGTCCCTACGTCAGCAGGAGATATTAGTCGATGAATCGTCGTGAATTTATTAATTGGGTTGGCGTGGGTGGAATCATGACTTCCTTACCCATTGCGATCGCAGCTTGTGCGCCTAAAACGCTTGAATCTTCATCTCCTTCAGTTTCTCCCCGTACTGATGGATTTCAAGCTATAGGCACCACAGTCGATATAGACAAAACGGGTCAAATCCTTGATGAGAAGTTTTCTGCTGGTAAATTACTAGTTATTCGAGATCCCATTAATCCGGCTCAAGTGATTGCAGTTAATCCCACCTGCCCACACGCTGGATGCACAGTGGCATGGCAAAAAAACCAGGACTCTTTTGTCTGCCCTTGCCACAACTCCAAATTTGCTAGCAACGGTACGGTGCAGGAAGGTCCAGCTAAGCAATCTCTTTCCACTTACACAGCCAAGATTGAAAATAATGTAATTTTAGTGAAAGCCAGCTAATCTCAGCAGATTTATACGATGCCAAATCAAATGACATTGAGACAAATTCGTGTCGCTGGGCAAAACCTTCTCTGTTGCAGGATTGCAGAGAGCTTTTGCTCAGCGGCCTAGCAACTGGCGATCGGCCTTTCTAAGCTCAGTAGATCGCAAAGTCCTCCTATTTTTTCTAAAAGCTTGATTTCAAAGGCACGGAGCGCCTTTGAAATCAAGCTTTTAGGGTTTTGTAGCGCGCGGAGCGCGCCACAAAACCCTAATTTGCGATCTACTGAAGCTGGCTTGAGGTGGAAAAGACATTCAGATTTAGCTTTGCCTCTTTAACAAGACTAATCTGTCTTCACGACAAATAAAAGTCACTGTACATATTTACAGTGTTCTAGATCATCTAACCTCTGAAAAGCATCTTCCCCATCAAACTGACGAGTACATGGGAACTAAATCGTACTAAAGTGCAGCTATGCCATTCTTACCCCTAGTCAACAAGAATGCTATCTGATTCTCTTCCATACATCACGTTTGACAATACTCTTTCTTACTTATAAAAAATCACCCCTATAGGTACTATTCAAACTGCGATCGCAAACACGAAAATCATTTTAGATACACACGGTTGAGAAAGTTATATTGTGCTTGAAGAATCAAAAGCCGAATCTTCAAAGGCACCTGCATCCTAGTAAAGCAAGTGTCAAAATTAGCGATCCAGATAAGGAGAAGCCTTAAATTCCCTTGAATTTCATCACCGTAAAACCAAGTCTGACTTGAGCACCAAACCGAATTTTATCAAGGAGTAGATTATGGCACAGTTAACTCCGTGGGCATTTATTCTATTTAAATTTTCAGATGACAACAGTGAACCCAATCCTCGTGAATTTTATGAAGAACTATTTACAGAGGTAGGGCGCGGAACACATAACATTGTTGATTACTGGGAAAGTGTATCTCATCACCAGGTTGACCTTTCGGGCAGTGAGGTTATTGGTTGGCTGACCATCGATCAGACTCTCCAACAGTGGCAAGCGGATCAAGCTCAACTTGGTATGGACATTACAAATTTAGCCCAGCTGCAAAACAACCAAGCCGATCAAAGACTGATTGATACAGCTCAAGCGAACGTGCAGGCTGGCTTTAAAAAGCTTCGCTACGATGTCATTCAACAAGTTAGACAAGCCGCTGCAAGCGCGGATTTTAGCTTGTCCAAGTATTACGGCATAGTTGCTGTCAGCAATGTCAGCTTTGACCTCTGGGGATCTCCCCGCGAAGCTTTAATTTCTGGGACAACGACCGACTTGAGCGGACTTGCCCATGAAATGGGACATGGCTATGGATTGCCTCACTCAATGGATACCCGCTACGGCGATTACACAGATTGGTGGGATATCATGAGCTATGGTAGTTGTGCAATGGTCAGTTTTCCCGACCACGGACGATTTACAAACGGGTGTGGTCCTGTTCTAAATGCTCATAATATGGAGCGTTTAGGTTGGTTGGATGCGACTAGAGTATTCGTTTGGAATCGAGATAATGGCAGCGGGCACCAAACCATTCGGTTGTGTGCTTTAACCTCGCTAAATGATCTCGGATTTCTAGCAGCAAAAGTTGATCAATATCTTGTTGAGTTTCGCTTTCCCGAATCGTGGGATGGTGGTATTCCTCGTGCCTGCGTGATGGTTCACACAGGTGAGGTGGTCAAAAATTCTGGTGTATTGGCATTGACTCCAATACTGCAAACTGCCAGCAGTGGAAGGCAAGATGCACAAGTAGGAGATATTTTTCATGTGATGGGAGGTGCGACTAATCCATTAGTTGCTCGATTTACCGAGTATCTAGCCATTCGAGTTGATGCGATCGATCTTGACAAACGTGTGGCTACTATCTCAGTAATTTATGAACCTCTATCGCGTCGGTTTGAAGAACAACCCACTATCCGCCGCTGGATCATTCCAGGTGTGGTTGGAATTGGAGAGGACGGTGAAGTAATTCCTGTCCCCCCACGCCAAGAGATGCAAGGAATACTCACCGATACAGTTTTGAATGAGCTAGCTAATTACGTTGAATCCAGATTAAACACAGCAAAGTTCAATTCAGTGAAGAGAAATAATTCATAACATCTCCTCCACTTCAATGTGAGTGGCCTGGGGTTCCTCTTGTCGCTCCAAGTCGATCGCATCGGTGGGCAAAGGTTGATTCATCGGATAGCCATTGCTGCGGCGCAGCCAGTTGTAGAACGATCGCAGCGTATTGAGAGCCTGATTCACCGAGGCAGGCTTTAAGCCCTTGAGCTTCAGATCGCGCCGATATTTACCGAGATCACTAGAAGAGACATTCAGCCAGGATTTGTGAGACCAAGCGGCAAATCGTTTGAGTTGCCCTCGGTAGGTTCGCTGGGTATTGTCTGCTTTACCTGTCTGTCTGAGAAACTCCTCAATCTGCCAATCGCGCAAATCAGGAGAGCGATCGCCCCTATCCCCACCCTCCGGCTTTCCGCCTTCGAGTGAGACAATCACAATGGGTAAAACGGCGTCAGGCGAGGAGGGATTCATAAGGGAATAGCGTTAAACTCAGCGGAGTGGGTGACTGCTCCGCTGAGTTTAACGCTATTCCTACTGCTTAAAGCTTCTGGTAATTGCCTTGATTGAGCACTTGATGGTTTGAACTGTCTCACTTTGAGCCATAAATGAGACAGTTCGAATCACAAGCAACAATTTTGCGCCATTACAAAGCTGCAATCCTGCCCCGCAAAGGAGCCAAAATTTGGCAACACGGCAACACCAAAGCAGAGCGCCACAACCGTGACGAGAACCTACGACGCATCCGTAAAGTTAGGCGTAAAGCCTGCAAACTGGACAGCTATGAAGTTGAGGCTTAATTGAGGTCTTGCTCAAGCCTAAATCCGTCTCTTCTGGTAATCATGCAACAAAGCCACTTTAATATTGAGTTTCAAGATGCTTACCGCCGCTGATGGCGATCGTTCTACTACTTCGGTTCCAGGGCAAGGCAAGAATTTTGAGTGTTTAGCTAAGATGCAAAGTGATGTACTTTTGAGAGTTGGGAGTTGTCAAATTTGTACGGGCCAAATCCAAAAAATAAACATCCAATGCAGGGATTTCCACAAGTCTGCTTCATTCAGAACACAGTATCAAATCCTAATATCATCATTGGAGATTACACGTACTACGACGATCCAGAAAACTCTGAAGATTTTGAGCGCAATGTTTTGTACCATTTTCCATTTAGTGGTGATCGCTTAATCATTGGAAAATTTTGTGCTTTAGCAAAGGGCATAAATTTCATCATGAATGGTGCCAATCATAAGTTAGATGGGTTTTCAACCTATCCATTTTTTAGTTTCAAAAATGGTTGGGAAAAAGTATTTCCACAACCAGGGGATCTGCCGTATAAAGGCGATACGGTTGTGGGCAATGATGTATGGATTGGCTATGAAACGGTCATTATGCCAGGGGTAGAGGTGGGAGACGGAGCCATCATTGCTGCAAAATCGGTTGTCGTGGGTGATGTTGCACCTTACACAATTGTTGGAGGAAATCCCGCTAAGTTGATCCGCCAGCGCTTTAGTGATGACGTGATCCGAGCACTACTTGAAGTGGCTTGGTGGAATTGGGACATTGAGAAAATTACACGCAATCTGGAGAAGATTGTAGCGGCAGATATTGAAGCGCTGATAAATTGTGAGTAGCAGCACCGTAGAACAACTCTGTTAGAGCGGCAAGCAACGGTTTTTCGCTTCGTTTAGTGTTTGCGATCGCTGCTCAATAGACCCGTTTGGCTGCCAGCCCCTTGAACTCATTATGAATTCACTCGGCAATCATCTTATTGACATCGAGACGATGCTCAACGACCACCTTGGGTTCGATCCTGCTCGACCACTCAATGAGGGTGATACTTTACATCAGTTTGTATTCTCGCCAACGTTCCACGCCCCCAGTACGCTCGTCATTGAGCAGTCGGCGCAGGGCACAACAGCGTACCTTGCATTCTTGTATGGCTCGGTTCATCAGGAAGGGAAGGAAGGTTGCTGGCAGGACATTCAACCTGTTGACCCAGAAATGATGGCTGCCTTCTCAACAGCAGCCTTGGTAGCCAAGCCCTGGGAACTCCCGAATGCCGATACCTATAGTCGGGATGGCATCCTCGCCGGGTATCGGATTCAGTCCACGGAAAGGAGCGTCCGATTTTATGTTTTCAACCCCATCTACGAAGATCATCCCGGTCAGATCGCTTGGCTCAGACGAGGGCTTTGTATGGCTCAAGATCTCTTTCGGTCTGCGGATGCAGTTCTTTATTTTGAGTGCTTACCAAAGTACTTTGTTGAAGCGTAGTGAGCAACCGAACTAGCGGTTGCAGCGAAGCGCGCGCAATAGATCCGCTTGACTCATCCAGTGGCGTGGCGCACCCGCTGAACCTTTCAGAACTGCTGCCTTACCAGCACCCCCTCTTACAGCAAAACGGAGGATCGATGGAAGAGCAACTCAACGAGATGCCTAAACTGAGCCAGTTAGAACCGTTAGTGTCCAAACTGAATGCGGAACAGCAACTCCAGCTTCGGCAAGCTCTGGTGAGACAGACGATCTACTACGTGAGCCAGGGATTGCCGCCGAAAGAGAGCGATGATGGTCACAGACAGGGCTGCGATCGGGCGACTGAGTGGTTAGAAACCCCGACAGCAGAGGTGGCTCACAACGCTTACATGTGGGCGGTTGGCGAGTGCTGGGATGGGGGCATGCGGTACTCCGATTACCCGGAGTACTGCCTGTTTCCGGTCTGGGCACTTAAGGAAGAACTAGACGCGGCGGCGGCATACGCAATCAGGGTAGCCCCTGAGTCCGATCGCGCGGCGGCTGTTGATTGGCAGATCGCTGCGGTGCGAGCCATTGTGCAGGGTCAAGAGCCGTTCCTAGAATCGTTAGAAGTCCATCCTTGAGTGAAGTGACAACAGTATAGAAACAGGGCGAATCAAATGTCAGCCACCCGTCAGTCCTGGTCGAATCTTCAGCCTTTGCCCGTCCAACGCTCGACTCTTTCCCTCCAGCGAAAATTCACTGAGCAGGAGTATGAGCGTCTCTATGATGGCTTGATTCCAGACAGGATGGAAGATAAGTGGTTCATTTTCCTGGAAGAAGATGTTCTTTACGTGCATCGCAGTTGGACGGGGTATTGTATTTATCAATTGAGCCTTAGTAGAGAGGACTCCACGTATGTCATCAGTCGTGCCTTGGTCAATCGCGAACCGAGCCAGTACACTTGGGTTGATGATCACTACGATGAGAAACTGTTGATGTTTCTCATTGATCACCTGCTGCTGGATGAGCGTTCCCTGTTACCAATTGCGGCCAATGTGCCAGCCGGAATTGCCACAGAACTGCATCTTCAGCATGTTGTAGGGACAGGGCGAAGCACAGCGGCGACACCCAAGGAAATCACACTCCCAGAGATATTCGGGTGGATCTGGCATTGGCTGCTATTTCTAATCAGGCGCTGAATCCCACGTTACTTTTCAACCAGGTTTGAGTTGTCATGGAAGAACCTCCAAGTGCCCCTTTACGTGAATGGTATTCTGTTGGCTTTGATGAGCGCGCGATCGCGTTGCAGGTTAGTCCGCCCAATGGCATCGCCTGGGAAGAAACGATTTCATGGGAGCGAATCATCCAGGTCTGCTTCAAAACAGGGGATTGGATGGAGTCTGATGAAATCTATCTTTTCACGGACGAACGACCCGAGAGTTATGTCATCCCCACAGAAGCCGAAGGTGGAAGCGCCCTGTGGTCTGAAATTTTGGCGCGAAAGTTGTTTGATGCCGAGATGGCGATTCAGGCAGCAACCACAAACCACGAGCTATTTTGTTCTCCGCTGAAAGGTGAGCCAAGAGAACCCGAAGCAGTGCGACTCTCTTCCCCCAGCCAACTGCCGGATTTAGAGGGCGAGATGCTGCACCTGAGCTGGGATCAGATTGACGCCGACAGCATCATTCGTCATCGAGACTCAATTGTTTGGCAGGAAAGGACGGGCTGGGAAGTTTACGATCGCTTTGAGGAAATTGCCGCCATCCTCAAACAAAAGTATGGGAAGCGGTTAACTGACCTTGTACCAACAACCAGAAGCTTTTACGCACTGTATGGAGACAGCACCAGAGCAGCCTCTCACGTGAGCGCCGTTCGACAATCACTAGGTAAAGAACTTCGCGAGGAGCAAAGGAGAAAAAGAAGTCTAGACGAGGTACACCTTTCTCGTATCCGCTCTTACCTTCAGACCGCACTTGACTGCGAGGAAGAATATCTCCACCAGGGCGAGATGTCTAACTATATGCGCTCCTATGCCTCAGATGCAGCCAATGAACTGAACAGCTTATTCAGACCCGATGGCCCATTTGGTGCAGAAATTGACCGCTGCGTAGAAGCACTTTCTGATCGCGATCGGATCAAGAACGGTAGATCCAAACAGTTGCTTATCCAGCTTAGAGAAAACAGCCGTCCCATCCTCAATGCCATTGCCAATTCAACCGACCCTCAACTGCGGATCTTTGCACTGGAAACCGCCAACACCTTCATCAATCCACTGTATTTCAGCCCTCTCTATGGAAGCATGGATTTAGAGCGACGGCTCCTCAACGATCCAGACGAAAATGTGCGGATTGCTGCCCTCTCAGCCTCGAAGCAGACCATCGATTACCAAGCCAGATACCTACAAAAGAGCCTTCAGGAGGGTACAGAAGAGCCGATCGTTGAATTGCTGCGCCAGCTTCTTGCCTTGCTGAATGATGCTTCAGCAAAAGTGCGGATAGCAGCAGCAAAAGCGCTGGGTGTTTGGGCTGCTCATGCGGGTGAGGAGGCTCTGGATGGGTGGCTTGAGCATGAGAATGATCCTGATGCGCGCGAAGCACTTCTGATGGCAAAAGCTGAATGTAGTCCGACTTTGAAGAACGACAATAGCTAGCAATCTACTCGGAGCGGACGGCCAAATTTACTAATACTGAGTTTAAGGTTGCTTGCAGTCAGTGAATGCTGCCGTTGGACAGGTCTGGAAATATACATATACATATCCATGAATGCCAACTTTGGCCTGTAAGTTTGTATTACCGTAATTTGAACTTTGGGAAAAAGGCGAAATAAGCTGTTTCTCAGATGTACAGTGCCAAATTAAATGACATCTAGGCAAATTCATGTCGCTGAGCAAAAACTTCTGGCTCTTCCCAGCTTTTGGTGAAATGAGCCTCCGTCTTGAGAGAGTTGTAGCGGTCTTAACCCTGCTCTAAGCTTCACTTACGGTGTTTAAAAGGTAGATAATATGACAAACCATCCGCCTCATTTTCTTAAGGTCGTTACCAAACAGCTTGTTGCACTATTAGTCACTGCAATACTGCTCCTCGGCCTGACGCAAACAGCAGTATTGGCGGGATCTGCTCCTACTGAAACAGTTGGCATACCAGGCATTACAAAACCGATCTCTGCTGAAAACGACAACGAGACAAGAGAGCAGCGCCGGGAATGGCAGAGCAAAGCATCAAATCTTGAGGGTAAGGCAAATGAGCCGGAAACGCTAGGTGAAAAATTAAACGTTGAAGAGATCACCGAAGGTTTTGATCCGCAAAGAGAAGCTGAGAAGCGTTCCAAGCCCACTCCCTGATCTTTCTGCTCAGATGTCTTCAAGGCGATCGCATCCCCTCCTGAGTGCTGCTAATTCTTGTCTGATGGCTCTGAGTTCAACGACTGACTGATCAGGCTATTGCGGGTTATTCATGACTTGTTAGGGCTAACAACTCAAATACTGTTCAGCCCTAACAGCATCTCATCCGCCAAAGTCAACCCATCAGTAGGGGTGGCTTTTTGCTGTCCTTATCTTTCCAATAGAGCCTCATGAACTGCACCTAGAAATCAGCCGTACAGTCCCGTGACCAGTCACCTCTGAAGATGGTGCCATAGGTCTTGAAGCAGCTGCCATCAGATGCAGTTTGGTTGAACAGTTCTCGCTTAGGTTCCCAAAACAAACCTGTGAGCATTTGTCCACGAACACTGATGCTTTGGCTGCCAACAGGCAGGGTGATGGTTTCTTTTTTGCCGACAACCACACCAGAGACTTTGACTTCGTTGCGTTGTCCATTTGCGGTGTAGCTAATTTGGTAGTCAGCGACATAGCCGCCTTGATTGAAGACTGTGACTCTGGGGCCAGACACAGCTAGTGCAGACATGGAGATTGCAGGAACAGCTGCGAGGATTAAGGCTGAGACTGAAGCGACTTTACGTAGCATGTTCTTATCTCCTAGTTTTGGATGAATGGTTTTGGGCTTCTAAGGTTATGAACGGTTGAAAGTTTTGATTTATGCAAGGTTGGGAGAAATTGGCGCAAGTTCGCGATCGCAGTCCTGGGTATGGGGCTAACTTGCCCACTTACTTTTTGCCTCTAGCCGCACTTTTCAGCCGTAGTTTCAGCGTCGCGCTGCTTTGATTCGTGACAGATGTCATGCTCAACCCGTGACACTTGTGCGATGTGCGAACTCTAGCACTCCCAGTATTGTTAAGTGCATAAGGACAACGCCCCAAGGCAAACAGCTCAAACAAACAGGAGATTTTAACCATGTCTACTCAATCCAACAAAGAAATCAAGCCTCAAGTTTCTGCTCAAGTTGAAATGCTCAGCGATAGCCAACTAGATGCTATTTCAGGTGGCGCAGTCGTTATCGGAAACGGCGGATTTGATGTCAGCCTCACACCTATTCGACGCAGAGTATTGATCACGAACTAACCCGATCGCATTCTCAGCCGTCCATTCTCTGGCCTTCTCACAACCCTATACATCCTCAAAGCCCCTAGCAGGAACCAACTGCTAGGGGGCTTGCTGACTTGATTTCGCCAATAATTCACAGGTCTTGTTTGCCTCTTCACCGATTCCTCTCTGATGCAAATCAAGTGCAGCGATCAATGAAGTGAGCCATTCACCTGTAAGTACATGAAAACAATTAGCGCGATCGCTTGGGCGATTCTCTCTGCCAGTCTGGCTGTGCATCTGCCATCATTCAGCCTGCCCTTAGAGCAGCAATCGGCCTTTGTCGATATGCCAATCTGCTACATGCAAAATCGAGATGGTAGCGTCGTAAATCTAAATAGCCTGTGTAACAACAGAATTAGAACTGCTAGCCAACCAGTGGAGCGATCGTCGGGTGAGGTCAATGCTTTAGGAGGGTCGATCGCGGGTGATACCTGTGATGCTGCTTGACTGACAAAACTAAGAAACCGGAATGCGGCTGAGGACGATAAATTCGCGCTTGAAGGAATCCTCACGTTGTCGCATGGAGGCAATGGCAGGTTGAGGGTCAGGCAGGCTGGATAAGAACTGAAAAACTTG
>DATNPL010000085.1:0-22703 GCA_036703255.1 Coleofasciculaceae cyanobacterium
CGGGCTGAGTTGATTTTAGATCATCGAATGCTTCGCTAATGCAAATAAGTGGTTGGGTGAACCACGCCTTAAGCTTTTCTTCTCTACAAAAACCCATTAGCGAGGTAATAGATCATGACGACAGAGTTCAACGAGCTGCTGACAGACTATCCTGCCGATCGCCCGCAGTTCTGGATCATTGGCACACGCGATCAGGTGACGCATTTGATTAACGAATGCTACGTCAAGCGATTGACGGATGACCGAGCCAAATTCACGCCTATCATCCCCCTACCCTTTGGCAACGGCAAATACATGACGATACTGGTGCGGTAGGCAAAGCGGGAAGCCCTGCTTCCTACAGCTGTAGACGTTGTGGATAGAGGCGTTTTGGGTGGCGCTTTGCGCGTCACCCAAAGCAAAGTAGCTATTTTCAGCACTACAGACTCATCACGCCCGTAAACACCTGTTGGGCATCCCCCGTCATCGAGATACGCTGGTCAGCCTCTGACCATTCAATTTCGAGGCAGCCACCCGGCAGCTCAACCGTAGCACGGCGATCGCACCTGCCCGTCAGCACGCCCGCCACCAGCGAAGCGCAGGCTCCTGTGCCGCAAGCCAGGGTAATTCCAGCTCCCCGCTCCCACACGCGCATCTTGAGATAATCGGGGCGCACCACCTGAATAAACTCAGCATTAATGCGCTGCGGAAAAGCCGAATGATGCTCAAACTGAGGGCCGATCGCCTCTAGCGGAATTTCTGCCACATCCTCCACAAAAGTAATGCAATGCGGATTGCCCATGCTAACGCAGGTGACATCCCAGATTTTTCCGGCGGCCTGAAGCGGCAGATTGATCACTTTTTCATTCGGCGCAGCCAGCGTCGTTGGAATCTCGGCAGCTAGCAAACGCGGCGAACCCATATCTACCCTGACTTTGCCCCCCGCCTCTAGCTTGGGCACAATCATCCCCGCCAGCGTTTGAATGCGGTAAGCCTTTTCGGTATCGCTTTCTCCTTCTAGAGCAGCGACAAACCGAGCCATGCAACGAATGCCGTTGCCGCACATTTCTGGCTCTGAGCCATCCGAGTTAAAGATCCGCATCGTGTAATCGCTATCGGCCTGTCCTGAGTCAGCCTGCCCCGGCAACGCAAAGATCACGCCATCTGCGCCAATGCCAAAGTGCCGATCGCACCAGATCACCGCCTGTTCGGGCGTCAGGCAGGGCTGCGAAGACTGCCGATTGTCGATCAAAATAAAGTCGTTGCCCAAGCCATGATATTTGACAAATGCGATCGCCATGAATAACTCCGTTGCGCGGGCTGAAAATAGGAATTTTAGATCCTTTTTTGGGCTTTATAAAAGAGGACAGGTGTCATACTCAAAACAGAGCGACCCAGATTTTTCCGCACAGGATTCCCCTCATGACGACTGAACTCGAAACTGGACTGCCCAGCATCCGCCAAATCCAGACCCTGATCCGAGAAGAGCAGGAAGTTGAGCTAAAGCTAACCACCAACGATTTGCTGACGGGCAAGATCCGCTGGCAAGATCCAACCTGCCTCTGCATCTTCGATCATTACGATCAGCCTACGATTGTGTGGAAACAGGCGATCGTCTTCCTCAAGCCCAAAGCCTGACTCTAATCCTCGTGGGTGACGGCTTCCAACATTGGCTCATCCAGAGCCGCCAGAGGAATTTGCAGCAGCGATTGCGGCTCACTTGAGGCAGGCGCGATCCAGTAGCTGGCCTGCTCGATCGAGTGGAAGCTGCCGCACAGCAGCAGGCGATCGCCCGCCTGCAAGTCGCTCTGGCCATTGGGAAAGCGAATGAATTTGCCCTCGCGCCGAATCGCCTGAATCAACACGCCAAACTGGCGTCGAATATGCAGCTCTGACAAAACCTTGCCCACGACAACGCTCGTTTCAGGCACCAGCAGCCACTGACAGGAGGCGTTTTCGCTCGGAATGGCCGTCCCGCCTTTGGCCAACTCGCTAAAGGCGACCAGCTCATCCGGTTCGCCCACCACCAGCAGGCGATCGTTCTCTTCTAGCATCACCTGCGTATCGGGATAGTCGATTTCTTCACCCGCCGATCGCTGGATTGCCATCAAACTCACACCCGTCAAGCGGCGCAGGTCAGTTTCTTCGATCGTCATCCCCACCAAAGGTGACTCTTCAGGCAGCGTTAGCCACTTGCTGTTCATATCCTGCGCGGCCACCTTCAGATCGCGCGAAACCTGGTAAGCCGGACGTTCGGGCTGCAAGTCGGCATAGTGAGAGCTGCGAATCTGCTGAATTTCTCGCTGGATAATCGGCAAGGGTACGCCAATTCCGGTGAGCAGATGGGCAGACAGCTCTAGGCTAGCCTCGATTTCGGGCTGCACCACCTCTTTTGCCCCTAGCTGATACAGCAGCTCAATGTCTTTATCCTGCGTGGCGCGCACAATCACATCTAGTTCCGGAGCCACTTCTAGAGAGCGCTTCAGCGAAAGGCGCGTGTTCATGGCATCGGGTAGGGCAATCGCCATGCCCTTAGCCTGTCCCACATTTGCCGACTTCAGCACATGCAGGCTGGCCGCATTGCCATAAACATAGGGAATATCGGCATCGCGCAACTGCTGAATTGCCTGCTCCGACTGGTCAATCACCACGACAGGCTGGCTGTGTGCCTGAAGCATTTTCACAATATTTTGTCCTACGCGCCCATAGCCACAAACCACCACATGATCCTGGTCGGGCAGACTCTCGGGCACTTCCAGCGGCAGATCGCTGCCCTCCAAAATGGCTCTCATCCAGGGTACGGTGTCGGCCCAGTTCAGCAACACGGGCACCAGCCGCAGCAAAAAGGGCGTAATCATTAGCGTTACGGCAGTCGTGCCCAAGATCAGCAGGTAAATGCGCCGAGACACCAGCCCCAACACCTGCCCTTTACTGGCCAATACAAAGGAAAACTCTCCGATCTGCGCCAGCCCTAGCCCCACAATCAGCGAAGTTTTGAGCGGGTACCCGAAGGCGCGCACCAGCGGCGTTACCAGTAGAAACTTGCCCAGCAGCACCAGTCCGACCAGTCCCAAAATCAGCTCTAGGTTGTTCCAGATAAAAGTGGGATCGATCAACATGCCGATCGCCGCAAAAAAGAGGCTGGCAAAAATATCCCGAATCGGCTCTACATAAGTTAGCGTCTGGTCGGCATATTCCACTTCCGAGATCATTAATCCGGCAATAAAGGCTCCCATCTCGATCGACAGGCCCATATATTCCGTCAGCAGCGCAATCCCCAAACACAGCGCCACGGTGCCCAGCAAAAACAGCTCTCGGCTCTCAGTCCGAGCCAGCAGCCGCAAAAAGGGCGGAATCACCCAGATGCCCACCACAACGGCACCTCCGGCAAGAAGACTGGTCTTGAGCAAGGCAACCCCGATCGCCACGCTAATTTCTTCCGAGGGACGATTCAGGGCAGGCAGCACTGCCAGCATTAGTCCCAGCGCCAGATCTTGCACCACCAAAATACCCAGCATCACCCGCCCGTGAGCCGTTTCGGTTTCGTTGCGCTCCATCAGGCATTTCAACACGACGGCTGTGGAAGAAAGCGATAGAATTGCGCCCAGAAATACGCCCTGCGTGGGCGAAGTCACCCAGCCGACCCCCACCGAAATCAGCGTCGTAATCAAAATCGTTGAGAGGATTTGCAGCGTGCCGCCCCCCAAGCTAATGCCCTGAACCTTTTTTAGCTCCGAGAATGAAAATTCTACCCCCAGCGCAAACAGCAGAAACGCTGCCCCAAACTGCGCCAGAGTTTCCACCTGAATGAGTTCTTTAACTAAACCCAGCCCGGCTGGCCCTACGATCGCCCCACCGACTAAATACCCCAAGATCACAGGCTGCCGCAGCAAAGCTGCCAATAATCCTCCTCCAGCCGCTGCCGCCAACACCACGACCAGATCCACAATCAGGCGAAAGTCTTCTTGCACGGATTTTCAACTCTAACGATAAGAAATCTAAAGGCTTTATGATTTCCAGGATACCGAGTTTTGGGGATTTGCTGGGGACTGCTTGCAGGATTTCTTGCTATCTGTCTTGCTATCTGGCAGGGCGGCTTTTGCCTCAGCTCAACCGCTAAGGAATGCTAGTCTAGATGTCCATTAATCTTGTTTAGCTTGATTTATATAGATAAATGGTTTTACGTGGACAAATGGCTAAACAGCTTTGATGAATCAGAGCTTGTGAATCTAGCTTGCTCCGCTCCAGCACTCAAGACACCCTGCACTCAAAACACCCTGCACTTAAGGATCATCCAATGGGAAATCAATTGACAACTCTATCGGCGGCGCTGCGGCTTTGGCTCCAGAAGCTTTGGAAATCGAGGCTATGGGTGAGCGGATTTTTGGCGCTGGCGGCATTGGTGACCGTGCTCAACAGCGCTGCCGTCAGCGGTACCGCATCCCTGCAAGCCACCCCCACCAACCCTCAGCTTGGCGACACCGTAACGCTGCTGATTCAAACCGATGGGTCAAGTGAAACCAGCCCGACAGTGGTGATGAATCAAAAGACTTACCCCTCCTTTGCGATCGCTCCCAACCGCTTTCGGGCGCTGCTGCCCACTACCCCGCTCGACCCACCCGGACGGCTCAACATCCAGGTAAATGGAGCCGGAGATCCCCAGGCGCTAGTGTTGCAGCTCCGCGATCGCGATTTTCCGACTCAGAGCATCTGGCTCAGTGGCGGCGGCTCGGATGGCACAGACTATGAATTCGATAAAGTCGATGCCTTTAAGGCGTTAGTGACTCCCGAAAAACTCTGGAATGGCAAGTTTCAGCGCCCCAGTGAGGGAGAAATCACCACGGTTTACGGCGTGCGACGCTACTACAACGGCGAGTTTGCCCAAGATTACTACCACCGGGGTGTCGATTATGGCGCGGGTACAGGTTCCCCGATCGTGGCTCCGGCTGCGGGCAAAGTGGCTCTCATCGGACGCGAAGCGGATGGTTTTCAGCTACATGGCAATACGATCGGTGTAGATCATGGGCAGGGCGTTGTCAGTATTTTTCTGCACCTCAGCCGCATCGATGTTAAAGAGGGAGATATCGTTTCGCCAGGACAGCAGCTAGGAGCAGTCGGGGCAACGGGAGGCGTGACAGGGCCTCATCTCCACTGGGGGCTGTATGTGAATGGACAATCGATCGACCCCGTGCCTTGGCGATATAACGGTTTTGAGTAGCGCTTGCCCCGTGAATGTTCAGCCAGGTGCAAAACCTCTGCAAAGCAGCACATACTCTCCCCCAAAGTCTACCTGTGACGAACTTTGGGGGCTTTATTACAAAATGAGAATTGCTGTACCTGCGGCTGAGTGCTTGACAACAGGCTCATATTCACTTTCGGCACCGTGATCTTTTTGCAATCGAGGGCACACTAAGGCAAGAATCGACTGAACCTGAACCCGTGCGCGGTGCGTCACATACTTGTCTTGCCGAATCCACGTTTGCCGAATCCACAATGCTGTGGAGCATAGAAAAACCTTATGAGTATCGAGAAAATTGTTGAACAAGCCTTACAGGATGGCTATCTAACACCTGCCATGGAAGCGGAAGTGGGGCGCATCTGCGATACTGCTTCCGAACTATCCATTGAAGAGTACATGGCGCTCGATCGCCTGATGGGTTCGCTGCTCACGGGTGAAGTCGTCGCTGTGCCTCGCAAGCAGTTTATTAACGTTATGGAAGAACTGGTGCTGACTGAAGCGATCGCCCGAGTTGCCGAAATAGAGGCGACTAGCGACTGCACCTTAGATCTGGGGGATATTGCCGCCTATGCACTCAATCGTCTGCCGCCTCTCTATGCCACCACCGAAGAAGGAGCAGAATACCAGCGCGGTCGTGCCAAAGAAGAAATGCAGGTGCTGATCGCTCAACAGGTGAATGAAGCGATCGCCCGTAGCCTCGATCGTCCAGAGTTCTACCCAGAACGACAGGCGATTAGTAAGGCTCTAGGCGATGAAATGCAAAATCAACTGAGTTCGTTGCTGAAGAGCTACGCTCACAAGTTTGAAGTTGCACCACAACGTTAGAAGTAGTGGACTTGTTGATTTTTTGGCAGTTTCCCAGCGCGTAGCTGCCGGAAAATACGCGGCCTACTGATATTAGGGGTTGGATATGAGGAACACAAAGTTCTCCTATCCAGCCTTTTTTTGTTGGGGGCGATCGAAGCGCTACGCCCTTAAATCCAGCGAATATGGCACCGCGTTAATTAGGTGAGGACAAGTTATTTTTTGAAAGCCTCGCTACGCGAGGCTTTCAAAAAATAACTCATTTAGATCTAAGCGCGCAGCGCTATATTTTTTCTAACCTAACTGCGTAGAACCCTAACAACTTTTGCACCAGCAATCACCAGTTGAGGCAAAAGAGCTATGGTTTAAACATCGCCACTTCCGGTTTTTGATTTTGGAAGCCTAGTTTGACCCATGAATATCTTGACCAATCTACTGTCTCGCCCTGATCCAGCTCCCCGAATTCGTAAGCGCAGCCGTGGGATCGAGCTAAAAACTGCGGCAGAGATTGAAATCATGCGAGAGGCAGGCAAGATTGTCGCCACAGTCTTAAAAGAGATTTCGCTGCTCGTCGAGCCAGGTATGACCACCGCCGATCTGGATGCCCATGCCGAAAAGCGCATTCGCGAAATGGGCGCAACGCCTAGCTTCAAGGGCTATCACGGGTTTCCGGCTTCCATCTGCGCCAGCATCAACGATGAAGTGGTGCATGGCATTCCCAACGCCAAGAAAAAAATCCATAAGGGCGATGTGCTAAAGGTAGACACGGGCGCATATTTTGAAGGATTTCACGGCGATTCTTGCATCACGATCGCTGTAGGTACGGTGACTCCAGCAGCAGCCAAGCTCATCCAGGTGGCAGAAGAAACCCTCTACAAAGGCATTGAGCAGGTGAAAGCGGGTAAGTCTCTCATGGACATTGCCGGAGCGGTGCAGGACCACGCCGAAGCGGGTGGCTTCAAAATTGTGGAGGACTACACCGGGCATGGCGTAGGGCGCAATCTGCATGAAGAGCCTTCTGTGTTTAACTTTCGCACACACCAAATGCCCAACGTTAAGCTCAAGGCAGGCATGACCTTGGCGATCGAGCCGATTCTCAATGTAGGCTCAAAAATTACCCGCACCTTGAGCGACCAATGGACGGTGGTCACGGTCGATCGCGCCCTCTCGGCTCAGTTTGAACATACCGTGCTGGTGACAGAGACAGGCTATGAGATTCTGACCGATCGCACAAAGGTCTAGGCGTTAGGTTTGCAGAAGCAGCTTGAAGCGTTTGTTAGATGAAAGTGCGGCGAATCTGCATTCTCTCCAACAAGCGCTGGGTTTTAATTTTGTCAGGCGCGTTAGTTCCCAATCCACTGCTGAGAGTTAACAATCTGATCAATCTGACTTTCCAGATCTGAGAGCGATCGCGGTGCATTGTTGAGTTCTGGATTGTCGATAGAGCCATAGCGCCAAACCCGTTTGCTTTGTCCGTTTAAGCGGATGGAAGTCCAGGCTCCCGGTAGATCAGTGACCTCTACGGCATACTGGTCTTTTAGCGCGAAAAAATTTGCCGTCTCGAAGGCCGTCACAAGCTGCTGAACTTGTTCTGGGCTGATCTGCGCCGTTCGCCTGCCTTGAGCCGCCACAAAAGCTCTGCCTTCGTAAACTACTTTGCCATCGCCATACACGGTCAACTCGTAAACGGGGCAGGGGCCGTAGCAGGCGGTTCTTTCCAGCGTAATGACCGTTTCGTTGGCTGCGGCAGCAGGTTCTTCGGCTTCCACCTCGGCCTTGACCTCAGGCTTAACGTCGGTGACTGGGCGATCGGCTGTTGGGCGACCAGAAGGAGTGGCGGCGACCAGCATTGGGCTACCGACAGCAAGGGCAAGACAAAAAACGCTCATGAAAATAGGCTTCATCGTTCAACATTCCTCAGACCTGCCTTCAGTATCTTCGCGGTTTCTGGGGCTAGGCGATCGGTTGCCAAAACTGTAACGTAGCGACTGAACGTAGCTGGCGCAGCTTTTCAAAACAATCTGGCCAAAAACTCATCTCTCGATTCAGCCCTACCAAAATGGGCAATCCGGCATAAAGTCGCGTCTGCCAGAAGTGTAAGCGTTTTCTCAAGGTGTATGATGAGAGAGCTTATTTTTCAAAGGTTTGTTACAGGAGACTGTTCGATGCTGACCCTTAAGATCGTCGTTTACGTTGTTGTCGCATTTTTCTTGGGGCTGTTTATCTTCGGATTTCTATCAAACGATCCGGCTCGTAACCCCAACCGTCGGGATCTTGAATAAAGTCTCTTTACTCTGAGTCTCTCGGGCTGTTTGCATTGTCTTTACTGCCTGTAATTGCCTGTCTGATCCTGAGCCAATGTTGAGGACGGCTAAAGGTCTGAATTTGGGCTGTCCGTCTGTCTATTTCGATTAGAGTATGCCCTATTCGGTTCCACCGCTTCCACCTCCAGTCGTCAATCTGCTGTCGCCTGAGAATGGTTCTTCCCCTGTTGACGCCACCCTCCATTCATTTATCCGCGCTGAAAGTAATGCTGAACCAGAGTTCAGCGTTACTTCGCGCAACCCTCCTGCCTTAACGCCAGAAGCGGATCTGGCTCCAGAAAGCGCTTCTGAGGCAGCATCTTTGGGTCAGCCTTTGCAGGTGAATTCGGCGATCGCCACCCAAGAGAATTCTCCTCTCACCCAGTACAGCGTCTCGGCTCTGCCTGAGATTTCGTCTGGTGCCGCCCATAGCACCCAGTGGAACGCTAGTGCCAGACTGCCTGAAGTTAGCGCTTTGGCGCGCAGAGCGATCGCAACCTCCGCAGCGGCTAATGTGCGCTCAAGCCATGCACCCTCGGCGCGTCCGGTTCCTCGATCGCTCCCCTTGGCTCAGCTTCCTGCGGCTGGGCGCGATCTGGCTGCTCAGGCACGAGCTGCCCAGACACAAGCTGAACCGATACGAATAGCTCAGGTTGAGCCATCTCCCGCAACGCCTGCTACACCTGACCAGTCTTTACCCTTCCCGCCTGCCACTCCCCCTGCTGCGCCTTCGTCGCCAGCCCCGCAACCGCCTGCAACACTCCCTGCGCCTGAAGCAGGAGAAGAAGGCGGACAGATTCTCACGATTCCCACCCAGCCGCCACCTGCGGCAGAACCAGGGTTGCCTCAACCTACACCTCCTGGTTCGCCTCAGGCCGCTCCGTCAGGTTCGCCCACGGGAGAACCCCCTGTGGTGCCGCCTGAAGTCATTGAGCTAAATGCCGATCGCCAGGAATATGACCAAGATCAGCAGGTGTTTAGGGCTGATGGCAATGCCGTGATGCGCTTTCGGCAGGCGATTCTATCGGCCGATCGCATTCAGGTTAACCTGCCCAACCGGATTGCCGTAGCAGAAGGCAATGTCGTTCTGACGCGCGGCCAGCAAGTTCTGAAAGGCGAGCGCTTTGAGTACAATTTTGTCCAAGGTGACGGCACCGTATTTGCGGCATCGGGCGAACTGAATGTGCCTGCGGCAGAAACTGACTTTGCAGCAGCCCCTTTTGACCCGGATTTGATTGTTCCAGGACAGTCGGTAGGCGATCGGGTGAATGCCTCCCAACCCCTTCAGGTTACAGGCAGTCCGGGTGGTATTAACTTTGGCGCGGCCGGAGGCAATCGGCCTAACAGCACGGGCTTATCAGGCGAAATCAACCGTCTGCGCTATGAAGCCGAGCGGGTAGACTTTACCCCTGAGGGCGGCGTAGCCACCAACGTCCGGTTGACCAATGATCCTTTCTCGCCTCCAGAGTTAGAAATTCGCACGCCCCAACTGACTTTTAGCCGCCTGACTCAGACCACCAGCGAGCTGCGGGCACGCAACCCTCGCGTCGTGTTCGATCGCGGACTCTCGCTGCCTCTGCTGCGCAATCGCGTTGTGTTTGGCAGGCAGCGGAGCAGCTCAGGGCTGGTGCAGTTTGGATTTGACCAAGATGAGCGCGGCGGTTTCTTTCTGGAGCGACCGTTTGAGATTGTGACGACGCCTGAGGTGCA
The DNA here is from genome assembly GCA_036703255.1 of Coleofasciculaceae cyanobacterium. GTDB lineage: Bacteria > Cyanobacteriota > Cyanobacteriia > Elainellales > Elainellaceae > Drouetiella. The sequence continues at coordinate 10,036 of DATNPL010000085.1, forward strand.
GTTCACCGTGACGCCGCAGTTTTTGCTGCAACGCGCCTACGACAACGGCGATTTTTTCGGTAGCTCGGCCTATGGCTTGCGATCGCTCTTTGCGGCTAGCCTCAGCCCTACCACCACTTTCTCGGCTGAAGCTTCGCTGACGAGCCTTGATTTGGGAGAGCTAGATGATAACCTGCGCGCCAACGTTGGGATTGAGCAGCGCATTTGGGGACATCGCTTCTCGGTCGGGTACACCTTCCGCGATCGGCTGTTTAACGGCTCCTTGGGCTTTCGCAATGTCCAGAGCAACTTGGGAATTGCGGTCAACTCGCCTCAAATTACTCTGGGCAACAGTGGCGTTATCCTCAGCTATGAGGCAGGCATACAGCTCCTCAATGCCGAGACGGATGGCGACAATCCACTGCTGCCGCCACAGCCCCGCTCTAATAACCGGATCAATCTCACCCGCTATCAGGCCGAGGCGACCCTGAGCCGCACCTTTTATCTCTGGGTTGGCACCCCCTTGCCGCTGACCCCCACTGAAGGCTTGCGCTTTACGCCCAATCCTGTCGTGCCCTATGTGGCGATAGACACCTCTCTACGGGGGACGGTCAACCTTTACAGCAACGGCGACACGCAGAACAACCTTAAGGGAACGATCGGGCTTTCTGCCCAATTTGGACATTTCTCGCGCGATGCGTTTGACTATACGGCCTTGCGCCTTGCCTACTCGCAAACGGTACTGGATGGCGAATCGCCTTTCTTATTCGATCGCGTGGCCGATGAACAGGTGCTGACCTTGGGCATTACGCAGCAAATTATCGGGCCATTGCGGTTTGGCGTCCAGACTTCCCTCAGCCTCGATCGGGAACGCACGATTGATACGGTCTACACGGTGGAGTACAGTCGGCGCACCTATGCGATCGCCCTTAGCTTTAGCCCCATTCGCAATGCGGCAGGGCTGACTCTACGCATCAGCGACTTTAACTGGTTTGGCGATCCAGGGCGGTTCTCGGGTATTGGAGCCACACCCGTTTCAGGGGGCGTTGAGCCGCCAAACAACTAGATGTCGCAGAGCAATCGTGGGAGCGATCGCGACCAAAGTGCAAGGTGAACCAATCGTCTGCCCATTGTCAGGTAAGGTCAATTCGCGGCAGTACCGCAATTTATAGGGATTGCTTAACAGGGGGATGAATTTTTGTTGAAGCGGGACACTTCGCGCCCCGCTCCAACAAAAATTCATCTCAGAAATCAGCAATGCCATTCATCACACCTGAGAGAAGATCGAGACTTGCATGTATATTTTCAGCAGTAAACCTGAGCAGAACTCTGGTCAACTTGTCCAAGCAGCGGCAAATCAACCCAAAGGCACACCCGGATCACCGGGTTTAGGTGATTCGCTATATCCAAACTTTGGCAATGGCGGCTACGATGCCGATCGCTATATCGTCAGTCTAAATGTCACAGACCCGACAACGAGTGCTCTAAGTGGAGTGACAACCGTTCAAGCGCGGGCAACCCAAAACCTCAGCAAGTTTAATCTAGACTTTATTGGGTTTGCGATCGAGAGCATCACAGTCAATGGCAAGGCGGCCACCTTCAGCCGTGACGGGCAAGAGCTAACGATCACGCCTGCGACTCCGCTGCGTAAAGACACAGATTTTACCGTCAAGGTGTCCTACAACGGAGCGCCGACGCAGATTACTTCCGTTGCCCTGCCCGTTCTGACGGGCTGGGTCAACTTTGGCACCGGAAATTTTGTGCTGAGCGAGCCAGATGGCGCAGCCAACTACTATCCCGTCAACGATCATCCGTTAGATAAAGCGTCTTATACCTTTCGAGTCACGGTTCCTAAACCCTATGAGGTTGCCGCCAACGGCGTACTCGCCCAAACGATCGACAATGGCACCTCAACCACCTCGGTGTTCAACGCGCGCGACCCGTTGGCCAGCTACCTGACCACGGTCAACATCAGCGAATTTGACTTGCAGACGGGGCAAAAGGCAAAGGGAATTCCCATTCGCAACTACTTTGGTGCAGGCATTGATCCCGCCTTGCTCCAGCCGTTCGATCGCCAGCCTGAAATGCTCCGATTCTTCAGCGACATCTATGGCCCCTATCCGTTTGATATTTACGGCTCGGTCGTCATGAATACCGAGACTGGCTCGGCGCTAGAGACGCAAACCCTGTCAATTTTTGGCACCGATCAGCTGGGTCGAACGCGGCTAGGCGGCTCCACCGAGGAGGTGATTGCCCATGAGCTGACGCATCAATGGTTTGGCGATAGCGTAGCTCTGTCTGACTGGAGCGATATCTGGCTGAATGAAGGCTTTGCCACCTATTCGCAAGGGCTATGGGTGGAATATTCGCAGGGCGGAGCCGTCTTCGATCAGTGGGTGCAAAATGAGTACGATTTCGTGCAAGAAAACTTGGCGGATCTGGTGCCACCCGGCAAGCCAAAAGCCGATGACCTGTTTAACTCAGGGGTCTATGACTGGGCAGCCGTGGGGCTACATGCGCTGCGGTTAAGAATTGGCGACAGCGACTTTTTTCAAACGCTGCAAACCTATGCCGATCGCTATGAAAACGGCAATATCAAGCGGAATGATTTCCGCCGCGTCGCAGAAGCCGTCAGCGGTGAAAAACTCGCCGGATTCTTCCAGCGTTGGTTTTACAGCAGCACGTTACCTGCGTTACCCAACCGCAAGCCCACAACAGATACGGTGGTAGGCGAATCGGGCGTGAATCTGTCAAACTCCGATCGCTCCACAAAAGTCAAGGTGACGTTGACCGAGCGAACCGGACGCAATGAGGGAGGCTTTTATGCGGTCGATAACCCCTATGGCGTAGTGGTCGATCCGGTGACGGGCGCACGCTTAAATCCGGGTGAAAAAGGCTATGCCAAGGCCGCCCTGAAACAGAGTGTGGAGACGCTCGATCGCGAGGGGGAAACGCTAACGCTGCGTGGCGGCTCTTATTACGTTCCTTACCTGACGATCAATGGCAAACCGAGCCAGTTTGCCTCACCCTTCACCCAACTGGGCGATGTCCAACTTACGGCGGGAGCCTACGAATTCTCAGAGCGATCGAGCGGAAGCCCAGACTTTGATGATTTGGTGTTGCAGGTCAGCGTGTTACCCAGTCGCTAGACGTTATTTCTTCTAAAAGCCTCGCGGAGCGAGGCTTTTAGAAAACGCTGGATTTAAGCGCGGAGCGCTAGCCAAGATCGCCAGTGCCCTCAATCTTTTCCAGAAAGGCGGCGCATTCGACATGGGAGGTTTGCGGAAAGAAGTCTGCCGGACGCACTCGGGTGACGCGATAGTGCTGACCCAGTAGCTTCAGATCTCGCGCCAGCGTCGCCGGATTGCAACTCACATAGACAATGCGATCGGGCAGAATCTGCAACAAAGTTTCAATCACGCTGGCATCGCAGCCTTTGCGCGGCGGATCGAGCAGCACAATATCTGGATGAACTTCAAGCTGCGGCAACAGCGATTCGACCCGGCCAACCTGAAACGTCACGTTGGTAATGCCATTCAGGGCTGCGTTGGCTTGCGCCTGCTCAACGGCCTCTGGCTGCACTTCTAAGGCAATCGCCTCTTTCACATGCTTAGCCAACGGCAGCGTCAGGGTGCCAATGCCGCAGTAGGCATCTACCAACACTTCATGACCCTGAAGATTTAGCTCAGCCGCGATCGCTTGCAGCAAAGCCTCGGCCTGTTCGGTATTCACCTGAAAAAACGTATTCGGCTGAATCTGAAATTTCAGTCCGGCAAATTCTTCAGTCAAGTAGGGCTGTCCCAACACACACTGGGTTTCTGCCCCAAAAATAGCGTTGGTGCGATCGGGGTTGAGATTGAGACAAATGCCCACCAACCCAGGATAGGTGTCCATCCAGGTCTGCGCCTGCTCTTCTAGCCCGATCAGATTGCCCTCTTTGGTCACCAGCGTTAGCAGCATTTCGCCTGTGCGTCGGCCAATGCGCAAGCTCAAATGGCGCAACTTGCCCCGATGCTTGTCTTCGTCATAAATGCCCCAGCCGCGTTCTTGAATGTCTAGCTTAATTTGCGCCAGAAGAGGATTAAACCGCTCATCTTGGATGGGGCACTGGTTGAGGTTAATCAACTGATGGCTGCCCTTCTGGTAATAGCCAGCCTGCACCTGCCCCGTGGCCGATCGCATGAGGGGATAGGTCGCCTTGTTGCGATAGCTTAATGGCGCAGAGACGGCCAGCACCGGATCAATGGGAATGTCGTTAAAGCCGCCAATCCGCTCTAAGTCTTGCACAATCAAGTTGCGCTTTGCCTGAAGCTGGTAGTCATAGGCCACATGCTGCCACTGACAGCCGCCACATTTGTCGGCCACAATGCAGCCCGGACGCACGCGATCGGCTGAGGCTTCCAGGATTTCTTGCAGCTTGCCATAGGCATACTGAGGCTTGACTCGCATCAGACGCACCCGAACGCGATCGCCCGGTACTGTGTCTGGCACAAACACAACTCTGCCCTGCCAGCGGCCAACGCCCTCGCCACTATTGCTGAAATCGGCGATCGCGACTTCTAGTAACTGACCCTGCTGCCACTCAGATTGCTTTTCCGGCTGTGATATTTCGGTTTCCATACCCTCAATCCTACTCCCCCTGCTCGATTGCTGACTGTCAGGTTAGGATCGCGAATTGAATAAAACCCCAAATTCTCTAAGAAAGAAGGCATAATCTCCTCTTTCCAGAAAAATCTTTAGGTTCATTTACTCCTGCTCCGCAGAATGCCGTGACTGAAAATCCCCAAGATTCTCCCAAAATATTGAGAATTTGTCCTGCAAACTGATAAGTTAATCAGGGTTGCATGAGGGAATACACTTCCTGTCTTGAAAAACCGAGTAGATTTTTAGGAAGTCCTGTAAATTAACCAGTAGATTAACCAGTAGATTTAGTAGCCGTGTTCGTGACGGAATATATATGCGCATAGTAGCTCTTGTTCCCGGCGGGATTGGCGACCAGGTTCTCTTCTTTCCCACCCTGGATGATTTGAGAAAAACCTATCCAGATGCCGAAATTGATGTGGTAGTAGAGCCGAAGGCAAAAGCGGCCTATCGGGTCTGTAAGTCCGTGGATGATGTGCTGCTGTTTGACTATAGCGATCGCAACAGTCCGGCTGATTGGGCAAATCTTTTGGGCGTGATGCGCGATCGCTACTACACGGTGGCGATCTACTCCGGGCAAGGCTGGGGCGTAGAGCTGCTGATGTGGCTGACGGGAATTCCCACCCGAGTTGGGTTCTCCAGCAGTGCTGGCAAGCGATTCTTGACCGATGTAGTGGCTGACAAAGCGGAGCAGTATCCGGCTCACCGCTATCATGATTTGCTCCAGGGGATCAACGTTGCTACGGCAGCTCCCGACCTGACCATCGGCATTCCCAAGGGCGACCTAGATTGGGCTGAGGGCGAACAGAAGCGGCTTGGAATTAAGGGCAGCGGCTATGTTTTGCTGCATGATGGGGCACACGAAGCCTACCCGATCGATCGCTGGAAAACCATTGTCCAGAGCTTTCGGCAACAGCAGCCTAACCTGCCGATAGTCATTGCTGCGTCGAGCCAAAATCCCGCTCTAACGACGGCACTGACCGCAGACTATCCCGAACTGAAGGTGACGGCTCCGGGTGACTTTGGCAAGTTAGCCGCCATGATTGCCGGAGCCAATCTGATGCTCTGCACCGAAAGTGCGCCCATGCACCTAGCTGTCGCCCTTCAGGTTTACACCCTGGCGCTGCTCAATTCTGCCAGCCTGATGCCCCAAACCGACAAGTTTGCGGCCATTCCATCCGCGACAGGCAAATTGGCCGATATCCCACCTGAGCAGGTTCTGGCGAAGGTCTGGGGCGGTTGAAGTAAACTGAGAGGGTGTTTCAACCTGCGCTCTATTTTTTATAGGCTACTTTTTGTAGGCTTGTTTGTACCCAACCTTGACGAGCCTGCAAAAGATAGAGAGTCAGAGAAACGGCATCTGTCCCTTACTCGGTCATTACCATGATTGCCTGGAAACTGGATCGGCGCGATCTGAGGGCGTTTTCGATCTTGGCGGTTTTCTTTGGGGTGTTGATTGCGCTGGCAGGGTCCAAAGTTTTTAGTCATGCAGCCAAGAACGATCGCATCAATCGCCTGCTTGATAGCCGCTCTTGCTCAAAGTGCGATCTCGATGACACCCAACTCGCAAATGCCAACCTGGAAGGTGCAACGTTGGAAAATACCAGCCTGCGACGCGCTAACCTGACGCAGAGCAACTTGCGGGGGGCAAAGCTGACGGCTGCTATTCTCAGCGAAGCAGATTTGACCAAAGCCAACCTCAGCAACGCCTCGCTAGAAGAGGCTATCCTCAATGGAGCCATTCTTAAAGATGCTGTTTTGAGTGAGGCCATCCTCAACGGAGCCTATCTGGGAGACAGTACGCTGCAAAATGCCAATCTCAGCAATGCCGACCTGAGCGACGCCAATTTGGCGCGGGTTAATTTGAGCAATGCCAACCTGCGGGATGCCGACTTGAGCAATGCTGACCTGAGTCAGGCCGATCTGCGCACTGCCGAATTGCCTAGGGCAGATTTGGGCGGCGCTGTCTTGCAAAAAGCCAAGCTCAATAGCGCCAACCTAGCCAGAGCTAACCTATCTAGAGTCGATTTGACGCGAGCCAATCTGTCGCAGTCTCATCTGCGGGCGGCAAATCTAGGCAGCGCTAACCTCACGCGTGCCAATCTGCGCGGGGCAGACCTGACGGAAACCTATGTGGGCGAAGCGGACTTGAGCAATGCCGACTTGCGAAATGCCAATTTGAGTAACGCAAATTTTTCTAAAACCAACCTGACCGGGGTTGATCTGCGGGGGGCTAACCTGACGGGGGCGAACTTGCGCCGCGCCAATCTCAGCGGTGCCAACGCGGCAGGGGTCGATTTCCAGGCCAGCCGCTTCTGCAAAACGGTTATGCCAGACGAGTCAATCAATAATCAGGACTGCTCCTGATTTCTGGGATGAATTTTTGTTGGAGAAGGGCGCTCCGCACCCTTCTCCAACAAAAATTCATCCCCCTATTAAGCAATGCCAAAATAATCCGGTTTTAGCGCAGCATGAAGCGCTATAAGGGTAGGTAAATAAATGGGTGGATGGCAACTTAAGCCATGAGCGATCGCACTATGAGTAGACATTGCAATTTGAGGCTGGGGTGGCTGAGCCAGGGGCTAGTCTTGGTTGTAGCCTGGGGGGCGATCGGGGCACCCGTCAGCCTAGCCCAGTCGCTGCCAACGCTTGAGGTGCAAAACTCAACGCAGCCTGATCTGCAAACGGCTGAAGGGCAGATGGCAATGGGGGTGCAATATATTCAGCAGGGACAGCTAGAACCTGCGATCGCGGCCTTCCGTCAAGCCACAGCGCTCAATCCCACCTTTGCCCCTGCTCACTACAATTTGGGGCTGGCGCTCCGCCAACAGGGCAGCCTTCAGGCAGCGGCTAACTCGTTCTACCAGGCTCTGCAAGCCGATCCGGGCTTTGCTTTGGCCTATGCCAGCTTGGGAGCCGCTTTGCTAGAAGGCGGCAATCTTAACCAGGCAGCAGAATATCTCCAGCGATCGGTCTTGCTTGATCCCAATTTGGGGCTGGGGCACTACAACCTGGGTCTGGTCTACAAAGATCAGGGGAAAATCGATCAGGCGATCGTCGAGTTTAAGAGGGCCGTTTTGCTAAGCACCAATGCAGCCGAGCCTTCCTACCATCTGGGCTTGCTCTATCTGCAACAGGGAAAGCTGAATCTGGCGACAGAGGCTTTGCAGCAGGCTGTGACGCTGAATCCTGGCTATCCTGAAGCCCACTATAGCCTGGGCACGATTTGGTATCAGCAGGGCAGTCTCGATCGCGCCTTGGATGCTTTCCGGCGATCGGCTGAGGCTAACCCCAATTATCCCAATGCCTACTATGGCGCAGGGCTGGTGTTTATGCAGCAGGGCAACTCTGGCGAGGCGCAGCGGGTCTTGCAGTATGCCAGAGATCTGTTTGAGCTACAAGGCAATACGCAATGGGTCGAGCGATCGACTCAGCTTTTGCAGCAGGCTCAGAGCCAGTAAGTTTTGGGCGTTGCTTAGACAATATTTTTATCTAAAAGCCTCGCTCCGCGAGGCTTTTAGATAATTTCGCTGAATTTAAGCGCGTAGCGCCATAACAGATGCGGCAAGATAGAAGAAGATCTTTTGTTTGACCTGAACTTCAGGCTGGTTTCTATGGTTTGGTGGCAGCAAGTTTGGCAGGGTGTTTTGGTGTTAAGTCTGGCGATCGCGCTCTGGGTATCGCCTGCCTGGGTGCCACCTGCCTGGGCAGACTGGACGGTGCCCCTGTCCTATAGCAATGCCGATCTGCGCGGTCAAGATTTTTCTGGGCAAGAGTTGCAGGGTTCAGAATTTTCTAATGCCAATTTAGAACTGACCAACTTTTCCCAGGCGGATGTGCGGGGTACGGTCTTTAGCGCTTCGGTGATGACCCAGGCCAACTTTCATGGCGCAGACTTTACCAACGCAATGGCTGATCAGGTGAAGTTTACGGGATCGGATCTGAGCGATGCCGTCTTTACAGAAGCGATTTTGCTGCGATCGACTTTTGAAGATGTCGATATTACCGGAGCTGACTTTAGCGATGCCATCTTGGATGGGGCGCAGGTGAAACAGCTCTGCCTGCAAGCCAGCGGCGTGAACTCCAAGACAGGCATTGAAACGCGAGAGTCTTTGGGATGCCGGGGTAAGCGGTAATGGTAGAGAAACAGATAAGGCGAGTTGGGGTGATCGGCGGCGGACAGTTGGCCTGGATGATGGCAGAGGCGGCACAAAAGCTGGGTTTAGCTCTCGTTATCCAAACCCCCTCACCCGAAGATCCGGCTGTGGCGATCGCCACGGATACGGTTTTTGCTGCCATTGATGATGCTACCGCTACCGCCAAGCTAAATAGCGACGTGATTACTTTTGAGAATGAGTTTGTCAATCTGGCGGCTCTGGCAGAAATACAGCCTCCACCCACATTTTGTCCGTCGCTGCGATCGCTGGCTCCCCTGCTCGACAAGTTTTATCAGCGGCAGTATTTGCAGGACTTAGGACTGCCCACGCCAGGTTTTGCCTCGCTAAAAGCAATCGATACGGCAACGCTGAGCCAATTTGGCTTTCCGGTCGTGCTGAAGGCGCGGCGCTTGGGCTACGACGGTCAGGGTACGATCGTCCTCAAAGATTTGGCGGCTTTAGAAGCCGTTTTGTCAGCGTCAGCGTTTGACCCAGAAACTTGGCTACTCGAAGAATTTGTGCCGTTTGAGCGAGAGCTGGCGGTGATGGCAGCGCGATCGCTCCAGGGCGATGTGGTGGTTTATCCCATCGTAGAAACGCAGCAGGTGAATCAGGTGTGCCAGCGGGTGCTGATTACGCCAGATGTGGGCGGCGCAGACCGGAATGGGGCGATCGCTGCGGTGAAGACGATCGCCACGACGCTCCTCACCAACCTGGATTATGTCGGCATGATGGGAATTGAGTTTTTTCTCACCTCTAGCGGACGGGTACTCGTCAATGAGACAGCCCCCCGCACCCATAATTCAGGGCATTACAGCCTGGATGCCTGCGAAACGTCTCAGTTTGAGCAGCAGTTGCGAGCCGTTAGCGGTTTGCCTTTGGGGAGTTCTCAGTTGACCTGTGCAGGAGCCGTGATGGTGAATTTGCTGGGCTATGAATCAGCCACCTGCGACTACCTAGCGCAGCGACAGAAAATAGCGGCCATTCTGCGATCGCACCTCTATTGGTACGGCAAATCTGTCTCGCGTCCGGGGCGCAAGCTGGGGCATGTGACGGTGCTGCTAGAGCAGGGCGATCGATCTGAAGCTGAGGCGATCGCTCAAACCATTGAGTCCATTTGGTATGGCTAAGTCCTTTGTTCTTAAAATCTAATTTCTATATCTGATATGTGAAGATGAGAGATAAGCGTATTTCGTTATTCTGGCTTATGGCTGGCCTCGTTGTATTCTGTACTCTAATTGTTGCAGCTACATATTTTACCGTCGAAACTAAGAGTAGAGATTCGATTCTTACTGAAACAGCTAAATCTTTTATTCAGCTTGGAGTAATCGGTATTTTTGGGGCGTTTGTAAAATTTGCTTTCGATCAAGTATCAGAGTTACAAAAAAAGCAACAGGCAAACCTTGAAGTTAAGCGAGAGCTACTAGGGCGGATTCGAAAATTCAAACAAACTGTGAAGACAGTTCCTTATCATATTGAAGAAGAGAGAACTGTTGAGGCTTATCTTCGAGAGATGAGGGTTTTACTTAACTCCTATATAGAAATTGATGACTTCGGGAACGACACAAGGCTTTTAGAATTTATTCACCCATACAATGAAAGAATAGGAATTCATGTTTTGATAATGTCACTATTTGTAGGAAAACTTTTAGATGAGGCTGCAAAGCAGCGTTTAGAAACTTGGTCACAAATTCTTGAGCTACCTGTGTATAGCCACTATCGGAAGTCTGCTCTCGACTTTCTTGGGACAGAAGATAAATCTACGCCTTACAGAGTAGATTACGATATCCATTACAACATGATTAAAGAAGAATTACGTTTATTAATCAGCGGAAAAACCTCCTCAAAGTGGCATCAAACAAAAGGTACTGTTTCATCTTTTCATTTAAATGAAGACAATAAACCTTCTGGCACTCTATATCAGATAAAATTTAAGTATTTTTATTATATCAAGGGCAAAAAATTTGACTCAGACAATACTTTTAGATCATTTGACAAAAAAATAATTGAACATGGTTTTAACTATTTTTTGAAAGTGAAAGAGGAGATAACTGTATATTACGATCCTATAAATCCGGCAGTTTCAGTTGTTAGACTTTCATAGAACTATAGAGGATTGTTTAAGCCATAGGTTGAGTTGAAAATAGAAAACCCAACAGTACTAACTTTGTACAAGGGCAGAATGCAACTGCACAATTTCGCGCTTGTTGATGCCATCGCTGCTCGTTTCAATACTGTTGGCTGTTGGGTTGCGCGAGGCTTAACCCAACCTACGAGGCTAAAGTTGTCATGTCAGCCTGCTTAATTTCTAATGCGATTAACTTTTTACAATTGATAATTGATTCTCTCAAGCAGATAGTCTTCAAGATTTCTGGAGTAATTGTCTATCTTTCGATACTCCTTTCCGATCGCTTCGAACAGATGAACGGGGGGATTGTCTCCTTCCGAAGCACGAATATAGAAAAAGTAGTCATCTAACTGATCAAACAAAAAAACGATTGCGTCTTCTGGTAAAGATTCAGGACATCCTACTGCTTTCATTGTTGCCATTGCTCTTTCTCGATTCGCTTGAACTCTACTATCCGTAAAATGCTGTCCTTCAAGTGGTCCTCCTCCTGCTCCTATCCATAACAAAAATTCTTTATAAGCTTTGGGTAAGCGGAGTCCTAAATTTTTCTCAAGCTTTTGTACCTCTTCTTCACTACAAGGGAAAGTTTCAGAGCTTCCCTTTCTAGATTCCTGAAGCATCTGAAATTGTTTTTTTGCTCTATTCAAATAGATATTCAGCATCTCTTGAAATTTTAGAACTTTTATTGTTTATTACACTGCTTTGTGACATTAGGGCTTCAAAAAGGAATGATTACTCTGTCTAAAATAATTTTATGCTGCATATTTATGTGTTCATTTCAGAAGAAGTTTTACCAAGTTCAAGACTCAAGGGCTATTTTCATAGGTTTTTATTAGCTGGACAACATCCCGCAGAAAATAGTTTTCAATAGTGTTGGCATGATTCCATTGAATGCGATCACTGTTTTCCATATCTTGATAAAAATGAACAGGAGGATTTTCTCCTTCACTGCTTCTTACAAAAGTGAATGCATCTCCTCCTTGATGACAGATAAAAACAATAGAATCTTTCGGTAATTGATCTACTGAGTTGCCAGTTTTCATAATTTGAATAGCACGTCTGTGATTTTTTGTAATATCACTAATACGACAATTATCCTGGTCAAAATACCAGCTACCATTTCCAATCCAAAGTAGAAATTCTGTAAGGCTCTCCGGAAGCAATAGATTTAGTTCCCGCTCAAGCTGGTGTATTTCCTCAATACTGCAAGACTTGTGCCTATCTAATAAGTTTCTCAACTGACTCAACTTCTTGATTTGTTCTTTCAAATTTTCCAAATACACTTACTTGTCTCCCATTACATCAGGATATACAGCAATTAGCCGTAGGTTGGGTTGACAATAGGAAACTCAACAGCGCTAACTCTGTACAAGGACAGAATGCAACCGCACAATTTCGCTCTGTTGATGCCACTGCTGCTCGTTTCAATACTGTTGGCTGTTGGGTTGCGCGAGGCTTAACCCAACCTACGAGGCTAGCCTATACTCTCCGAACCAATAACTACGCCAAACGGCAACGGCATAGTATAGAAACTGTAATAAAACCAGGCTTCTAACAAAGATAAGGCTACTATGCTAACTACGATTGCTACCCATCGAAAAGATGGTTTGACTAGATAACCTATAACAATAGTCCGGACAGTTTTGGAAGGGGAAAAATCGGGCTATGTAGACAAAAAGCTACCTCTCAGTTTAGGGTGCAGATATTGAAAACTAGCACCTGAGAAATAGCAGTATGGATATTCTACAAGCCCTCTTGTCCAA
>DATNPL010000121.1:0-11896 GCA_036703255.1 Coleofasciculaceae cyanobacterium
ACAGTAGGAACCTACCGCTCCATCTCCCGCATCCCTCCGGTTGAAATTGAGAGCTTGGAGCAGATTGGCCTTTATCCTTATCGCAAGGTCAGCCAAAGCAATGTCGCACCTCAACCCTTGTTCACCCGATCGACAGGACAGCATTCTCAAGGGCAGGGCCAGGGCATTGAGATTGAGCAATTAGCTTGCCAGAGGGTATTGAGCTACCTGAACGAACTCAACAGCATAGACCAAGGCGATCGCTCCGATGCTCTTACCGCCATTGCGCGTGAGGTGTGGGGTTGGCAGAACTGGCTGCAAGGCAGAGGCTACAGTTTGTCGGTTGACCCGGAGGCTTACCTGATGAACATCGGCATGCGCATGGGCATTGAAGGCGATCGGGTCAATCGCATCCTCAATAGCCATTCCTATGGCAGAGCTGTACAGTCTTCAACGCCTTCGCTCTGGATGCATGGAGGCGATCGCGCTTGTCAAGCATGGCTTAAGCAGGTGGTGTGATCCCATGCATCCCTTTGCCTTGACTGCGATCGTCCCACAGCAAGGATAGAGCATTAAGCTTTAGCAGCTCTGCGTCCTCTAGTCGCGCTAGATCGCTGAGTTGATCCGGCCTTGGTCTGTGATGCCGTCTTAGCAGGTCGTCCTCGACGGGGCTTTTCCACCTCAGCCTCAATTTCAGGGGGTGCTGCCACAGCAGCCTTACGCCGCCCTTTCGTTGCCTTTGCCACAGGAGTTGTTTCGGGCTTATTGCTGACTTCAAGTGGCTCCACTTCTGGCTCAGTCGGCACCCCTTCTGAAATTGGCTCAGCGCTGGGTACTTTTGCCTTCCGCTTTGTCTTAGCCTTAGACGATGCCTGCTTCTGCGTGCGGCTGCCATTCGTGAGCACATAGCGTTTCAGTGTGGTGGGACTGATAACGATCGCCACTTCCGCCAAAAGCGTCGCCACATCCTCATAGCTGTAGCCTTTGGCGAGTGTATCCTTGATAATGTCCTGGAGCTGAGACACAGCTTCTCGCAGAGAGATCTGCTCTTTCGTTTTCTCCGGTAAGTCTTGCAGCAGAGATCCCACTTGGTCTAATGCAGTCTGAGGAACATTGCCCGCTCTGGATCGTTTGAGTGTTGCAGTTGCCATATTTGAATCACCAGGGATTGATCACGATGTCCTCATTGTATTCACAGGCTGATTAAATGAACCCATGAACCCGGTTATTTCTAGGTTATTTCTGTATCTTTACCTGAAACATATTGAAGACAGATGCAGCATGCCAGGGGGCATGACTTCCAGCCCGATTGTCTGAAGCTGGTGGTGCAGATGATTGGCCCAGATACCCAATCCTTGCTGCTGTATGACGATGCTCAGAACCTTTATGGCAACCCAAAAAACAGAAGTTCAGCTTTAAGAGCGTGGGCATTCAAGCGCAAGGGCGAACGACTATCCTCAAGGTGAACTATCGCAATACGGCTGAAGTGCTGGCAGTGGCTTACGCCTTTGGTGCAGCGAAGCTCTATGCCATTGCGCGCAACTATGGAGGAAAGTGGAAGAACTTTGTGGGGCAACATTTCTGGGCACGAGGGTATTACGTTTCAACGGTGGGACGGGAAGAAGCAACCGTGCGGCAATACAGCCAACGATAAGAAGCGGAAGATCAACGCATAGACCCGCTGTGACGAGAGCAGTGAGTGGGAAGTAAAAGCGGCTCTAATCGGCTCCATCTTCAAGCCTCTGACTTTGCCGGGGTTTGTAACTAAACTCGTATAAAATCCTTTCCAGATAGAGGATTCAGCCTAATTGCTCCTCATGACAGCTTCGCTTCAGTTACCCCTTGCTAAAACACTAAGCCTTGTTGAGTTAAGCTTGAGCCGCTCACTTTTCTCTAACCCTCCCAACGATGCCTAGCCACACGATTCCTACGGATAATGGTAAGTACGACCAGTTAATCACTATCACGCTGGAGGATTGCAGGGTTACGGCTCAAGAAAATGATGGACGGGATGGCAGTGGTGCACTGATCTGGTCTGAAACCCATGAATTCGCAACGGAAAGCGAAGCCCAAGCATGTTATGAGGCACAAATTCGTAAGTGGAACCCGCAGCACTTTGCGCGGTTAGAGGCCACCGCTAGGGCTACGGCGAATGCAGTACCTGTGTACCTGGAGTTTCACGATGGCAAGTCTCATAAGTTTTATGAGGTGACAGTGATTGAGTCGACGGTCAATGTCCGGTATGGACGGGTGGGAACGGAGGGAAAAACATTTAGTGATGCCTACGTCAGCCCTGAACAGGCCCAAGCGGCTGCCGATAAGAAACTCAAAGAGAAGCTGAAGAAGGGATACGCTCGTCTCAATGCAGCAGACCTTGCCCCCGCAGCGGATGCAGCATTCATCCCTACACTTCTATCAGACATTAATGCCACAGCTCCCACGATAATGGCGCTCACCCTGCCAGCCGGAGAACACCTGTTGTGGCGCACAACTCGAATTCGACCCGATTGTGTGGTACTCATTCGAGCCATTGCTCGCACGAAGTCCTATTCGTTTAATTTGATGGCTCAAACGGATATTGCCTATCACTTCAATCCGCGTCTAAATGAGGCAGAGGTTGTGCAAAACACCCTGGAGCGGCAACATTGGGGAGTGGAGGAGCGGTTTCTATTCCCTCCAGAGTTAGAGCAGGAGCAGGAATTTGAGTTGGCGATCGCCGTCCAACAGACGGAATTGGTGCTTTACCTAAATGGTCGGCTGTTGTGTCGCTACCGCCATCGCATTGCGCCGCTGTTGATTGATGGGTTACGCCTAGATTGTGGACAGGGTGCTCTAGAGGTTTTATCGATCAAACTATCTAGTCGAGGCTTGCCTCAGGTGCAGACCCAGGTAGCCAGTCCACCAGTGCCTGCCGTTATTCCACCAACCGCTGCCACCGAGGGGAATCGGCTGTCTGCGGAAATCGAGACCCTGCTCTCCTATTTTGAGCCGGGTGTGGTGCGGCGGTTCCCACCAGCGACAGCGGAGATGATTGCCAACGCAGAGCAAATGCTGGGCACCCAGTTTCCTCCTTCCCTGCGCTCATTGCTGCAAGTGACGAATGGACTAGATGTGCCGGGATGGATGGATTTATTGGGAGTGCCGGACATAGGTGCGACCCCGCAGAATACCATCGTAGATTGGAGTCTTTGTTACCGGGATGGCGAAACCAGTGATTTTATCGTTCTGATTCAGGATGGCACTGGAAATCCGTTCTGCTTGCTTGACAACCAACGAAATGAGCGCGGTGAATGCGCAGTGACCAAAGTGGATCACGAAACCTGGGAACCGAAGGGGATCATTGCATCCTCCTTAGATCGGTTGCTCTGGTTTGTGTTGAGCGATATGCAAGGTTACTTGCGACCGGATGGAGAGTTTAAGGATGACGATGAACTGGAGGAATCGGAGTACGACGACGACCAGAGTTGGTACGACGATCCGGAGTACTGCTTGCAGCATGACCCGGATATTATGACGTTTCGTTAGAGTTCAGTTTGATGCCACTACAGGAATGCTGTCTAGGTTGGCTGTAATTCACCACCATGACATCAATCATTCAGAAACTTGCTGCAATTTCTCTATCACTGCTAGCCATTCCGCTGATTGCCGTGTCAATGCTTGCTGATTCCTCACAGTCACCTGAACGAAGCGCAAGGCTGATTGATAACCAAACTGATCTCTCTTGGGTTCTGAATGGTGAAGAAGATGACCAGGGGCGGCTAGGCTATGCTTGCCTAACTTAGAAATTGAAAATGCAGCCAACCGGGTATTGAATTGGTAGTGAAAATATGTGAGTTGCCGCTGTCGCCTTTAGACAAATCACGTCACAAGATTTGCAACATTTCCAGGCTTTGGATCAAAAGTGATCGGTGAAAGACAGGGCTGTGCTGGGAGAATATCTCGAACGGCAGCGGGTCTATTGGGTCGTGTAAATCAGATGCGGCAAGCCCAAAAGCTTCCTAATCTCTCGACGATTAAGATTGCCGATCGCTACAAGATCAGCTTTAACGATGAGGCAAAAAGGGTGACGTTATCAGGTGCTGATCAAGTGCTGATCACTCACGAACAAAAGCAGTTGAAAGTCGTCGCTAAGGATTTGAGTTTGCCATATCTTCAAGAAATTGAGGTTATTCTTCAGCAGAAGCTTAAAGAAATTTCTACTCCTCAGTCGCAGAAGGCATCACTAAATAAGCAGGGCAAAGGGGTAGAACGAGATTAGATCTGCTGCTTGTTGTTGGGATACCAGCCTTGACTTTTCTGTTGCCAACATTGGCATAGCTGCTGAATTCTACTGTTCCTCATACAGCGTTTTTGACATACCCGTTAACTGCTATGCTGCGCTAAAACAATCACCAGGCGATCGACCCTTCCAACCTCTCAGCAGTAGATAAGCTGGCAGTGCAGGCGGCAATCGTTTCACCCGAACTGCTCAAGCGAGCCTCTGTTGATTTGCCGATTCCCGTCGAGAAATTGACCGCTGGTGACTTGGTGCCCTGGCTCAAACGATCCGGTTCGGACTATAGCCATTGAGTGACGTTCTGAACCCTTGATTTCTCGTCTCAATTGAAGTTATTTCAGTTGGTTTAAGTCCAGGTGATCAGGGCCATTCTTTTCGCTGTTCCTCTACCCATTGCTTTGCCTCATCCAGAGTTTTGAAGTCGTCTGGGTACTTGTCCAGTAACGCTTGTGGCAGCCGATCACAATCGCGATCGGAGAGAGATTCTATCTCTGTGGGCAGTTTTGTGGCACAGAGTAGGGGCGGATCTGTGCCAATCAGTTGACTTTGCTGAAGTCCTTTGCCACCCCTCAAATTAGCTCTGAACAGAACCGCTTTTTCAAGTTTGGCGTTGCTGAGGTTGGCGGAAATGAGGTCGGCATTGCTGAGGTCAGCGTTGCTGAGGTTGGCGGAAATGAGGTCGGCATTGCTGAGGTCAGCGTTGCTGAGGTTGGCGGAGCGGAGGTCAGCGGAGTTGAGGTCGGCATTGCTGAGGTCAGCGTTGCTGAGGTTGGCGGAGCGGAGGTCGGTGGAGTTGAGGTCGGCGTCGCGGATGTAGGCGGAGTTGAGGTCGGCAGAGCGGAGGTAGGCGAAGCTGAGGTTGGCGACGCGGAGGTCGGCGTTGCTGAGGTTGGCGGAGCTGAGGTTGGCGTTGTTGAGGTTGACGAAGCTGAGGTTGGCGGAGCTGAGTTCGGCAGAGCGGAGGTTGGCGGAGCTGAGTTCGGCAGAGCGGAGATAAGCGTCGCTGAGGTTGGCAGAGCTGAGGTTGGCAGAACTGAGGTTGGCAGAGCGGAGGTCGGCGGAGCTGAGTTCAGCTTTGTCAAGCGATGCCTTGTAGAGGAGACGACAGTTGCCAAAAAGGCGTTCTGTGATAAAACTGCCAAAAGGCATCTTTGCAAGTGCCCGCCCCTCATCACAGCCCTTAACCAGTGAAAGTACAGCTTGCCGTTCCTCTAACCCTCCCTCGCTTGTATCAATCCTGTAATAATCTTGTTTGACACTTTCCTCTCGCCAAAAATGTTCTCCCACCAGTCCGATCGCCACAGCAGGTATAATCAACCAACTCGCCAGTTTTAATCGGTTCCGGAATTGCTGTCTCAAACTCCTTTGAATAAAGTCTCGTGCAGCGTTCGATAGAGCCAAGTGGGAGGCAATTTCATGGTTCAAGCGTCTGGCATCCAATAACGGTTTGCCTTGCCACAGGTCATCGGGCTTTTTGCCTTTGTCCTGCCACTCTTCCGCCGCCGTTTCAATCCGCTGCTTTTGCCGCAACTGGGCGCGATCGACTTCTAACCATTGCCTTAATAATGTCCAGTGACGAATCAGGGCTTCATGGGCTACATCGACCACAGCCGATCGCATCTGGGTTTCCCCTTTGCCAATCACTTCACTGGTAACAATCAGGTTCTCGTCTGCCAAGCGTTTGACCACGACATCAATCTGTTCAACTGGATGTTGAGGCGTGGCAAGATTTCCTTTCAATACCCGCCTGCGCGTATCGGCTGTTTCGTCTCCCAACTGAGTGAGGGATAAGAAAATATGTTTAGCAGTCTGTTGCTGTTCTGGGGATAACTGCTCATACACTGCGGTTGCCCGCTGCTGCAAGGTTCCACTCACGCCGCCGAGCTGAGTATAGGTGTTGAGCTTTAACTGATTGTCCGATCGTCGTTTCCACAGCTCAGTCAGGGTATATTGCAGCAAGGGCAGGTTGCCAGGTTCGCCTTGCACATCTTGAATCATCTGGCTGACCAGTTCGGGTTCGATCATCAGATTGACTTGCTCGGCGGGTTTGGTAATGGCTACCTCTAAGTCTGAGGATGTCATGGGTGTAATGGGAGTCAGATTTTGCCGGATGCGATCTGCCAGTCCGCTATACTCTTGCTCCAGACACTTGCCAAAGAAATCGGCTCGCATTGCCAGAATCAGGCAGAGTTGAGGTGTGTCCTCCAATGCACCTAGCAGGCACTCAAAAAACTGTTGCCGTTCCGTTGCATCCTGACACAGAGTAAAGACTTCCTCAAACTGGTCTACGACCACGACAACCCGACTGGCTGCTGACACCTGCACCAGTCGCCGCAGCCCATCGGCTCCTGCTTTCAATAATCCCTCTGCTCTGCCCAGTTGCTCAGCTCGATCAAGGGAAGATATGTTTTCCTCAACAAAAGCCTGGGCTAAAGCTTGTAGAGGATGTTCTCCTGGCAACAAGATATGCATCTGCCAATGGTCGCTGCCAGACAGCCGTCGTCCCTGCTTCAGTTGGTAGAGCAAACCAGCTCGCAGCACGGAAGATTTACCGCTGCCAGAAGCGCCGACGATCGCAACAAAATTGCTCTGCCTCACCTGATCTAGCAGTTGGTCAATCAAAGCATTACGCCCATAGAAGTATTTGGGATCTTCTTCGTTGCAATCAAAGTAGCGCAGTCCTTTGTAAGGGCAAATATCAGAGGGGGAGGGAGCCACGGCGATCGGCGAAGTAGCTTGCCAGATCCGAGTTAAGTTGATGGGTTCCCCGAAATTGGAAAAGGTGGGGCGTTGCGTGGCTCCTTGAAGGCGTTGGTTGAGGAAGTCTACCAAGCTATAGTTCGTCACCCAGCGATCGGGACAGCGACTGGGGTCTAGCCCCTCCAGTAACGCCTGGGTCAGAACGCTGTAATGACTGCTGATATCCTGCCAAGCCGTTTCAAAATCACGGGAAGCGGCAATAAAACAGCGATCTCGCCCCTTGCCTCGTTCACCGGGGTCAGCATCAGCAATGTTGATTAACGTTCCACTATGGCAGCAGTCCAGCCAGATAATCTGTTGTCGAATCGGACTTTCCTCCAAAAGCTGCCGGAGCCAGCGTAGGGATAACCCGAAGAAATTGCAGGCAGGGTTGATATCACTGGTTGCCAGAAATCCTTCTTGAACCCCTAGATCAATTCGTAAGCCATGCCCTGAAAAATAGAAGAGTGCAGTATCTGCAACTTGTGTACTCTCTGGCTTAAACAACTTGACAAGCGCTTCTTGCAGTTCTTTCAGAGAAACTTGAGTTTGTTTGCCCACTCGCAGATTGCCCTCACTGACAATTTCAGGCAGGCGTTTCACCTGGAAATTGCCTGTCTGCTCCAATCGCTGGGCGATCGCTTCCGCATCTTCCATCGGAGCAGAGAGTTTGGGCAGATTTGTATAGGTGTTAATTCCAACAACCAGGGCATCTCGACTCATGGCAATAGAGATTGGGGGCTAGTATTTCTATTTAAGGAAAGATACATCCCTTACAGTACTCTTTCCACCCCATTACGGGGCTGATAATGATTCGAGCAAAAATGGGTCATTTAATTTGAAAGCTTTACCAAGCCTAGCTTTCGACAGAGCTATGGCAGCAGCACCCTGATGTCATACAGAGTCGCTACAGCTTTACTAGCACGAGGACGACTAGCGCAAAGTGCTTCACTAGCGATCGTTATTTAGGGTAAAACTTGATGGGCTAAAGCTAGGATTCTCAAAGGGTCTAGCAGCTACAGATTACCCTAAATTCACATCACCCCCCACCCTCGCTCCCGCAGGGTTATCAATTCATCCAATAAAGCACCCACAGAGCAAGGAGATATTCTTAGGCTAATTCTCCATTAGCAACGCCCTCCAGCAGAGCACTCAAAGCCTTTTCGGTGAGGGGCAGTTACAAGTGAAGCATGAAACGATTACCGCATCATCTTTGAAGCCCTAGCCATGCCATACTGAATCCGCCACGACGATGGGAGGGTGAGAATGCAATTTAATTAGGAAAACTTTATCTACAACAAGACTTGGCTAGAAGCGGCTGTAAAAACCTGAAAATATGCGGAAAGGTTCTTGCGATCCACCTTGATTAGCGTAATATACGGAAAGGTTCTTGCGATCCACCTCATTTAGGGTGGATATGCGGAAGCTTTTCATCCAATAACAAGTTAGGCATATTTATTACTAGCACTGAATCAGGGCAATCGTAAGATAGAGTTCTATGTATATAGATAAAATAAAGCTTGAAAACTTTAAAGCATTCAAAAGCATTGAAATCAGCTGTAATCAAAGATTCAACGTCATTGTTGGCGAAAACAATATCGGTAAAAGCACTATCTTCGAGGCATTAAATCTTTGGAAGTTTGCATATGACAACTTAATTCAAGAAAGAAATAAAAATAAGTTTTATAAAGCATCTGCAAATTACTATATACCGTTCTCTGAACTTAGCCAGATTAGGCTTGTTGACGATAATGACCTCTTTTTTGATACCACAGAAGGAAGTTCATTTATAGCTATCACTATAAAAGATGGCAATGAAGAATTCTGTCTAAAAATTAAATTTGAAAAGCCAGGGATAAAGAACTCTTATCTAAGGCTGTTTAATAATGATGATTTTGATGAGTTCGAAAGATTTTCAGAGTATATCAAAGGTAAATCGTGCTCGCTGAAAAATGCCTTATTTATATATCAAACACGTCCAATTTCTTCAATATTCAGAAATGAGCCTTTCTATAACAACGCCCAGATAGATAAAAAGATTAGCATAGGAAAGTCTCAT
Organism: Coleofasciculaceae cyanobacterium; assembly: GCA_036703255.1. Classification (GTDB taxonomy): domain Bacteria; phylum Cyanobacteriota; class Cyanobacteriia; order Elainellales; family Elainellaceae; genus Drouetiella. The sequence continues at coordinate 9,054 of DATNPL010000121.1, forward strand.
GATGTTTTGAGGAATAAGATTCTTAAAACTGAAGATTCACAGGCTACTAAAGTTGCACAAAAGTTTAGTAAGCTAGAAGCTAGACTAAAAAATGTATTAGGAACTGACTACTTAATACGTTTTAAAAACAGAAATAGAACAGATGAAGAATATGTAAAGATTACTGCGCAGAGTAATGCTCATGGTGAATTGGAAATTTCTATGATGGGTAGCGGTTTTCTTCAGGTTGCCGAGATATTTTCAACCATAGAATATATTGAAAAAAATATTGATGGAATATGTTTAATATTAATCGATGAGCCGGATTCACATATTCACTCTGACTTACAATCTAATCTTATTGATGAGCTTAAAAGACATGATGATAGTCAGATCTTTGTGATATCACACAATGACAGATTGATTAACAAAACGGATGAAGGTGAGCTATTTTATTTAAACTCAACCATTAAAGAGATTGGTTTTCTAAATCCCCTTAGAATAGGTGACTTCCCAAAAGTTAAAGAGGGTTTGGCTGGAGTATTATCACAACTTGAAGAGAGTGGTGGATCTCCATTGGTACTGACAGAAGGGAAAACTGATCAAAAAATTCTAAACGTTGCGTGGAGTAAGCTATACGGAGAAACTCCTATGCCATTTAAGGTGATTTCATCAGGAATACAAATTAATGAAGAAAGGCGTACAGGAAATGCTGATTCTATTAGAAGATCACTAGAGTATATTTCTACAATTACTGATCAAGTACTGATTGGACTTTTTGATAATGATAGAGAAGGGAACGAATGCTTCAAAGGCTTAAACAAAGATATATTTGAGCAATATGACATAACATCTGACATCAGAAAACATCTTGAAAAAGAAATATATGGTGTATTGATTCCTGTGCCAGAAGGAAGAAATATTTTTGTCAGTAATGACTCTTTTACACAAAGATATTTTGTGGTTGAACACTATTTTTCTAATGAAATTTTAGCAAGTAATAATATGAAGGGCGAGTCAATTTTAGGAACTGATGTTTTTGAAATAAAGGGGGATAAAAACAGATTTTCTGAAATGTGCTCAAACTTTAATTCATCCGAATTTGAAAACTTTAGACTACTCTTCGATAAGCTAAATAGCTTATTACAAGTTAACGCCTAACCATTGCGTTGCAGCGGTTAGAAGGGATATCTTGATGCTGAGTTTAGTCTGTTCGCCGCCGCTGAACGCAGCCGTTATACAGCTTGTTCTACGGCTGAGGCGTTAGCCAAATTTGTCTGTCAGCGCCAAAGTCAAAACTCGATTTACTGCTTGATGTGAATGAAGAAATTAAAATTCTACGACTGGCTGAAAGAGGTTGAAGATGTTGTTTCCTCCTCGGTTCGCAGTTGCAATCCAAGAGCGTGGAATGAAGACCACATCAGCTACACCTGGCTTCGAAACGTAACACAAAACTTTCGAGATGTTACTATCACTGACATCCCCAGTCGTTTCTCGATGGCATGGGATGCTTATAAGGCTGATGGAGCTTTGGAAGAAGAGCATGGCGATATAGCCATACTCGTAAGGCTTACTTTTCCCACGCAAAAATCGCTGACTGGTGTAGCATTTCTTGAAGCAAAGCGAAGCTATTCAAGTTCGGGATATAAGAAATTAAATTGGAATCAGCTGAAATATCAGTCCTCGAAAGTCTCAAATCATCAGGTATTACTCTACGATGATCAACAGACAGATGCCTGCGTGATGAATTTATTGAAACAAGGATATTGTCATCTTTGCTTTTCAATGCCTTATCAATTTACTCAAGCCATTGTTGTTCCGACTCCCCATGTCTTAGCTCTTAGGAGTCGCACAAAAGCCATAAATTCGCTGGGACTTCCGCTAGCTTATAAACTTTGCTGTCGTTATCTCCAGGGTTTAGACTTAGATTTCTCAAGTCAATTAGTCTCAGCGGTACAAGCCGGGGTGGTAGACGGAGTTAAGTATTTGTTGGTTGCCCATGTTTTTCAAGAAGATGACCGGGAACCTACTACACAAAGTATTGAGATTAATAGAGAACACTATAGCAGCCTCTCATCCAATGATAGAAATGGATAGTTGATGCTGTATAACATAGTCCCTGGTGCAGCGGATTGACGAGTGCCACTTGTGATGTGGCGAAGCCATTTAGCAACCGCTGACCAAAACCGTTAGTTCGCAGATAAGCTCTATCTCTTGAGCAGCATCAAACAGCTCTTGTTCGACTGACCAGGCTCCTCACAAACAAAGGTAAAGATCCTGCCGCTGAAGGGATGGGAAGCAATGGCTTGGAGGTTGTCCTCAATCATTAGAATTGACCTGAGATTGAAATTCGCTGAGGAAAGTATGCTCTCAACAAGCTTCTATTTCACAAGGTATCCACAGGTGAAGAGGATCAATGATGTGGGTGATCCTCACTCAGCATTGCACCTGATGGAGGAAGCGATCAGCCAGAGCCGTCTTTGTAGTTCTGACCTCTAAAGCAATTGCATAAATCTCGTTATTTAGGGTCAAGAGTGGCAAGCAAACACCAGCCTTTCAAGGAGGTCTAGCCAGCTCCGTTACCCTAAACCCAAAGCCCCCACCCACCGCTACTGCAATGCTTGTCCTCACCCCAACAAAGCATTCACAGATGAGGGCTATAGAAGAAAGTAATCCTCACTCAGCAAAGCCCCGTCAACTCAGCAACGCTCAAAGCCTTGAGTAGAGAGGCGATCGAGCTTAATCACGATTCAGAATATGCACAGGTGATGATGCTATGAGGTAGGGTGATCCTCTGTCAGTACAGCCCTGATGAGAGAGGCGAAGCTCTGCCATCCAAGTCAATGAAGCCTCGATCGCCATCA
>DATNPL010000128.1:0-1652 GCA_036703255.1 Coleofasciculaceae cyanobacterium
GATGGAGCGCTGTAAAATCCTGGTCAAGAACTTTGAGCGGACGCTTGCCAATGCCACGACGAAAATCAACCTTTGCTTTATTCGGCTAATGGTTAAGCGGCTTGCAGCCTCTCCTTAAGATCTCAAATGGGTTCTATATAGTCAGCTTGGTCTCAAGCTTAATCTGAAAACACGGCTTTACAGACTATCTCAAGAAGAAGAAAAAGAGGAGTTATTGAAAAATATTAGAAAGCCATCTCCCAGTGATGAATATTTTAGCGCTATTCAAGAAGAAGAGGAGGAAGAAGAAGAATCCGAACCTCTTACTAAAACCCCTCAAGATAAGCTAGAAGAAATATTTGAAGAGTTAAGAAAAATTAAAACCTCTAGGGTAGAAGACTATTTTGTGCGAGGTGATTCAGTACAAGAGGAAATTCTTCAAGAAGTATTTGACAAAAGTGTTGGACAGATCCTTGATAAGCCAGAGAATAAGGAGAAAATAGAGAAAATTTTTAATGGTTTTGATTTTAATTTAGTTAAAGTACAGCCTCTTGAAATATTAATCATTCTGCTTAAAGATACAAATGCGACCAATAATTTTAGGAAGTTTTGTTTGAATAAAATAGTTATTACCACAGGTGATGCCGACTTAATTATTAAGTTCTTATGCCAGACTAACTTTACTGATCAAGAACTCTTAGAGAAGCTGAAGCAAAACTTTCATATGAGTAGTATTATTGATATTTTTCTTGATTGTAAGTTAAATTGTCATCAACCTGGATACTATAATCTTGCCTGTATGCAAATGAAAAAGTTATCTGAAATGCCTGATGTTCTTGAACAGACAAAGTTACGAGCTTTGAGTGAGAAAAGTGCATCTTATTCCGTTGCACTTAATCATTTAGTTAATGAAATCCATGCCGTTTGTATAAAACAAGAACAAGCAAACAAGAAAAATTATGATGTTAACAGTGTAGTTAAATTTTTGCAGTCGAAGGGTATTCAGCATGAGGTATGTATAAAAGTCAGAAACCTATTTGATCGTAGAAACTCTAATCGTGTTTCACATCCTGGTTCTGATGAAAGTCTTGCTTGGGAAGTCACAAAGGAGGAGTACCTGGATTACTATGAACATGTTGGGCAGTGCTTAGATTTTCTCTTGTAGTCCCCGCTAGGGTAGCTTAATTCATGCTTCCTACTTTGATGTCCTTCTACCCAAGCGGCATGACAATTCGGGTGCAGCGAATTGTCATGCCGCTTGGGTAGGATGCAGAGGCTTCGGCAACTGCTGACCCGAACCGTTATATCGCTCAGTCCTCGGTGGGGATGTAACCGCAAGTTTGCTTGTTGGGTTTCATGAGTTAATACCTGAGGCTGTTGGAGTAATTGGGCTTGAGCCTCTGTTCACGAGCGATCGCTCGATCTCAAAAAGAAATTGATTTTGGACTTGCTGACTGATCCAGAGTCGCAATTTAAAGTTATGGATGCGATCGCAGAGGTTCAAACTTATAGACAGTGGATAGAGTGGAAACCGGTTAGTGTCTTTATTTTTTCGCCATTGGCAAGAGAAAACTCAACAAGCTAGACAGTAGGGAGAGTCACGCATTGAGAGCAGTCTCCCATGAATATCGCAGAGCGAGAGCAACAAATATTGCGGGTCAAAGCCAGCAGTT
>DATNPL010000130.1:0-4718 GCA_036703255.1 Coleofasciculaceae cyanobacterium
CCGAGTTGAGCGATGTTTTAACCGCCTCAAGCAGTTTCGTCGAGTTGCCACTCGCTATGAGAAAAAGGCTGAAAACTACCTTGCCATGCTGACTCTAGCCTCTATTGTCTTGTGGTTACAGTTTTAAAACACGCCCTAGTCCGAGAACCGTCCCGTCTCCCCCACTCGTAGGTTTTTACAATAAATTTGAACCACTCATCAGAGATACGGAACTTTCCTGCGTCTGGGCGACCAACCGCCAGAGCCGCGACTCCCTCCTCCTTAACTTTTTCCATCATCAACCGAATGGTTCGAGTCGTTTTACCCAAAGTCTCGGCTGCTTGAATAATGGCATCCTTGCGAGTTTTTTTATCAGGCGCTTGGAGAATGGCATCAATTAAATCGATCTTTTGTTCAATCTTTGATGAAATCTCATTAAGCAACATAGGAGGATTGCTTAATTGCTGCTCTAGTTTTGGCTCTTCAGAAGGGACGCTAGAATCAGGGGAAATCGTTTGCATAGACATATCCACTCGTCTGGGATAAGCTGAAAAGTGAAGTAGTTTAATTTAAAGAATACAAGACTCTCTTAGAATTTGTGAAGTAATTTGATTTAAGGATTTGCCAGAGAAAAATTGGGTTAAAAAATAGCCTCAAATTCTTTTCTGGTAAGCATTCGAGGCTATTTTAGATCTGTTCTAGAAAGTGAAATTAATTCTTTAAATTGGAAATTAATTCTTTAATGGACACCATTAAACAGCTATTTGTCAGTTTTAAATAGCTCTTGTTAAAAAAAACTATGCGGTACGAGTTCTAGAGGCTTTCGGGCATTACTCTTTAGCTCTCCGCATATTTTATTGAAAAATTCAGTTTTAGATAGCTCTTGTTAAAAAAATAATCTTACGAACCTTACGACGTTCCATGAAAGAGGTGAATCATACCTCAAATTTCACCTTTTCCCAAATCTATCCTTTCACAAGCTTTTGTCCCTTACTGAGAGCCGGATTAAGCAAGGCCGACATTTATAACCCAGAGCCACAACATTCGATGGGAACTCCTGCATTCGATCGCTACAGTCAGCTCAAGCTTTCTCAGCTGCATGTTTTGATTGCCGTGGCGGATTATGGCAGCTTTAGTGAAGCCGCCTTGCAGCTTCAAATGTCGCAGTCAGCAGTTAGCTACGCGATCGCCACCCTCGAAGCAGATTTGGGCGTAGTGCTGTTCTTACGGGGGCGCTTTGGCGCACAGGTGACTCCTGTGGGCGATCAGATTATCGATCGCGCTCGTCAGGTGATGTATTTGATGCAGGATATCGTCAAGCAAGCCAATTTGTCTAAAGGGCTAGAGGGTGGACAGGTGCGAATTTCAGCTTTTCGCAGCGCCGCCACGCGGATCTTGCCCGAAGTGATTGCCCAGTTTTGCCGCTGCTATCCGGCCATAGCCATCAGCATTGATGAGTATGACGATCGCCCTGATGTCGAAGACAACTTGCGAAAGGGGCGATCGGATATTGGCATTACCTACTTGCCAACCTGCTCAGATTTTGAAACTTGGGATTTGCTGCGCGATGAATTTGTGGTGCTGTTTCCCCACGACTTTCGACCCGCCACAGACCAGCTCACCTGGCAAGAGCTAGCTACCTATCCGCTGATTATGGCACCGGATGGCGATGGCTGTGACGCAATGGTCTATGCCCACTGCGCCAAATATGGGATTAAGCTACAGCCTACCTATCAGGTGCGATCGGATGCCACGATCGTCAGTATGGTGGCGCAGGGTTTGGGAGCCGCTATTAGTCCTCGCCTCTCGGCTGAGCCAATCCCACCCAATGTTCAGGTTTACAGCCTTCCTGTGCCGCTGTTTCGGCTGATCTGCATTGCCACCCTAGCCGATGCCTTGTTGCCACCTGCTGCCTTCGCTTTTTTAGACTTACTCAAAACGACGGTTCGGACAGTTTTAGAGGTTGATTAGGCGGCTAAAGCTTTTTTAGGTGACAGCTTAACCCTGCGATCATAGAGTGCGTCTGCCGTAGCACCTGATCCTGAGGTAAGCTCCAAAGTTTGGCGAATTGAGGATTCATTGGCTTGGGGATGAATCAGCGATCCAAAATAGTCTGCCACTCTTGGATAACAGAGGATGGAATTTGTAACTCGATCGCAGAACCCGTTAGCGTGGCTACGGTTAGACGAAGGGGAATTTCAGCTTGCAACTCCGGTAGGATAGGCTGAATGTCATATTCTCCAACATTCGCTGGAGTAGGCGTGTCTTGAGAAATATCGTTAGAAATATCCCTGGCAGTCAATATTTTTCCCATAGAGGTTGTCAGCATCAAGGGTTGAGTGTGGTCAAATTCCACCTCATTGGAAAAACCGACGAGTCGCAGAGAGACAGCAGCACTCCCTTCAGGATGAACGCGCTTGAAAGCAATCACCTGCCAGGATTTTTCGGCCTGATCCGCCAGTTTTTGTCGAGATTGGTAGAGCATTTGCCCTGGATATTCTTCGATTTGCGTTACGGCAGCAAAAGCGGGTAAAGGATTCCAGACAATGAGTGAAGCGCAAATTACGATAGCCAGCAGCCAGCGGCGAATTTTAGATCTGCTAAGCCAGATAGAGTTCATGGTTAAAGTCCTGATGATGTGAAAAATTCTGACAACCATTCTGATAAGTTTGGAGTGAAAATTTTGGAATTTTACTGTGGATTACCTAGAGATGATCGCCTCTTCTTCTGCTTGCCAACCCGCAAAACTGGGCGGAAATCCTTGCACATTCTCATAGCCTAAAAGATGTAGCGTCATTACCCCCAGCGCCGATCGATAGCCGGAGGAGCAGTACAATACCACAGGGCGATCGTGCGGAATTCGCGCTAGATTATGCGCCAGTGTTCGGAGTGGAATCGTGATTGCGTTGGGGATATGTCCTGACTGATATTCAGCGGGTTCGCGTACATCCACCAGCAGAGTTTGAGGATTTTTCAATAGGTTTTTCAACGCTTCGACAGTGGCGATCGTGTAATAACCTGCTGGAATTGAGGTGAGAAAGCGATCGACTTCTGATTCTAAATCGAGTCGTTTAGGCAATGCTTGCATTCTGCTTTGAGGGATGGCATCAATTCCCATGAGAGGTGCAGCAAAGACTGGGCTTTGCCCAATGCCAACCGAGAGACATACCTATAATAAGAATCCTGATAACAGAACCTGAATTGTTTTCTGAAACATCCTGAACTTCTCCTAAACTCAATTTACCTGGTTAGAGGATGGATGAAAAGTGCCAATAGTCTCTCTATTATTCTCGGTGCCTGACGTTTGATTTAGTGTGTGAGTTGATGAACTATGATACAAATCGTCAACCCAACATACCGCTACCTCTCTTTCGTTAAATTAAGCTAGAGAGGAAGGGTCTTAACTGCTGTGATGTAAGAATTACGACAGTCTGTTACCACAGTTAGATATATTAATAGCTATTGAGACCGCTACCGAAATCTGTTTGGAAATATGAACTATGAGCGTTTTTAGCCGTTACCTATTGAGATATTGAGTGAACGACTATGAAACATCCTGTCTAAAATTGCCAAAGTGGTGGAACTCAAAGATTAGAAATCATCGAGGAGCTAAAATGTTCTGTTCCAGTAAATAGCTCCGCAGGTCGAGGGTCTGCGGATTCAATAGGGAAAGATGACTCGGTTGGCAGAGGAACCTTACCTCAATTGTCACAATTGCTGATCATTCAGTTGTTATTGTAAAAAGCGATCTGAGCGAGTCGTTGTCAGATTTAGGGTATGGGTAGCAGATTCATAATTGCAAGGCATAAAACCAAGCGATTGGTAGAACTGAGCCGCGACTGGGTTGGTTGTGCGAACGTGGAGCCAATCGAAGTTGAGCTTTGCTACTTCAATAATCTGGTTAACTAATGTCCGCCCAATTCCCTGCCGACGGCTGTCTTGCATGACGTATAACCGTCGAACTCGTCCAATTTGGCTGGAGTTGATATGGGGATTATGATTTAGACCACAGACGCCAAAAATACGATCGCCTTGCCTTGCAATGAATAACGCTTCTCCTGGGCGATCGAAGCGATTTACTCCTGTTTCCCAATCGGTGACGAGTCGGTCTATGACGCGGAAGGCTGCCGTCTTACTCTCTGCTAGTATTTCGGTAAAATCCTGTGTGGGTAAATATTGAATTCTCTGGATCTCAAGCGTCATCCTTTGCAGCCTCGCCATTGGTTATATCAGTACAATCAATGTCTGAAAGGCAAATTTCAGAATAGTTCAGCTACCATCGAAGGCTACAGATTGAGGGATTGAGCACTCAAATCTTTCAAGGTAATGGTGAAGTGACATTGTTCCCCTATAGCAATAGACCTCTTGCAGATTAGAATTTGCTCCTCTGGCAAGTTGAAGGAGAAATGAGGAAACATCAGGACATAACAATATACAAGCGTCCTGATGATGAACTCTACCTAATGATGAACTCTACCTGATGATGAACTCTACCTGATGATGAACTCTACAATAGCTCAAACATTATCGCCTGAGCACTTTAAGCGGCGATTTGGCATCCATCGGAATACCTTCAAGCAGATCGTCAAAGTGCTTAAAGTAGAGTGGAGAGCCACGCCAAACCCAGGTGCCAAACCCAAACTGAACCTCGATGACCGGGTGCTGGTAGCTTTGGAGTATTGGCGAGAGTATCGGACTTACTTTCATATCGGCAGTAGCTGGGGCATCAGTGAATCAAC
>DATNPL010000111.1:0-33003 GCA_036703255.1 Coleofasciculaceae cyanobacterium
GATTTCAAAGGCGCGGAGCGCGCCACAAAACCCTAATTTGCGATCTATTGGCTCTGTATAGCTTTTTGCAGAGCGATCGCCCTGACCGCTTCTAGAATGAACAACTAGCTCTAAACTAAATGAATTCCGTAGATTCCGCCCTGCCATTCTTGTTGCCATGACTTCAACCCCAGCGATCGCATTTACCCAGCTCGAAAAAAACTACGGCGAACTGCGCGTTTTGAAGGGTATCACGGGCGCTATCCAGGCAGGTGAGGTGGTGGCCATTATTGGCTCATCAGGCTGCGGCAAAAGCACGCTGCTGCGATGTTTTAACCGATTAGAGACTATCAACGGCGGCGAACTATTTGTCAACGGCATGGATCTGTCTCATCCTGACCTGTCTCTGCAACAGCTCCGACAGTTGCGTGCTCAAGTCGGCATGGTGTTTCAGCAGTTCAACCTGTTTCCCCATATGACCGTGCTGGATAACCTGACGCTGGCTCCCCAAAGAGTTTTGGGTCAGCCTACCAAGGACTGTTCCCGCGTGGCGCGATTCTTTTTAGAGAAGGTTGGCTTGGCCGAAAAAGCAGACGCTTACCCCGATCAGCTCTCAGGCGGACAAAAACAGCGGGTGGCGATCGCCCGTGCCCTGTGCATGAAGCCCAAAATTATGCTGTTTGATGAGCCAACCAGCGCCCTTGATCCAGAGCTGGTGGGGGAAGTGCTAACGGTGATGCAGCAGTTGGCCGAGGAAGGCATGACGATGGCGATCGTTACCCATGAAATGCAGTTTGCCCGAGAGGTGGCTCATCGGGTGATGTTTCTCAATCAAGGACAGGTTGAAGAGGAAGGCGCAGCGCGGCAGGTGTTAGATCACCCCAAGAGTGAGCGGCTCAAGGCATTTTTGAACCGGATGAATTTTGCTAAGGTTTGAGCGATCGGATTATTCCAGCCTATCGAGTTCTTCCCGCCGAATTTCTTCGACTTGGCCGACGACAAACACCAGCGTAAACGGCTGCCCCATTTCCCGCTGAACAAACTCCTCTAGAAGGGTAATTTGCCGAGCGGTAATCGGTTCTCTGGCACGAACATTGAGGCGGACTTCTGGAGGAGTTGCTAACCAGTTTGTGCTGCTGCTCAATAGATCTAACCGCTGAAAGGTAATGGTGCGATTTAACAAAGCTTGCCGTAGACTGGCTTCTAGCTGCGCCTGTCTGACCAACCGAGCAAAGCTCACCCCCAAGGGCACCACCAGAATCATCGTCAGCACAAACGCCCAAGTGAGCGCTTGGCGGGCACGCCGCAGAGAAGCATGACCTGCTAACAAGAAGGTCAGCATACAGGAGAGGGTGATGCCTAGCAGATTGGTTAAATACAGCAGAGTGGCTCCTTGGCTCAGCGACCAGTTGGCCTGAGACAAACCCAGTCCAATGACGCAGATGGGTGGCATGAGCGCAACCGCGATCGCCGTTCCTGCAAGACTGGCCGAAATCTTGGGCTGAACTTTGGCATAGCCGCTAATGCCTCCTGCGGCCACGGCTACGCCTAAATCGAGCAGCGTTGGTTCCGATCGCGCCAGCACTTCACTGCCAAAACTAGAGATGCCGACCAATCTGCCCAATATCCAGGCAAGCAGCACAGCTAGCCCGGTGCCTACGACAACAGCCACCAAGCCCCGACGAAATAGCACCACATTTCCGGCCAACGCTCCAAACGCGAGTCCTCGAATGGGCAGCATTAAAGGGGCAATAATCATGGCTCCGATAATGACGGCTGTGCTGTTTGCTAGCAAGCCCAGGGTGGCGATCGCACAAGAGCTGACAATCAAAATCAGGTAAGAGGAATCAGGGGTCGATTCTGCCAGCAAGTCTGATTGAAGTTGCTGCGACTGAATGAGGCTCTTGCCTTGATTCCTAAAGGCTCTGAAGCGATCGCGAATATTGCTCAGCACATTTAACGCCTCCCATGACTTTGAATCTTGGCTCTACTTTGAGTAAGGGCTTTACAGAAGAACCTTACAGACAGGTACTGCTGATCGTAGCGATGAATGGCAGTGATTTTTTTGACAGGAATTTGGAGCGCTTCTGTCTGCTAAAAATCAGGGTCGCCAAATTTTGAATTTGTCAAGAAATGCGATCGCGGTTTAAATTCTTGTGCTAAACTTGCAGCCAACATTTAGATTTAGCGTTACTAGTTTCCGTTGCCCCCCATATATAGGGGAATAGCGTGTGATCATGGATAAATATTTGCGATCGAATCATAGGCTGCCTCAGTCCTTTAGCAAGGATGGCTTGGGCTGTCAGGCTGTCTCTCTGTCCCTCCGCCGCCGGGTCGGGAGGCTATCTATGGCAGTGCTGCTGGGCAGCGGATTTTTGACGGGGCTGATGCCGTCCGCTGGGGCTGAGACATTTTCAGGCGTTCTCATAGCTCAAGAGGTGGTAGAAGGGCTGCCGCCCCCACCGCCCGGTGGATTAGCGCCAGCTCAGGCCGATGAGGGTTCTACCCCAAGCGGTTCTAGCCCTCGCTATGTCGTTTTGGTCAATGGCGACAGCTCTCGGTTGCTAAGCCAGGTGCAGCGCATTGCCTCAGACGCGACTGTGCAAGAGTATCAAGGACAGCGCGTGATTCAGGTGGCAACGTTTGATGACTCCGATGGCGCTGAGCGACAGGTGCAGCTTTTGGCCTCTCGCGGCATTGGCGCGAAGATTTTGCCCCTCTCAGCCGAGTTGCCAGATGCCGGATTTTCTTCGCCAGGGCGATCGGTGCAGCAATCGACTCAGGTAGCGGCCTCTCCCGATTTGCCGCCTCCCGATTTATTGCCCTCCCAACCTGTTCCCAGAGAAGTTGATTTTGGGGGACAGCCCACTCTCAATCAGTTCCCCAGTCCTCCGGCTCTTCCGGCGGATAGCCCTGCTGCCCTCAGAGAGAGCAACCCGGAGAGAGATCGAGCTAACCGATCTAGAAGCAGTCGGTCGAGCGAGCGAGAAGAACCCGCTTCTGAGAGCTTTAGTGGCAGTCGAGGCTACTTTGTTGTGATTCCAGGCAAACAAAGCGAACTAGAAGCCATTGCTAATCAGGTGATTCGCTTAGGCGATGGTTTTGGCATTGCTCAACTCGTTCAGCAAACCAGCGAACCACGAGGGCCGCATGTGCAGGTTGGGCCATTTGGCGATCGCACTGCGGCAAACCGCTGGAACCGCTATTTTCGAGATTTCGGCATGGATTCACGGCTTTACGTCAAGCGGTAGAAGTAAGTCCTGGCTAAAGGTCAGCACTTTGAGGAGATCTATTTTTCCTTTAGGTGCTGCTGTGCCAATTGGGTAATGTCTAAAATGGCCGCTGCATCTATCGGCTCTGAACCTGCTTCCAATACATTTGGCATCTGAAGCCAGAGCAGATATTCAATATTGCCTGCTGGCCCCACAAGCGGCGACCAGGTTAAGCCCCTGTAGCCCCAGCCGATCGTCTGAGCGGCTTGCAGCACTTGAGCGATCGCTCCGGCCTGATCTTTGGCATCTCGCACAACGCCTTTTTTACCCACTTTTTCTTTGCCCACCTCAAACTGAGGCTTGACCAGCAGCACGAGTTCGCGGGGCGCTTGAAGCAGATGCCATAGGGCGGGCAAAACCTTGGTCAGCGAGATAAACGACACATCTACCACGCCCAAATCTGGGTAAGGCCGATCGGGTTCGTAGAGCGTCTCAGGCTTTAAATGGCGAATGTTGGTGCGTTCGCGGAGGATAACTCGCGGATCTTGGCGCAGGCTCCAGGCCACCTGTCCGTAACCGACATCAACGCCGTAGACTGTTTGGGCACCCGCCTGAAGCAGGCAGTCGGTAAAGCCCCCGGTCGAAATGCCCCCATCGAGGCAAACGCGATCGCCCACCTGAATTTGAAACTCTGCCAAGGCTTTTGCTAGTTTTTCGCCCCCTCGCGAGACAAAAGGCGATCGCTGCTTCACCTGAATTTCGGCTGCCACATCTACTTCTGTGCCAGGTTTATCAACTAACTGTTGATTGACCCGCACTTCGCCAGCCTGAATCAAGCGCTGAGCCTGTTGGCGAGACTCGCAGAGGTGGCGTTCTACCAGAAGCATATCGAGGCGTTGTTTGGGCAAGGGTCGGAGGATAGCTCGCTAATTAATGGAGGGGCATAGCCCAACCCCCAGATTACTAGACTTAACCCGGCTATGACATTTATTTTGGGAGGCGCATTTCCCAAAATAAATGTCGTAGATAAAATCAGCAGGGCTATACAGCTTCTAGCAAAGACTGGGCGAGATAGCCCTCCTGGGTAGCGACACCGGGCAGCGTAAAGAAATAGCCGCCGCCAATTGGCTTAATGTACTCCTCTAACGGTTCTCCGTTGAGGCGGTTTTGAACGCTCTCAAAACCGCGCTGCACATCCTGCTGAAAGGCGATAAACAGCAGCCCCATATCTAACTGTCCTGCCTGATCAATGCCGCGTGAGTAGTGGAACCCTTTGCGCAGAATCCGGTTGGCTTCGGTTGTGGGCGTGCGCGGATTTGCCAGCCGAATATGGGCATCTAGCGGGATCTTTTGGCCTTTGGGGTCTTTGGCATAATTCGGAATATCTTCTTCATGCGAGTAGCCCAAGGGCGCGCCCGTGTTTCTAGAGCGTCCCATAATTTCTTCCTGTTCATCGAGGGCGGTGCGATCCCAAAACTCGACAAACATCCGAATAATTCTCACCACTTGGTAAGAGCCGCCGATCGCCCAAGGCGGTTCGCCACTCTCGCGCTGCACCCAGACCAAACGATTCATCAAACGGCTGTCTTGGGAGCTGAGATTGGCTGTGCCGTCCTTAAACCCCAGCAAATTCCGAACCGTTGTGCGGCGGGGGTGGGAGTCGGCATCGGGTTGCTGAAACCCCGTAATTTGCCAGCGCAGCACTACCAGCCCAGAGAGCTGTTTGAGAATATCTCGGAGTGCGTGAATGTTGGTTTCGTTATGGTTGGCGCAAAACTGCAAGAGCAGATCGCCGTGACAAAGGGCAGCATCGAGGCGATCGTTCGGGAATTTAGGCATTTCCGTGAGATGCTTAGGGCGCAACGCCGCCAGCCCATAGCGATCGTCAAACAGAGAGGCACCTGCTGAAACGGTCACGGTCAGGTTGTCAGCCAAAAAATCGGCACCCAAAATGCCTGAGCCGCTCGGAGGATATCGGGGATCGAGGGATGCCAGACTGCCGCCAGTCATCAAATAGTTAATCCGCTGAGTCAGGGTTTGAAACAGTCCTGTGAGTTCCTCTGGCGATCGCGCTGTGACATCGAGCGCCACTACTAACGCTGCCGCTACTTCTGGCGTAACAATGCCAGGTTGGTGAACTCCCCAAAAAGGGATTGTCCCCGAACTGCCCGCCGCAGCGTCAACGGTGGCCTGGGCACGATCGCCCTTTAGACCGAAGAAACTGATTGCTCCTGTGGTGGCGATCGCAGAAGCGCCGACTAAAAATCCTCGACGGCTCAAACGCCCTAGTTGTTGTGACATGGATCGATCACCCTTAAACACCAATGACACCGCGCAGCTGAGCCAGGTTTTCGGCTAGCCTTGCCAGATCGGCTTGCAAGATCTGCTTATCTCTCAGGGTCAATTTGTCATAGGTCATGAACCCACCGTCTGGAAGCGAGTATTTCTTCAGCATTTGATTCACGGCGTCAAAGTTGGTATCAATCTGCTCAAGTAAAGCTGGATTGACCCGCATAACCAGAGGCCGAACGAGTTCGACAATCTTCTCAGAACCCTCTACGTTTGCTTTAAAAGACCAGAAATCCATGCGGCTGTAGCGGTCTTCCTCCCCCGTGATCTTGCCCTGCGCCACCTCTTCGATCAACTCCGAAGCGCCTCTCACCATGTCTCGTGGCTCAATTTCTAGCGAAGCCACACAGGTTTCTAGCGCAGTTAAATCCGCCATGAGTTTTTGGGCAAAGGGTTCGTATCCCTGGGTCGTGTTGTATTTGAACAACCCCATCTCAATCCGGTGAAATCCCGTAAATTCGGGATCGTCTTCGCCCGTGAATTCATCGACCCGTAGATCGATCGCTCGGTCAAATGCATCAAAGGACTCAGCGATCGGTTCAATACGTTCCCAGCCCAAGCGCGATGAGCCATACAGCGATTTTGCCCCGGCCGTATCTCCGGCAATCACGCGATCGGTAAACAGCTTGGCATCGACCAATAGCCGATCCACTTCCTGAACGACATAGGCTTTGTATGCTGAAACGGCCTGTTCTAGCTCGGCTGGCTGAATCGCAGGATTGAGGTCGGGCGTCAGGATAATGCCGTCTTCGCCGCCTTCACCTCCCTCGCCGCCTTCGCCTCCCTCGCCCCCTAACCCTTTACGGCAGGCATCAAGGGTTTGAGCTGAAGCGCTTGAAATCAAATTCACTGAGACAGTCGGAGACTCCAGAGAATGAGAGCTGGATAGCTCTACCACAGGGCTGGCGCTAGCAATCAGATATGTGCCAACCCCAATCCAGATTTTAGTCTTTGTTTTCATAACTGATATAAGTTCTCAAAAGCACGGTGAAGGAAGCTTTCCCCTATGGGAAGGAAGCGTCTCAATAAAAATTGAGAATTAATCGCAAGAGTATCATAAGACGTAGTCTGTAGAGAATGGTCAGCATAGGCAAATTTAGCGATCGCTTTCCTCGTAATACTGGCTTAAGCTTCTCAATTTTGTTGGCTCAGTAATGCTTATAGACTTGTGATATGGTGAGTTTATCTATGCCCAAAAGGCCATCTTTATTGCCAGAAATCATTATTAAATAAACTTAATTAATGCTCCTTTGTATCGCTAATGTTTTGAAGGCTGACGAGTTAGACCGCCTTCATTCCCAACTCAACGCAGATGACTTCATCGATGGCAAAGCCACGGCTGGCTGGCATGCTCGCCTGGTCAAACACAACACCCAACTCCGGAGTAATGCGCCTATCCTGCCAAAAGTGCAGAGCGTAATTGAGCAAGCGCTCAAGCAAAATCCGCTGTTTCAAATGGCAGCATTGCCCAAAACCCTCAGCCCGATCCTGTTCAGCCGCTACGAAACTGGTATGAGCTATGGTAGCCATGTGGATAATGCTTTTATGGGTGATGCTGCCCGAATGCGATCGGATTTGTCGCTGACGCTGTTTTTGAGTGAGCCAACAGCCTATACAGGCGGTGAGCTGGTGATTGAGTCAACTCAGGGAGAACAGGCGTTTAAGCTGGATGCAGGCTCAATGGTGCTCTATCCCTCTTCGACGCTACATCGGGTGGAACCTGTGGTGCAGGGTGTACGCATGGCTGCTGTGGCCTGGGTTCAAAGTCTTGTGAAAGAAGTGACTGAGCGTGAAATTTTGTTTGACCTGGAAACAGCCCGTCAGTCGATCTTTGCTGGGCAGGGCAAAACGGCAGAGTTTGATTTGCTGTCAAAAACCTATGCCAACTTACTTAGAAAGTGGGGCGACTTGTAAGACTCAGTAGATCGCAAATTAGGGTTTTGTGGTGCGCGGAGCGCGTCACAAAAGCCAGCTTTTAGAAAAAATAGGCAGGCTCAGCAATCTACTGAGTCTTTGTAAGACTGCTTCTAGAGGGTGTCTGAAAAGTCAGAGTTGCTGTCCGAGCCGCCCCCTACATCCCCCAATTCTGAGGAACTTTGACAAAACTGGGCTACGTACTTTGTACCCGCAAGCGAACAAAAGCCCCAAATGGATGATTTTTGAAAGCTGCACTACACGCGGCTTTCAAAAATCACTTGCCCCAACCCAATTATGTAGTGCCCTATCTGCAAAAAGCGGGGCGGTGAGGCCAATTGGCTTATCACTGACACAAACATTCTGAACAGCCGCCCAAATATGCTACACGCATGTTACAATATGTAGTCATAAACTTTGGAAAGCCTTTCTAGCCTGTTGCCTTATAGATTTTAGGTAGATTCTAGATAGAGCCGCATCCATTCAGCGTTGCGGTATCGGCTCAAATCCTCTAGCCGTCAAGATTTGGATACTACAGCTTCCACAGCCGTCTTTATCGTTTATCACCGCCGTTCATCGCCGCTAAGTATCACCGTTATCTACCCCATGCCAACACCCGGCAAGGACAAAGTATCATGCAAAAACTTCTAGATATTCTGCAATATTATCGATCGTACTGGACGATTTCGATCTTAAGTATTGCAGCAAGTAGCTCCTTTGAAATTATCGATCTGGCGGTTCCTTACACGATCGGACAGCTTTTAAACGTGCTCTCAGGGCAATCCATAGATACCTTCCTCCAGGCAGGTATTGACCAAATCGCCCAAGGGATCGGTCAAACGGGCGATCGCAATTTTGAGCTGATGGTATTGCTCAGCATTATCTTTGTGGTCACGGTTGTGCGTGCGCCGCTTCAGCCCTGGCTAGGCGGCTGGTTTCACTGGGATATTTCTTTTAGGGCGAGGCGAGATCACTCCATAGAAGCCATCTCCAAAGTTCTAACGCTGCCGCTAGAGTTCTACGACGAAAATAACCCTGGACGGATTGCGGGTCGGGTGGCGCGAGGGCTGTCAAACCATACCTGGACATACCCTGAAATTGCTGGACAGATGATTCCTAAAGCCTTTCGGGTGCTGGGAATCTTTGTGATTATTCTGCTGATTGAGTGGCGAATTGCGCTGCTCTTTCTCCTTTCTTTTATTGTCATTCTCAGTTTCACGGTCAAGAATCTGATCCACTTAATTAAGAAAGAAGAGCGGCTGGATAAGTATGAAGAAAACACTGAAAGTCATACTTCTGAAATCATCACCAATATCAAAACGGTGAAAGCCTTTGCGACAGAGGCAGATGAGCTAAAGCGACAGCAGAAGAGAATTGAACGGCAATTTAAATTTCTTAACTACCGAATTCATCTGGGGTATACCAAGCTGTTTTCTTGGCAGCGATTGGTGATTGAATCTTCAGTGTTTTCGGTGCTGGCTCTGACGCTATGGGCAACAGTACAGGGGCAAATTTCGCTCGGTCATTTTGTCACGACGCTAACCGTATCTAGCATGGCCTATGCTGAGCTAGAGCCAATTAGCCAGCTTTCGGAAGTGTTTGCCCGTCGCTACGCTTCTATGAAAAGTCTGCATGAGTTTTTGGCGCTACCCAGCGGCAAAGATGCAGCTAGCCTAGAGGATGCGCCTGAAGCTGTTCGCAACTATCAATTTACGGGTAAGGTGCATTTCGATCGCCTTAGTTTTGGCTATGACGAGAAGCAGCCCGTTCTGCAAGATATTAACCTGCTAATTGAACCCAACCAGACTGTAGCGTTGGTCGGGCGATCGGGTTCAGGCAAATCGACGCTGGTCAAGCTGCTATTTCGCTACTTTGATCCCCAGCAGGGAAGCATCTTGATCGACGGGCAGGATATTCGATCGCTAGATGTGACGGGTTATCGTAAGCGGCTGGCGATCGTTCACCAAGAGGTGGATGTGTTTAACGGCACGCTGCTGGATAACCTCACCTATGGCAACCCGAATGTATCGATAGCAGAAATTCAGGAAGCCTGTGACATTGCCCGCGTGGATGAGTTTGTACGGCTGCTGCCCAAGGGCTACAAGACCGTTGTGGGAGAGCGGGGCGTGCGCCTCTCAGGGGGACAGAGACAGCGCTTGGGCATTGCTCGTGCTTTGCTCATGAACCCAGATGTACTGGTATTTGACGAAGCAACCTCTAGCCTGGATTACGAGTCAGAGCGATCGATTCAGCTTGCCATGCGCAGCATCTTGGGAACACGCACCACCATCATCATTGCCCACCGTTTGAGCACCGTGCGTGAGGCCGATAAAATTGTCGTTCTCGATAGCGGTCGCATTCTTGAAGTGGGCAGCCACCATGAGTTGCTGCATCATGGCGGTATCTATAACCGCCTACATAAGCTTCAAGAAACAGGTGAGTTGCTAGTGTAATAAAATGGCTCAATTCACACAAGTGAATACACAGCTTATTGACATAATTCATTGACGCAGCAAAAGAGCGATCGCCCTCCCATCTGATGAGAAATTTCATCGTGAGAACAGCGATCGCTCTTTTTACTAGGCGTTGATTAATTCATTAGCTGATTAAGCCATCAAACAGCTTAAATGCAATCTATGCATTTTCCCAAATCTGGCGAACCGTACCGGGAAGAAATTGGGCAATCTCTTGAATTCGCTCTGATGGCAGCTCAGCCTTAGTAGCTGAGAAAACTGCTCCTACCATATCTTCTACCTTAACGTGAGCGGGCAGACCTGCTTCCTGCTGCACACGGAACAGGAACGTTTTGTCTTCTATTTTTAGAGTGGGGCGAATACGGCTGAGGAAATGAACCAGCGGGTTCGTATCTTGCCAAAGATCTTCTACTTCGGTCGCCAGAGGCGTAGCCGTGTAGATAGTTTTATCGTCGTTATTTTCGACTAGCGGCGCATGTAGATCTTTGGCAACCTGATCAACTGCTTCATTGGTCATCATGTCGCGCATTGTGCGAAAGACAACTTCTGTAATATCTCTGGCATCATACAGATCTGCAAGTTTGCCTTGAGCCATCACCTTTTCTAGAAAAGAGCGATGTTGACCCGAAGGAATTTCTCGCGTATCAGTAACTTCGGTTGCATCATTTGCAGAAGTAGCCTTGTTGTCAGTCTTGTCCAGCATAGTTTTCTCTCATCCTTAATGGGTAAATGGTGTATGAACTGCGATCGCTATAAAATTAGCTGCAAGCGATTCCGTTCTCTGTAGCATCACATAGGTTAAGAAAACTTAGCATTCCTCTAAAGTTTGAGATTGACATAAGCTTGTTGGCTCTTGTTATTTGCTCTTGGCGATCGAAAATAGCATCGCCCTCAAGCTGTAGACATTCACCTGATTGACTGGCAAAACTCCTGACAGAGCTATTCACACAGTCGATACATTGTTAGTGAATAAAGATCTATCCGATTCCTATCACTGAGTCCATCTGAAGAGAGACAAGATTTCCATCGACTCCATCGAGAATGATAATGAGCGGTTCATGTAGCGGGTTTATCGACAGATTGAGGATTTGCGATCGAATGAGCAGGTGATAGGACAAATTTTAGGGATAGATTTTGAAATTACAGCCCTTCAAGGTCTATCACTGTCATCTCCCAATTGATGATTCCAACGTCTTAGAGAAGAGTCTCAGACGGAATTATAAGTGGGCACTATTACTCAAAAAATGCTCAAACAATGATGTAACTTCCATTCTTAACCCTAATTGCTATCTGAAGCTTAGCCAAATACCCTGGATGGGAAAGGAATTTTATGCAGAGTGATTGCTTACCAGCAGTTGCGACAGTCTCGCAGTGCTCAATTGCCGCCCGTTTGGCGGTACCTCTGGTGGCAAAACGGCCTTTAGAGCAATGTAATACCTGTGTCATCATTCCAGTACGCAACGAAGCGGAAACCATAGGAACAACCCTGGATGCTTTAAGAACCCAAATTGATCTGCAAGGATATCCCCTAGACTTCGCCACCTATGAAGTCATTGTGCTGGCCAATAATTGTAGTGATGATTCGGCTGCGATCGTCCGTCAGTATGCAGCGCGTTATCCTGAGTTTGCACTCCATGTTGTAGAAAAAGCTCTGCCTCCCTCTCAAGCCTATATCGGCTACGTTCGACAGCTACTCATGGATGAGGCATACTCTCGGCTAACAGGTTTAGGCCGAAATCGGGGCGTCATCGCTTCTACTGATGGTGATACTCGCGTTGCCCCGACCTGGATAGCCGAAACCTTGGAGGAAATTCATCAAGGTGCGGATGCAGTCTCTGGGCGTCTGTTGACCGATCGGGGCGATCGCGCCCTACTCGATACCTACACGCGCACCTGCTATTTGCGGGCGGTAGGCTATGGCTATCTCGGTGTAGAACTAGAGGCATATATTGATCCTGATACTTTTGATCAATTGCCGCGCCATCATCAGCATGGCGGTGCGAGTCTGGCTGTCACGGCTGAAATGTATGCGATCGCTGGAGGAATGCCTGCGGTGCGCACGCCAGAAGATGTTGCCTTTTATCAAGCTTTGGTGCGGGTTGGCGCTCGGTTTCGCCACAGTTTGCGGGTGCAGGTCTTTACCTCTATCCGGCAACAGGGACGCACAGATAACGGTATGGCAAACCAATTGCATCAGTGGAGCTTGGGTCGTCAACCTCAGCTAGTCGAGTCGGCGGCTGCCCTTGAAACTCGCCTCCGGGGGCGCAGACATCTGCGTAAATTGTGGAACGCTATGCTGAGAGGCTATCAGCCGCAGGAGCAGGAGATTAACGCGATCGCCAAACTCTTGCATATTAGCCCTCAATGGCTCGGCCATAGGCTGGCGCAATGCGATTCATTTGCTGAGCTGTTCGGATTAATTGAGC
Source organism: Coleofasciculaceae cyanobacterium (assembly GCA_036703255.1). Lineage (GTDB taxonomy): Bacteria > Cyanobacteriota > Cyanobacteriia > Elainellales > Elainellaceae > Drouetiella. Next base: position 12,355 of record DATNPL010000111.1, read on the forward strand.
AACGCCAAGGGCAGGAGGGGCATTGGCAAAAGGCATGGAAACCCGTAGATATTCGGCAGGCGATCGCCGATTTGCGAATTCGAGTCAATCGTTTGCGCTCTAAAAACTTGCTGGAAAACTCTAGCCTTACAGTAATCTCAAATAGCTTACAGTAATCTCAAATAGAAAGTGAACAGTGCCCTTGCCGCGCAGATGAGCCAACGGGGGCAGAGTTAGGAATACCCAGTCTATGAAGAAAACAGACTAATTGCACACCGCGTCATTTGATGCCCGATCGCTTGCATAGGTTACAAAAGGGTGAGCTGCTTCTCTTAACTCTTGGAAGGAGACTTCCGCGCGTTTGATGTTTCGGAAGGACGATCTGGCTCAACTCATCTTACACTCAACCCGATCGCTGCCAAACGGCAGTAAGCTCTCCAGCAAAGGCGCAAGGAGCGATCGGATCGTCTCTATGAATGCTTCGCTTCTTCATAAAGATTTGATTAACCCTGCGGGCAATCACGGGCGATCGTCGGGCAATTATTAGAATCCTGTGCTTTAGTGGAGAAGGATGACACAGTAGAGAAGTCTCCTCCTCGCATGCGTTCTACCACAGCAACGTTCTACCCCGGTAAAGGGTGCAACCTACTGACCCACGAGCCAAAGCTCAACGTATGAGCACGAGCTTATGTATTAGCTCAATGTCGATAAATCTGCCTTCTGGATCAACGATCTAGAAGAACCGCGGAGGTGCAGCCACTACCTTACTTAAAGGTCTTGATTTGATCAGTCTCGACTGGCAAGTGATTCCCCATACGCCCAAGATTTTCGTTAAGCGCTGAGGGAAAGCGATAGCTTTTACTTAGAATTGTGGCGATCTTGGCTAACGACGAATAAGTCTTCTTATTTTCCTGTTTTAAGGATTATGGATTGAATAGTTTATGACAGGCAATATCTGACAGGGTATGGCAACGTCATGTCTGACAGGAAGCTGAGGCTAAAAGATCCAGGTGAATGAAGCTGTTTTTTCTAAGACGTTCGTACAGCGAATCTCTTGGAGAGCAGCGATCGCTAACCTAGAGAACCACTGAGCTTAATCAACCCTAAATTTAATTAGAACCCTAGGATTTCTGCTAACGAAATGCCTTGCTTCTCGCTGACAAGAAGCAACGGAGCATAGCGGAATGATTTTTTATAGATTTATTTGACGAAATAAATGAGGAATGGTCAATATTACACAGTTGCCAGAGCAGGTACCAAAGCCATGTTTGATGTCCTACCCAACTTCTGAAAACTTTCATATGTTTCCCCCCTTTCTATAGTCCCAAGTCAGGAAAGGTGCCATAGACAGTGGGGTTAATTTTGTCAGATTTCTAGTGAATGAGTATCAGGTAATCTCTTCCCTCCGCTCCCAAAGGGTCAGTTTGTGAAACATCTTTATTTTTTGAGAAACTTAGGGCAGCTCCGATTCAGCGGTCAGTTGATACGCAAGGACTCAGCCAATCGGCAATGGAGATTTTACCTATCCCAAGGCTCTATGCTTTATGCGACGGGGGGCGAACATCCTGTCCGGCGCTGGCGTAGAAATTTAACCTTACATGGCATTCACAAAATAAGTCATTCCAATGGTCATATTGCGAGTCATGCAAACGGTTATGAAACCGCGCAAGAAGATGCATGGATTTCTGATCTCAATGATTTAAGCGCTGAAGATTGTGCGATCGGTTGGGAATATGCGCTACTCAATTTGTGGGTTTCTCGACAAGAAATTACTGAGGAGCAAGCCGCCAAAATAGCGCTATCCAACATTGTTGAAGTGCTGTTTGAAATTGCTCAGGCTGGAGTACTCACCGATGAGGTGCATCAGGGTAGCTTCCCAACCATACGGCTGCGCCTCATTAAGCTAGAAAAGGTAACAGCAAGAACACAGGTGCGCTGGCAAACCTGGCAAGACGCCAAGCTAGGCGACTACTCTCCCCATCACGCTCCTGTGATTCGGCAAGCTGAGCAGATTCAAAAACAAACTTCTGCGGCGTTTTATCAAAATCTGGTAACGCTGTTAAACGGTCAGCGGACGCTGCAAGATCTGTCTGTGCAAATGCGACGAGACATTACAGAAGTCACCTTGTCTCTCTTGCCTTTTATTCAGCTAGGTTGGATAGATCTGATTCAAATTCCTGATTTGCCGACTCCTCGCTATCCAGATCCAGCCTTGCTGTCTCCATCGGCAAAAGCCCCCGCTCGGCAGAAGCTCATTGCCTGCGTTGATGACAGCTTTTTGGTGCGTCACATGATGGAAAAGCTGCTGACTTCTGCGGGCTATCAGTTTATGGGAGTGGATGATGCCGTGCGATCGATTGGTATTTTGCTATCCCGCAAGCCAGATTTAATTTTTCTCGATCTGATGATGCCTAATGCCAACGGGCATGAAATCTGTGAGCAGTTGCGCAAACTCTCGCTGTTTCGGCATACGCCGATCGTGATTTTGACCAGCAGTGATGGTTATGCCAATCGTCTGCGATCGAATTTTGTGGGTGCATCAGATTTTCTCAGCAAGCCTCTAGAGGCAGAAGCTGTCCTCAGCGTTATTCGTAAGCATCTGGAACCGCAGGCAAGCCTTTCTCTTGCTGCTGATTCCCAATCTATCTAAATTTCTCGCTATTCATTCATAAGGTGACTGCCATGGGTACAGTGCTCGTTGTTGAAGATTCATTGACGGATATGCAAATTCTGATTCACTGTCTGCAACAGGACGGGATTGATGTCTTAGTGGCTCAGAGTGGAGAAGAGGCGATGGCCGCCGTAACCCGGCAAAAGCCTGATGCCGTCGTGCTAGACATCGTTCTCCCTGGTTGTAGCGGTTTTGAAGTGTGTCGCCAGCTCAAAGCTGAAGCGAACACCAGCAATATTCCTGTGGTGCTTTGTTCTACCAAAGGCAGCGAGATGGATAAGTTTTGGGGCATGAAACAGGGCGCAGATGCTTATCTGTCTAAGCCTATCGATCAAGCAGAGCTGATTCGCACCATTAAAAATCTGATTAGAAATTAAGGCTAAAAACTCTCACCTGAGCCAATAAGCCTGAGCAAGCAAGCCTGAGCATACAAGCCTGAGCCAATCTGAGCCTAGAAAAGTCTCTATGTCTGACTCTTTATCGATTCCAGAACTCCAGTCATTACCTGCGTCCAATCTAGCTATGCCCAGTGCTGCTCTAGATTCAATTCCGGCAGACACTGAACAATTTTTACGGCTGCATCTGCTGAATACGCCAGTTTTGCTATCAGTCGGACAAATGACTGAGGTGTTGGCAATACCGATCGGTCAAATTATCCCGATTTCTCATATGCCTGCCTGGGTTATGGGTGTGCATAACTGGCGGGGAGAAGTGCTGTGGATGGTGGATTTAGGGCATCTGTGCGGGTTGCCTCCCTGGTATGAGCAGCCCTCTGTTTCAGCCCATGCAGCCGTTGTGCTGCAAATTCGTAATCCCGAGTCTTCTGATTCTAGAACTTCTGCTGCCGCGACCTCGACAACTACCTCTGCTAAAAAACAAACCTTGGGGATGGTCGTCAGTCAGGTTGGCGAAATGGAATGGTGCGATCCCCATCAAATTCAGTCTCTGGCTCTTTCGTCGGCTACACCAGAGATTGCGCAATTTCTGCGCGGATATTGGTGGAATGTGAACGGTGACATGCTAGCCGTACTGGATGGAGAAGCGATCGCTCGAGCAATGCCCTAGGGTTCGGCCAAGGAAGCTTTGAAGGGTCTGCGACTCTTCAAAGCTTCTTTCAAATAGAAACGGTCAGAACTCTAGTGCAAAACGCTAGTCAGCGATTGAGTAACTCACCCAGAGAACGCAACAACACAGGACTGAGGGGAATTCACCTTTCCTCAGACACCCCTGGCGAGATCAACTTTTTACTATTTTTAGTTTTTGATGAGGATTGTATTGTGACTCAGATGTTCCCCAAAGCTAATCTCGAAGATGCCACCCAAGAGCCTTCTCTAGCCAGTCCTGAATTTGAGGAGATGGGATGGGAAGAAACCTCTACGTCTGCCGTTCCGGTTCAGCTCTCTATCTTAAAAAGGGTTAGGCGATCGCGATCGTCCAATTCGGTGCGGTGGTGGAGAGATCTTAGCGTTAGGACAAAAGCATCTGCGATCGCCTTTTTAATTGGAACCGCTCCAGTTTTGGCGATTGGAGGGATTTCTTATCAGTTTGCCAACCAATCGATTACGGCTCAAGTCGAACAATTTGAGAAAGAGAAAGCGGCTGAGCTGCAAAGCAAAGTCAATATATTCATGCGCGATCGCTTCAGCGATATGCGGATGATGGCAAGCCTCGATATCTTTATCGATCCTGAAATCAGAGCAAGAGCTTCAGATCAAGACAGAGTAGAAGCCTTGAAGCGCATTGAGCAGAGCTATGGCATCTACGACAGCATCGCCCTTTTAGATATGAAGGGAAATACCATCGCTCAAACCGATGAAGGACAACGCCCTAACCTGTTCAATCGCCGTTTCTTTCAGGCAGCGCTCAAGGCCAATGGCGCTATTTTAGGTCAGCCCGAAATTGGCAGAACCTCGGGGACTTTTAACATCTACTCAGCCTCTACCGTCAGAGACAAGAATACGGGCGAACCCATTGCAGTCATTCGAGCCAGAATGCCCGTATCTGCGCTAGAAGATCTGATTAAAGGCTACGGAACGGCTGGAACGCAATACTATCTGATTGATAGAGATGGCAAAGCTTTTATTGGGCCTGAAGGCGTTTATATCAAACCCGTTTTTACTACGGGTGAAACGGCCAATGTTGATACCGACTTAACCGCGATCGATCCCAAAGACATTTTCCCAGCCTTTGCCGGAATCGAGAAGTCAATGCAGGCAAATGCCGTGGTTTCTCGCAATCTCAGGACAAACCAAAATCAGCTCATTGCCTATGCGCCGCCCGTCCAAATGTCAGGTGTCCCCGATCTGGGTTGGCGTACCTTAGTCGCAGTGGACTCAACGGTAGCCTTTGCTCCCCAGCGGCAGATTCTGCTGGTTTTGATTTTGGGGGTAGGGGTGGCGACGTTGCTGATCGGGGCGATCTCCTCAGCCATTGCTAACCGGGCAACTCGTCCTATCTTGAGTGCTGCTGACGCCGTAGAAAGAATTGGACAAGGGGAACTTGAAACTCGCCTAGACATCGAAGGAACAGACGAAATCGCCTCCCTGGGGTCAAACATCAACAGTATGGCGTCCCGACTTCAAAACGCTCTGGTGGCACAACTTTTTGAAGTGCAGCAAGAACGTCTGCTCACAGCCGCAAAAGGCTCAGGGGTGGTAGAAGTGGGGGATATTCAAGATATTTTTGACCAAGCGGTCGAGGGTGCGCGACAGATTATCAGTCTCGATCGCGTTGTCATCTATCGTTTCAATACAGAGCAGCAAGCCGGAATTGTCTCTGAATCTGTGGAGACAGGCTGGACGAGCGCTCTGCAAAACAACGTGGATGATGCCTGTATTCCTGAAGACCTGCTAGAGCAATATCGACAAGGGCGCATCGTCGTTGCCGAAGATGTCTTTGCGGCAGATCTGCATCCTGACCATTTACAGATGCTCAGAAGTCTAGAAGTGAAGTCCAATCTGGTTGTCCCTATCTTTGGGGGCGGTCAGCTCTTTGGATTGCTCATTGGACATTCCTGCGCGGCTCAGCGCCGTTGGCAAGAGTCAGAAATCAACTTCCTAAAGCGTCTGGGCAATGAGCTAGGGCTGTCTATTTACCGAGTGGAGCTGCTGAAGCAAACCACTGAACTGGCCGCAGAACAGCGACAGTTGAAAGAAGATTTGCAAAGACGAGCCTTGGAACTGCTGATGGAGGTTGACCCGATTAGCCGAGGCGACTTGACGATTCGGGCCAAGGTAACGGTGGATGAAATTGGCACGATCGCTGACTCTTATAACGCCACGGTCAGCAGCCTGCGAAAGATTGTCTTGCAGGTGCAGGAGGCGAGCAACCAGGTGACAACCACTGCCAGTACCAACGAAACCTCGGTTCAAGCCCTCTCAAGCGATGCATTGCAGCAGGCTGAGGCCATTTCTGCCGCTCTAGAAATTGTTAAAGACATGGCTCATACTGCGCAGTTGGTGGCGGCCAACGCAGAACAAGCAGAAATTGCGGTACAACAAGCCGCTCAAACGGTGGAAGAGGGAGATGCCGTCATGAACCGCACCGTCGAAGGGATTCAGATTATCCGCTCGACGGTTGCCGATACGGCCAAGAAGGTAAAACACTTGGGGGAATCTTCTCAAAAGATTTCCAAGGTGGTCGAGGTGATTGGAGCGTTTGCGGCTCAAACCAACATGCTGGCGCTCAATGCTTCCATTGAAGCCTCTCGCGCCGGAGAAGAAGGCCGAGGCTTTGCGGTGGTTGCGAACGAAGTCCGATCGCTAGCGCGCCAGTCCGCAGAAGCGACCGAAGAAATTCGGAAGCTGGTGAGCAACATTCAAGCCGAAACTAGTGAAGTGGTCATGGCGATGGAGTCAGGGATTGAGCAGGTGGTCACTGGAACGCAGCTTGTGAATGAAACGCGGCAAAGTTTGACCAAAATGACTGCCGCCAGCGTTCAGATTAGTGAATTGGTGGAAGCGATCGCTCAGGCCACCGTCACGCAGTCACAAGCTTCTGAAACGGTGACTCAAACGATGAAAGATGTAGCAGCCAGTGCTAACAAAACATCACAAGATGCCAGCCAGGTTTCGTCTTCTTTTGAAGAGCTGAGAAAGGTGGCACAACTGCTACAAGAGGGGGTGGATCAATTTAAGGTGAGCTAACTCAACGGCGTCAGCCGCTGGGTCGCCAGGAATGATCGTCAGGAATGATCGTCAGCGATCGCCAGCGATTGTCGAGAGAATCCTTTATATAGGTGCAACAGCTATGTTTGATCTAAGAAACTTTGCTAACAAAGACATGAACGACTGTGCAATTACACTCCGCAATATGGATGCAAATGCACGCAGCATGGAAGAAGTAGCAGAACGCATGGTTCGCTACCTGTATGAGAATCTGGTTGATCCTCTTACAGGTGAACCCGCTTGCGCTCTTGTCCGGTTTTTTAGAACCTATGCCTATCGACAACTCAATGAAGATCTTCAAGAGTCTGCCCGCCAGATTATAGGAGGAAAAGCGATCGCATTGGGTACCAAATGTCTGACGCTATTGGCTACAGCTGGCGATGAACCCCACTGGAACTCAAGGCGTGAATCGAGCGGTCACCGAGCTATTCCCCTTGTGGATAAGAACTTTGTGGAACGTGCCCCTATGATTTCCCAACTCATTCAACAGTTTGGATTGGAAATTACAACGGTTCTGGAACCCAATCCAGAACTGCTGGTGGACTTACAACAGACCAACTTCAACGTCTTCTATGTTCCTGAAGCGTTAGGCAGCGCCCATATTCCAGCTCAAAAGGATTTTGTCATTCCTTACGCCATTAAGTCGGTCGTGGGATTTGGAGGCATGTTGCCTTCAGGAAATCTTTTCGCAATTATTCTATTTGCCAAAATCCCCATCTCTCAAAGCACGGCCGATCTGTTCAAATGGGTGTCTTCTTACGCCCGCATCGCCACCGCCACCTTTGATAGAAGGACTGTTTTTGCCAACGTTGCTGCCGTGTCTGCGACGAACCCCTAATGGCTTCGCCGTTCAAGGGGCACGACAGCGGCCGTGTTCCTTAGAGGGTGTTTGAAAAGTGGTCGGCTGTGTTTTTAGCACCTGTTGATCCCCCCTACCCCCCTACCCTGCGGGAAGCCGCTTCGCGTCTAGAAAAAGGGGGGAAATGAATTCAACGTCCTCCTTTTTACTAGCGCAGCGGCGCGATAGCGCGGGGATTTGGGGGGATCTGAAACGTTTTGCTACCCATAGTTGGACTTTTCAAACATCCTCTTAACGACATCCTCAATTCACCACCAAAATTCACTGCCCCAAAAAGCATTCTTTACAGGTTGAAATATGGCAACAAATTCACAGCTCAAAGCAAATTCCAGGGTGGCGGTTCTCCGTCCAGATTGTCTCTCTTTCCCAGAGATTTTGGCGCAATCGATCGCGACGATTGCGCCCACATTGACAGCCGCCCTTAATGCTCCATTGGTCTTTGCCAGTGCGGGCAATGGAACCTGGTTTGCTTATGTTTTGGCGACCATCGGGCTGATTTTTGTGGGTCTTAATATGAATGTCTTTGCGCGCCGCTCTGCTGCACCCGGAGCGCTTTACCTCTATGTTGCTAAGGGGTTAGGCGCAACGACTGGCATTGTCTGCGGATGGGCGCTCACTCTGGCTTATATTGCCGTAGTCGTGACTGAAATAGGCGGCTTTGCCCATTACTTCCATCTTGTCTTGGCTGAGCTGGGGGTACAGCTTCCCTCTATCCTGCTCTATGCCATCTGCGTTGGCATAGCCTGGTACTACGCCTTTACCGATATTCAACTCTCAGCCATTTTGATGCTGGTGCTAGAGCTGATCTCAGTCGGAATTGTCATCGTTTTGGGAGTGCTGGTACTCAGACACAATGGTTTTCCCATTGACACCGATCAGCTCACCCTCAAGGATGTAACCCCTAGCGGCATCAGCCTGGGGATGGTGATTGCGGTTCTCAGCTACGTAGGGTTTGAAAGCTCAGCCACTCTAGGAAATGAGGCCAAGTCCCCTACTCAGTTCATTCCTCCGTCTTTGCTCTGGAGTGCTGGTCTGTGCGGTATCTTCTTTATTTTTGTTTCCTATGTAGAAGTTGTGGGTTTCCGTGGCTATCCAACTCCGTTAAACGAAAGTAGTAATCCTCTGAATGTTTTGGCGGCAATCGCTGGCGCAGATGCTCTAGGTTTAATCTTGGGCGTGGGCATATCCATGAGTTTCTTGGGCGGCATGCTTGCCAGCTTTAATGCAGGCGGGCGTATCGTTTTTGCATTAGCTCGGCACAGCTTTTTTCCTTCCCCGTTAGGCAAGGTTCACATCTACAACCAGACTCCCCATTTAGCAATCACCATCTGTGCGCTGACTACGTTCCTGATTGCCACTTCTATGTCGCTGTTTGGGGTACCAGATCTACAGGTCTACAGCTATGCCGGGACGCTTTCAACTTACGGATTTCTGGCTTGCTATGTTCTGCTCTCGATTGCTGCACCTGCCTACCTAGCCCGCTGTGGTCAACTGCGGCAGCACCATGTCGTGATCTCTGTCGTGGGTGTTGCGTTTATGGCCATTCCAATCGTGGGCAGTTTCTTTCCCGCTCCGCCGTTCCCCTACAACGTCTTTCCTTACTTGTTCTTGCTATACCTGGCCGGAGGCGCAGCCCTGTTCCTAATGTTCCGCAAGCGATCGCCCCAAATTGTTGAGCGCATGGAGCGGGATTATTGAGGCAGCAGCGATCGAGGCAGATGAGCATTAAGCCAACCAGCCTCGATCAGCCCAGTTAAGCAGTCCAGTTAAGCAGTCCAGCGTCAAACAATCTAGCTCAGCAGAATCGGCTAAGGGATTCAACCTATGGCAATTAACCCCGACATTCGCGACCAGGCTTATCAGTTTTTTAGTGCCGAAGCCCCTGAATTATTGCAAATCATTGAAACAGGGTTGCTCAGTCTCAGCCAAGGTCGCAGCACTGCCGAAGTCCATAACCTGATGCGGGCTGCCCACTCGCTCAAAGGTGGAGCCGCCAGTGTCGGATTAGAGGCGATCGCCACCCTTTCTCACCGTCTGGAGAACATCTTTAAGGCGCTTTACAGCGATACGTTAGAGATCGACACTCACCTAGAGAGCCAGCTACTGCGTGCCTACGACTGCTTACGGCTGCCTCTGATGGAGCAAATCACGACAGGAGAGTTGGATTCAGAGGCGGTATTGGCGATCGCCGATCCGATTCTCACCCAAATTGAACAGTATTGCGGCGAGGCGCTGCTGCAAACCGAGAGCTATATTCCCAGCTCGTCTGACATGGGCGTCAGCATGCTATCGTCCATTTTAGAAATTGATGTAGTGCAAGGGCTAGACCATTTGGCAACGGTGATAACCCACCCGCAAGACTACGAAGTTGCGGGAGAGTTACGGGCACAGGTGGAAGTCTTTGCGGGATTTGCCGAAATGCTAAATCTACCCAGCCTCAGCACCGTTGCCGACACGGTTTGCAGTGCCCTAGATGCCCATCCCGATCGCGCCCTAGAAATTACTCAACTGGCGCTGGCTGATTTTGAGCGCAGCAGACAAATATCTCTAGAAGATCGCACCCAGTTAATTCAGCCCTCAGCCACACTTTTAGCTTTGGCTCAGGGAGCAGATGCTCAGCAAACATTGACTCAAGAGACATTGACTCAAGAGACATTGACTCAAGAGACAGCAGTTTATGCTTACTCGTTGGATGGGGCGATCGATCCACCAGAGCCGTCACTTGAGGCTTTATCGGCAATTCCGCTCCTAGAAAACGTGTTTGGCGATGCGCTTGATGATTCGCTAGTCGATTCATTGGGTGATGATTTTGATGATGATTTTGATGATGACTTTGAAGACACGTTTGATGATGATTTTGCCCCCGTTACAGCGGGTGAATCTGCAAATGTTTTTGAAACCTTTATTTCTACACCCGAGCTGCCTGAGAGCGAGCGAGAAGCGGCTGATTTAATGAAGCGCTTGGAAGCGATCGCCCAATCCGCCACAGAAAATCTGCATGTAGACAGCATCACCGTCGAGGCTGAGCTTGAACCTTTTGAGGCTCTAGAGACGAATGTTGCCAGCCCCAGTCTTGCAGAAGCGATCGATGCAGAGTGGGTGACAGGCATGGTAGACTCCGGCCAGCCAGAGCTAGCCGATGCTGCACCTCTAGAGATCCTACCGGAAGCCAGTGGGGCAATCCAGCTCACCCGCTCTGCCGAACTCTACTATCCTGCGGGCAAAGTGCCGCTGGGTCGCCGGATGCAGACCCCTGCCCCTCTGACGGTTCGCGTTGACTCAGAGCGGCTAGAGCGGATGAATAACCTGACGGGCGAACTCATGATCGATCGGGAGGGGCTGGCGTTGCAGAATGGGCAGCTTCAAAGCGTGCTGCGCGAGTTACGCAATCGATTCTCTAGGTTTCAAGTCACGGTTAGCCAATTGCAGGGGCGATCGGATCAAATTGTGTCTGCTTCCAGAAGCCGAGATTTTGATGGGAGAACGGCTACGACTACAAGTGGAATGGCAGAGAAACAAGAAGAAGGCTCTGCATTTATCGCAGGTGCTACGCTGATGGCTCCTGCCGCCGATCCCGGCTGGGTAGAGTTCGATACCTTAGAAATGGATCGATATGGATCACTCTATTCTCAGTTTCAAGAACTGCTTGAGGATATCGTTCAACTAGAAGAATCGATCGATGATGTCACCCTATTTGCTCGACAATCCAGCCAAATCTTAGATCGGCAGCAGCAAACGTTATCTCATCTCCAAAATGAATTTAGATGGGCAAGAATGTTGCCGATTGGAGAAGTGCTCAATCGCTTCCCTCGCGTCTTGAGAGATCTATCTACTACCTATCATAAGCCCGTAAATCTGACGCTAACGGGAACCGATATTCTAATTGACAAAGCCATTCTAGAAAAGCTGTATGATCCGCTGCTGCACTTGATTCGCAATGCGTTTGATCATGGCATCGAACCCAGCAGTAACCGACTTCAGCAAGGTAAGCCAGAGCAAGGGCAACTAGAAATTCGCGCCTATTACAAAGGCAACCAAACGATTATTGAAGTTAAAGACGATGGACGTGGGCTTAACTTAGATCGGATTCGCAGCCGAGCGTTTGAATTGGGCTGGCTATCTGCGGATCAGCTCATTTTTACGCCTCCAGAGCAACTATTTGAGTTCATTTTTGAACCTGGATTTTCCACTGCGGCACAGGTAAGCGAACTGTCAGGACGAGGCGTTGGGCTAGATGTGGTGCGATCGCAACTCTATGCCGTCAAAGGGAGCACCACCGTTACTTCTACACCCGGTCAAGGAACCACGTTTACGCTGCACTTGCCGCTTACGCTCACGATCGCCAAGCTGATTATTTGTTTGATAGGCACGAGCGCTGTGGCAATATCGGCTGATACGGTAGAAGAAGTTTTAACCCCTCAAGCTAATCAAGTCAAACAGTCTGGGTCACAGCGTTTTCTCTATTGGCGCGAGCAAATTATCCCAGCCTATCGCCTGGTTGACCTCTTGGACTATCACTGTCCCTTGCCTGAAACGATTCCTGGCAAATCCCTCACAACGCTTTCTTCTCCTGAAAATTGGGAACCGCCGATGCTGATTCTCCGCCAAGAACAGCAGGTCTTTGCGCTAGAGGTCGATCGCTTGGTCAATGAGCAAGAGCTGATTGTCAAACCCTTTGGCAAAGCCATTACGCCGCCGCGCTATGCTTATGGCTGCACTATTTTGGGAGATGGGAGTCTTGTCCCTGTCATTGATGGATCGGCGCTGCTCTCTCTCGGAGAAAGTTCTAGTTCGGCTCACGTTCCTACCGTTCGCAAGCCAGCCACGATTAAAACTCAAATCGCAACTATTCTGGTTGTGGATGATGCCATTACCCTACGGCAAACTCTAGCGCTTTCGTTAGAGCGGGCTGGATTCAGGGTTTTGCAGGCGCGAGATGGCTGGGAGGCGATCGATCAGTTGCGTCACGCAGCCGTAAAGCTAGTCATTTGCGATGTCGAAATGCCCAACATGAACGGCTTTGAATTCCTGAGCCATCGCCGCCAAGATCCTCAGCTTTCAGAGATTCCTGTGGTGATGCTCACCTCCCGCAGCAACAACAAACATCGCTGGTTAGCGCTCAAGCTCGGAGCCGTCGATTACTTCAGCAAACCCTACCTGGAACAAGAATTTTTGGCGGCGATCGAAAAAATCATTCAGCCAGATCTCTAAACCTCTTTGCTCACCCTACGAGGGTACCTCTGCCACTACAGCGTCAAGGCTTGGGTAGAAAGGCTCAGTAGATATGCGTTTGAGAAGGCTGGGGGCGATCGCCCTAGCCGCTAGTCAATGCGGCCAACATGACAGTAAAGCGTCTGACGCATCAACTTGTCCAGACATGAGCTAGCCCTGGGTTCCAGTAGGAATTTATAGCATCACTAAGTAGCTGCCAAAGAGTACCCTGCAAGGGCGATTTCTAGTCTTCAATGCTTTGCCATGATACAGACATCAGAGGGGATTCAACCCAAGATAAGAACAAAAAGGACTTATCTGAGGAAGAAAAAGTTACTCCTTTGATGATTTAGCAAACAATAAGAGGATACTCTCATGGCAGACAACGGAAGAGCTACATTGGTTGCCCCCGCACCAACAGCAAATGGTTTAGTCGCACCCGCCAGCATTCCTGTTTCAGGTTCTCAAGCGCCTGCACTCTATTCAGGCAGCGAAACCTATTCTTACAATATCTTAGGCCCAAGCTCGTTCACGCTGACTCACCTAGATTTTGCAGGATCGAGTGTTGTACCCGCAGCGCTCTCACAGTCTAAATATATTGTTGCCCTAGATGAAGAAGTGACGTTCAGCGTCGTGGTCACTTTTGACCAAAGTCCGCTGACTGCACTACTCATGTGTCTAGGCACAGATATTAACATTGACTTTAGCTGTGAAGGATTTGGCAAAGGAGCCGCTGAACAGGATGTGGAAGTGACCTACATGACCACTGAAGGTCAGTTTGCTTACTTGATCACCGCTAAGACCACGCCTAGAAAAGCAGGTCTGACACCGGGCTTCTATGAGCTAGCGGCTACAGCAACCATTGGGCCTGTGACTCACAAGTGTGGTCAACACATTTTGGGATATGGCTATATCGGTGAAGTTCGCTTCCAGGTGTACTAAGCTCAAGCCTCTCTTGAGTTAGGTTTTGCTGCTGAGTTAGGCTTTGTTGGATGATGCGCCTTGGATCAATACAACCCAGATTAACTCAGCAGATCAAACCCGCTTCTCCGCTTTAATCTCCGCTTGCAAGAGTTGGTTTCGTGTGGCGCTGCCCCAAGAAACCAGCTCTTTGTTTTGCATAGCGGTATCGACGCTGCAAATTCTCAACAATTTTGCATGTTTTTGCGCTGCCTTTCTCCCATGCTATCTCCATCACATAACAGCTTGAGGTTACTGATTTTAGCTATGAAATTTATTTTGGAAGATGCACTCTGCACACCTACCTAAATAAATTTCATAGCCGGATTAAGCAATGCCAATAGCTCAATATCTACCCTAGAGGGTGATGGCTTAGCCCAAGATTTCGATCGAAATTAAGGGTATTCATAGAAGCCCCTAAGATGAAAAGCGCCATTAACCGTCCGCAAGCTTTAACGCCTCAGACTGGTCTATCTCAAGAACTCTTCTCTGCAAATCAAGAACAATTTCTTTCCCTTAAAAAAGGAATTGAAGACTTGATTGATGGCATCTTAATTTTGACTGATCAAAAGAAGATTCTCTATGTCAACGATAGTGCCCGCCGGATTTTGCAGCAGCTCAACCAAGCTCAGTCTTCATTTGAGTTAGTACCCGCAGAGATCTGGCATATCTGTCAGTCGCTCATTCATAGCCGCAATTTATTTCCTGAGCAGCAGTGGATGATTGAATCTGAAGTCTTCACAGATAGCTCTGCCTTTCATATTCGAGTGAGATGGCTCAAGCTAACCTCTGTCGAACATCCTTGCTTGTTACTCATCATAGAAGACAGATATCAAGCGATTAGAAATATGGCGATCGAAGAGTCAGAAAGATATGGGCTAACCCCCCGCGAACAAGAGGTCTGGATACTGCATCGCTCAGGTCTGACCTATAAACAAATTGCGGTGCAGCTTTGTATTACGCCCAATACCGTCAAAAAGCACATGAAAAGTATTTACGTTAAGCAAAAATAAGCAGGTTTACCTTCAAAAAAGCATTGACGCAAAAAATCTCAGGCTGAAGGGGAACCGTCAAAGGCAATTATTCCTCAAAAAAACAAAATTCTGGGTAAAATCCCGTCTAGGCGATCGCGATCGCGTCTGAGCAAGGGTGGCAGGCAAAAGCGGCTGCCCTCAACTCCAGCGCCGACACAGGTTAGAGCTGGGGGAGAGGACTGAGCGATCGCTCCTCCCCTGCACCTCAAGATCGTGAATAATTACATTGGTAGCTCTAAGATTCTGTCAAGTAATTTATCGGGAGCCACGGACTCTCTTCAAGCTTGCTTAAATAAAAATAACGACAGGCCAGATCAGCATATGAACTTAGGACATGAACGTATATGAATACAAGCGACTGGCTAGCTTGATTGAGCCGCTGATCAAGCCATTCATATTGCAGGATCACGAATTCAATCAACCCCAATAGTGTTTTGGAAGTGCCGCGCTACCAATACGCTGCTCCAGGTTAATGAATTTGCGATCCTCAGCCATCCATTTTGTTCCTAGAAGTCAAGAGATACAGAAGTTATGAGAACCCTGAATCAGGTTAGAGTGTCCGAATTTCAGCAGCTAACGCTGTGGCTCCCGGTCTGCGCCTTGGCGTTGGTATATGGCATGTTTAGCTTAGGCTGGATGGTCTATCGCGTGCATTTGCCCGCCCAGATGCTCCAGTTCGGGTTTTCCGAGCAGGCAGCTCCGCTCTTGCTCTTAGTAGAAGCCATTATCTCGATCGCCGTTGAACCCGTAGCTGGGGCATTATCCGATCGCACCAATCGCCATCAGGGCACCCGGTTTCCCATCATTGGCGTCGGCATTGCCTTTACCTCTTTACTGTTTGTCATTCTCCCCGCACTCACTTTTTCAGAGCCGAGTGCTGCGGTGCGCTGGGTTTTAATCAGCATTATGCTGTCTTGGTCAATTGCGATGAGCTGTTTTCGCAGTCCGGCCTTGGCGTTGCTGAGGCGCTATGCTCCGACCCTACGGCTGCCTCAGGCCGCCAGTCTACTTACCTTTGCTTTTGGTCTAGCTGGAGCTGCCGCGCCCCTAGCTAGCCCTTTTGTGCTGAAGCTGGGCGCAACAATCTCCTTTACGCTAGTGGCGATCGCCCTCTTGCTCAGCGCCATTTGGCTGCGTTGGATGAACCCGATTACCTTAGCGGCTACCGAACCTGCCGAATACTTCAGTTCTGATCAGCCGCTTGCCTTCTCGGCTCTGGCTCGATCTTTCGGGCTAGGGCTATGCTCAACGCTTGCCTTTCGGATGGCGATCGAAACCTTTCCTAAAATCCTCAAAGCCCAGGTTCCTGACCTTCAGCCTTCTCTGTTAGTGGGCTTGATTTTTCTCTCCTTAGCGATCGCAGCCTTTCCCATCGGCAGATTTGCCATGCGCCAAGGTAACAAGCAGGCCCTGCTGTTGGGATTGGCCATTACCGCTCTGTTTCTGGGCGGGATGGGGCTGAGCTACAGCCCAGCGATCGCAGTTCTCATTGCCTTGGGCTTGGGGATTGGCTTTAGCTTTGTCCTGAACGGCACGCTGCCCTTTGCGCTCGAACAAGTCCCTCCCGATCGGGCGGGTTTGGGCATCGGCATCTTTTTTGCAGGGGTGGCAACGGCTGGGAGCCTAGTTTTAGGAGTCTTGGGCAAACCGGGCATGCTGTCACCTCAGGGGGCGATCGCTCTGGGCGTTATATCCCTTGTCGGAGCGGGGCTTTGCCTTGGCATCCGTGGGCGTGACCTGATGCGGCGAGTCTAGCGCTTGTTTCACTCCTCAACATTCTCTGCGCCTAGAGCAAATAGAGCCGTGCGTTGCGCTTCGGTCAATCCTGTTGCTCCCGAAATGTTCATGCCTTCATAAGGGCGATCGGCTCTCAGCGTTTTCAGGCATTCGCCTGTTTGCACCGCCCACAGCCTAATTGTCTCGTCTTCGCTGCCTGTCGCCAACTGCTGCCCATCTGGAGAGAAAGAAACCGATCGCACTTCCTTGTGTCCCTCTAGGGTTCTCAGGCAATCTCCCGTTGAGACTTGCCAAATTTTGACCGTCTGGTCGGTGCTGCCGCTAGCAAGCAAAGAGCCATCGGGGCTAAAGGCGATCGCCTGAATCCAGCCTCGCTGCCCTTTCAGAATGCTCAGACATTCTCCGGTACTGGCATTCCATAGTCTAATCGTCTGGTCATCGCTGCCGCTGGCAATCAGCGCTTGTTTCTCTATTCCAGATGGATTTAACGCAACCGGACTCACAGCCACCGAAAATACGTAACGGCTGTGTCCCTCAAAAATTCGCAGACACTGACCCGTTGCAACATCCCACAGTCGGATTGTGTGATCTTCGCTGCCTGTAATCAGGCGATCGTCTGTTAAAAACGCCATGCCATAGATGCGTCCCGTATGTCCTTTTAGCGTTCTCAAACGTGGTATAGAGAACGGTATCGGCTTAGGAGAATTGGAGTCGCTGGGTAGCGCTGTATAAACGGGGCTAACATCCCAAATTTTAACGGTGTTATCGCCATTGTTGGTTGCCAGCAGTTGGCCGTCTAGACTGAACTCGACCCGACGAATTTGCCCCGATCGCTCTTGCAAAGTCTTCAAACACCGTCCAGTCGCCCGGTGCCAAAGGCGAATGGTTTGGTCGTCGCCACCACTCGCCAGGATTTGTCCTTGCGGGCTAAAAGTTGCCGTCCAGACGCGCCCTTGATGCCCTTCTAAAATGCGGCTACAGCGTCCGGACTCGGCATCCCACAGCCGCACCTTGCCATCTTCGCTGGCGCTGACGAGCTGAGCGCCATCGGGGCTAAACGCGGCTGACCAAATCCAGTTGTTATAGCCTTGAAACGTGCGGATGCAGCGCCCCGTGTCCACTTCCCAGAGCTTCAGGGTTTGGTCGTCGCTGCCGCTGGCGATCGTCAAACCATCGGGACTGAAGGCGATCGACCAGACCTGGCTATCGTGCCCCTGGAAGGTTTTGAGGCAGTGCTGAGTCTGGATGTCCCAGAATTTGATCATCTGGTCATCGCCCCCTGTGGCAATGACCTCCCCCAATCTGCCTGCGGTTTTTGCCATCGGTGGGAAAGCCAGCGACCAAATGCGGCGATCGCAACCGATGGTTTGCAGACATTCGCCCGTCTCCGCCTGCCAAATTTTGACCAGCGCATCATCGCCACCGCTCGCCACCAGCCGACCGTCTGGGCTAAAGGCGATCGACCGAATCCGCTGGGTATGGCCAGGTAAGGCTTTCAATTCGTCCGTTTCCCAGCGCCATAGACGAATGATATGATCCTCGCCGCCACTGGCGATTGTGGAGCCATCGGGGCTAAAGGCCACGGCACACACGCCGCTTTTGGAATCTGCCATCACCTCAAGACAGTCACCCGTTTCCACATCCCAGATGCGTACCGTACCGTCTTCGCTAGCGCTGGCTAGCTGATTGCCCTTGGGATGAAAGGCGATCGCCCACACCCAGTTTGTATGCCCGCGCAAATCTTGATAGCACTGTCCTGTTCTGGCATCCCACAGGCGGATAATCTGGTCTTCGCCGCTGCTGGCAAAGGTGGGGCTGCCAATCGTCTCAGGGGCAAAGGCGATCGCCTTGACCCAAGAGGTATGCTCACGACAGGTCAAAAGCTGCTGACCGCTGTTTAAGTTCCAGACCAGAATTTTGCCATCACCATCGCTGCTGGCTAAAAGCTGTCCGTCTGGGCTAATCGCCACTGACAAAATGCTGCCTAGCGTTTGGGCAAACACTGACTTGGTTAGGTCAGCCGCTGCAAAATTGACGCGATGCAGCGCTACATCTTGCAGGTAGGCGTGCCAGATAGTCAGCTCAGAGAAATCATATCCAGTCAGATCGGTGCCCAACTGACGAAACAAATTCAGCAAGTTGCCAGCCGCATATCCCGGCGTGCTGCTCATGCGCAGGTGCTCCAGATGCTGGTTTAAATGCTGCTCAATGCCTTGTTTGGAGCGAAACTGCATCAGCAGCTTGTCTACCAACGGCTCCAAAATGAGGCGACTTTGGCGATCGCGAATATAGTCTTTGCCAGAGGCTTTGAGCAGGGCATGGGTGTGAAATAGAGTGGCTGGCTCATCGCCCCTCTCATCACCAATCTCGCGCTTCATAGTTTCAATCAGCCGATCGGTAACATATTCCATCACCACGGGCTGTTGGGTGTAGCGTTGGGCAATTTTTTCAACCAGCGATCGCCGCATCAGCGACCCGATCGCCTCCATCAGCTTAGACTTGGGGTTCGTTTTGGGGAAAGCAATCAAATCTTCCTGGAGTTCGGTAAAGGAGATAGATTCGCGGGCGATCGCCAGCCAATACATCATGTCTTGCTCTAGGCGCGAGAGGCGATCGAACTGCTGGTCTAGCAGGTTGCGGATATCGTCAAACACCATAGCGCCCTGCGTCAGAAATTCCGACAGGTCACCATCAAATAAGTCTTGAATGGTGCTGGCAACAATTTTGAGCGCCAAAGGGTTTCCCGCATAGCGATCGCTAAGAGTTTGCCAGTCGGCATCCGTCCCAACAAAAGTTCCTTTGGCTTGCAGAACCGCTTTGGAGTCATTTCCGGCTAGACCGCTAAGGCGGAGCGATCGCACGGGCAGCGTTTCTCCTTCCAAAGCCGTCAAATCTCTAGGATTTTCGCGGCTCGTCAGCACTAGGCAGCTTGAGTGGGCGGTCTGAGCCAAGCGCCGCAGCAGTTCGCCATAGCCCTGATACTTGCTCTGAAGATAGCCAGAATATTCACCCGCCTGCAAAATTGTTTCGACGTTATCCAGCACGAGCAAGCAGCGGTATGACCGCAAGAACTCCATTAGGCGCGACACGCGCTCTGCCGCATCTGGCGGCAAATCGGCCTCTTTTACGCGATCGCCCGACAGCACGCGAATCAAATCGGCCACCAGCGTCTCAACCGGAGGGGCATTGCGGAGCGTGCGCCAAAGAATGAACTGGAAGGCAGGTGCGGTAGGTGCAGCAGCCAAGCCAGATTTCTGCGATCGCTCCTCGGCCATTTCTGCCGCCAGCTTGACCGAAATCGCCGTTTTGCCAATGCCGCCCATGCCCAAAATAGAAATCGATCGGCAGCCTTCCTCTAGAATCCAGCGCTTTAGGGTTGCCAGTTCAACGGTGCGGCCATAGAAAGTGGAGACATCGATCGCCTCACCCCAATCGACAGTCGGCAGCGGCGGAGCAGTCACAGCCTCAGCAGGTTCAGCTACGGGGCGATCGGCAGGAGAGACGGGTGGCGCTGCTACCGATCGCCCCAACCGTTTCAACACAGACTGGGCGTTATTTTTGGTAACGCGCTCTCCTAAAGCTTCCGAGAGAAATTTCCACAGCTTTGCGCCCGTATCTTTGATGTACCCTGCGTCGTAGCCCATGCGTTCTGCCATATCCGCATAGGTTTCGCCTTCCCAGCAGGCACAAAAAATTTGCTCCTGAATGGTGTTCAGATGCTCTTGCTGCAAGAGGGTATCTAGTAGGGCAAGCGCTTCTTCTGCTGTCATTTCACTTTAATCTGGCGATCGTTACCTGAAATTATCGCAGACTGATTCAAAATGGCGGCATTGGTAAAGTTCTGCCCAGCAATTCCCCTGTTGAAGCACCAGACTTAGTAGATGGCAAAGTCCGCCTATTCTTTCTAAAAGCTGGATTTCAAAGGCGCTCCGCGCCTTTGAAATCCAGCTTTTAGGGTTTTGTGGCGCGCTCCGCGCGCCACAAAGCCCTAATTTATGATCTGCTAAGATGCAGTCAACGCTTGTGAAATAT
>DATNPL010000224.1:0-12496 GCA_036703255.1 Coleofasciculaceae cyanobacterium
GATGGAGCGCTGTAAAATCCTGGTCAAGAACTTTGAGCGGACGCTTGCCAATGCCACGACGAAAATCAACCTTTGCTTTATTCGGCTAATGGTTAAGCGGCTTGCAGCCTCTCCTTAAGATCTCAAATGGGTTCTATATAGGGTCAAGCATGGTTTGCTAATTGTCCGAGCTGTAATTTTTCTATAGTTTTCAACTGATAAAAGATATTTTAGCTACACAGTACACAAGTAAACGCTTACAGGTAATCTTCAAGCAACTGCCTCACCCAAAAATAAGCGGCATAACGTTCCCGACCAGCGGCGGCAGATGACCTCGAACGTAGCACCAACGGCTCTCGTCCGTCTGCTGCGTTGGGGTTGTTAGCCTAATATACGCATATTTCACGGAACAAGAACAGAGAACTTAAGAATTAGAATTTCCAATGTCGAGTATACAATCTAAATCTCGTAAATACCCCTTACCTGACCCTGCTAATCGAATAAGAACATTATTACGAATGACATTAGCTCTCCTCATCAAATAGTGATGATGGTGCCAATCATCGTATTGACTGCCGTTTACAAATTCTTCGCTCCTGAGACCAAAGAAAGCAGCAGACTGAGAGTTAACTTGGCGACCAATATCACTTTTTAGCTCAACTGTAATAGGTTCACCTGAATGCTTAAGTCTTTCATAGACCTGCCCCTGAATCTTTCTTTTAATCTTCTCAAGCGAAACTTCAGGCAAGCTACGAGGGCGTGTAACGTATCGTTGGTGTTCCCGAATATAGTTTTGCTTCAAAAGTCGAAGAACATGCTCATTCTGACCAGATTCTAAATACACTTGATGGGCATCAGGTTGCCTTGCAGAAATATATCTCAAAATCTCGTCGTCTGTTGGTTCTATTAAGCGCCCCGATTCAATCAGAACCAAATTCTGAATCTCATGCCTATTTCTAATTGCATCTTCTTCTGAACCACCTATGGCTGTTCTCACTTTGTCTAAGCCTAACATCTTACAAGCTTGCTCAGGATCGCTTTCAACAAGCCATTGCCATTGTCTAATCTCGTTTCTAAGCTTGTCATCACCTTTAGCCCAGTAATCTATATCAAGCTTAAAGTTGCCCTGTTCTTCCTTAATTCCTGAAATTACCCCTTGGTTGTCTTCATCCAAAACAATATCTGAATCGTTCTCAGCTATGGCTCTGCGAATTTTACCTAACCTACCAACTATTTCAAATTTAGCTGTTTGGGTTAGTTCGGGCTTATTATAAATTTCTTTACGAGTAACTGTTTGGTCAGTAGGCGGAATAATTGGAGCGTTCTCAAAGCTAGGTTCATCGTCGTTAAAGTCAGGCTCATTTTCTTCAATGTTATTCTCTTGGAAAAAGCCTTCCTCATCAAAATTTAGGTTATTTGTATCAATTTCGTCTAGTTCGCTTACACTAATGTTGGTCTGATCAAGATTATCCTCAGTCAACGCCTCAATTGATGCTATCTCAAAGACGCTCTTAAAGTCTTCGAGTGTCTCAATATTAGGTTGAGAAGTAACCCAATCATTAAATTTAAGGGTGTAATCTAAGCACCACTTTATGTTGTCATAATTCTTTGTATGCAAGGAACTGGCAATAACACAAGGTTGATCTAATTCAGATGGAGGGAGAGCAGTAATAGTTTGTCCATTTTTCGATGGAAGCATGACAGGTCTATCAAGCCGCATAAGCTGTTGATAGAGGTTGCGCCTAGAATCTAAATCACAAGCTAAGACTAGTAGAAGTGCAAACTGATTGTTTACACCTTCCGCACACTTATCAACCACGAATAAAATCCGGCTTGAGTTTCTGGGCAAATTCCACTTTAAGGTTTTTGTCTTTGGATCATAATCAAAACCACCCTTAAAATCCCATTTCCGTTTACCGTCTTCATCTTTGATGTGGCATTGTAATCAAGGATGCTTTTCATTGAGAGGTTCTGAACTATAGGTTTTCCCTAAATATTTGTTCCGAGCATGGGCTTTAGATGGTCTAAAATTCTCATATTCAGGATTTTCATTAACTAATTTTTGGGCATGCTCGTACGCATATATTAAGTCTTCAAACTTGGAGAAACGAATTACAGCATGAACTGGATAAACCAAGCAAGGTAAAGCATCTTTTGAAAGAGTGTAATTATATCGTTCAGTATGTAAGTGACGGTTTCTAAACTCTTCTTTTGATAAACTCTCTTCTCGAACTTGTCTCCAATC
Organism: Coleofasciculaceae cyanobacterium; assembly: GCA_036703255.1. Lineage (GTDB taxonomy): Bacteria > Cyanobacteriota > Cyanobacteriia > Elainellales > Elainellaceae > Drouetiella. The sequence goes on from DATNPL010000224.1 coordinate 2,225, forward strand.
TCCAATAACCTTAGCGCAGTACGCATCATAGTAAAGAATTTGGTGGAATCCTGCTTCTACTAAACCCTTTATGATTTCAAATTGTTGAGCCGCATCTGAAGGTGCATTGTTCCCTTGTTTTATACTCTCACCTTGATAATAAGAAAATCCTGAGTAATCAATCGGCTTGCAAATAGAAAATGGATTATTCTTGGGGATTATTTTTGAAGCCCCGTTACCACTTTGAATATCTTCATAAGAATATTGTGAAATTAGCAACTGGTTGCGATGAGCCTCACCTACTGCATCAAAAGGGGATGCTGAAAATTTTACATAGAAGCCTGAGACAAAGGATCGGATTTTCCGCTGCTGCATCTCTGCCCAGTGACTCTCATCAGCAGCAATATAATTAAACAGCCCTAAGAAATCCATAATTAGGCTATCAATACTCTCCTCACCGCTTTCCCAAATTAGTTGCTGACAACAGACATAGATACGCCCTGCCATAGAGTGACGTGGATTACTACGCACTAACCTCTGAGCATCTTTTCTATCCGTCAGTTCGACAACTTCAAATTTATTACTTGGAATTAAACCTAGAGCAATTGCTTCCGTCTGTAATTCACGAGTAGTTTGTCTTCTTAGATCCTGGTCAATTGTGATAATTAAAATTTTGTCAATTCTTGGGCAGGCTTCATCGAAGCTCTTTAGAACATGGTTGATGGCAGCAGGGAGAATAAACGCCATCTCATAAGTTTTGCCGGAACCAGCTTGCTGACAGACTAAAAAATCTTTATTTAAAGCATGAAATAAAATTTCAGGATTAGTGAATATTTCTTGATTTTCCCAAATACGCTCAAATACATCCTTTTGAGCATTTAGAAGTCTACTTAAATCAGGCCAAACTAAATTATTATCCTGGTCAAAAACTGGATCAAATGGAGTTGGCTGTATCCAATAGGGATCTGCTTGGCAACTTTTCTTGCGATTACAGTCCTCACAAAGCCACTGGGAGAAAAAGGCAGGAATTCTATCCCCTACTTTATCTCTTGGTACTGCATGATCAAGAGTCAATATAGCGCCAGAGGAGCCGCAATGTTGACAACAAGAAGGTTTTCGGAGCATCTTGGCATATTCTTTAGCATTCAGGTCTTTAGCTCGCGAAAACATTTTGACTCCTCTTATCACTCTGGAGTTTAGTACTTCTGTTTCACTAGAGTATAGATCACAATTTTTGCATCTGGATCAGATCCCAGCTATGGAAAACTAGACCCTTCAACTTTGTATTTTTAGATACATTTCATTTGATTGCTGGCTTACAGACTCAAACCTGAAAAAATGTTGAGGCTTTAGAGGACTCCAACTTTCAATAAGTAGTTTCCTAAGAAAGCTCAAGCAGAGAATGAGTGCTAACGATGGAGCTGAGCCGCGAACGCCGTCTAGAACGACGCCGTCGGGCTAGCGGTGTTCGTCGGCTCCTGCGATTTGTTGGGGTGGCTGGCACTCTTATAGGATTCCCAAGCGCTAACAGTTATCACCAGCCACCTCAACTCGTTATTGGACGGAAAGTTTCCGCATATCTATCTTAAATGAGATGGATAGCCAGATGGTTTCTGCATATCACCCCAAATTAGGTGGATCGCAAGAATCTTTCCGTATAGTATGCCGATTTGGCGAGATAGGCCGAATCTTTCCGACTATTTTCAGGATGCTTCTGGATAGAGGACTGAGAACCCCCTCGAGCGCTCCACCCAACCGATCGTCCCTCCTCAACAGTCAAAGAATCCTGACAAAAGCTGTAACAAATTTCTCAGTACGCTTGCATTGATCTCGCTTTTATTTTATGCTTTCCCGAACTGGTGAGACGCCAGTGATATGAGCTTAGGGTATGGACGCGGCTGCGGGGGCTACCAAACACCCCACAACCGCTAACCTGCCGTTCTGGGTTGGCAGAAGGCTGGCTGAGTTGATTTTAAATCATCGAACGCCTTGCTAATGCAAAAACAAGTGGTTGGCGAACCACGCCTTAAGCTTTTCCTCTCTACAAATACCCATTAGCAAGGTAATACCATCATGACGACAGAGTTCAACGAACTGCTGACAGACCATCCTGCCGATCGCCCGCAGTTCTGGATTATTGGCACCCGCGATCAGGTCATGCATTTGATCAACGAATGCTATGTCAAGCGATTGACGGATGACCGAGCCAAGTTCACGCCCATTATTCCCCTACCCTTTGGCAACGGTAAGTACATGACGGTATTGGTGCGATAAGGAGATTTCCCAAAAAATCTTCCTATGGCAAAACCGTAGGGCGATCGCTTAATTCACCTCGGTTAAGGGATGAGGCATTGTTGTGAGTGCAGAGCGCCCACAACAATGTCCTAAATTTGGTAATTCTGGCTCTAAACGTCTGATAAAACTTTGCCCTGAACTTTATCAAATTCGTCATCCTAAATGTCTAGCTTGATTCCCCGAATTGAGTGATCGAGCAGCCGAATGGGGTGCATCACCGGAACCGATTTGCTCTGGCGCTCCAGATGCTTCAGGATTTGCAGAGAACAGCCTGGATTAGAAGAGGCAATTAGCATAGCCTTAGTATTCAACAGATTATTCACCTTTTGCTGTCCCAACTCTTCCGCCACTTCAGGTTGCAGCATATTGTAAACTCCCGCACTGCCGCAGCAAAGCGCCGCATCGATCGGTTCTCGCAGCACCACCCCCGGAATTTGCTGCAAAAGTTGGCGAGGTTGCAGACTAATCTTCTGACCATGCAGCAGATGGCAGGCATCTTGATAGACCACTGTTAGGGGCTGATCTTGCAGCGGATGCAGCGGCGCAACTAAGCCGATCGCCCCCAAAAATTCCTGAATGTCTTTGACCTTGAGCGCAAATTCTTTGGCCTTGTCGCAATAGTCTGGGTCGTCCTGAAGGATGTGACCATATTCCTTTAACGTATGCCCACAGCCCGCCGCATTAATGACGATCGCATCCACCTCAGTATTAGCAAAAGCATCGATCATCTGCCGAGCCAGTGCCTGAGCCTGGTCTGCCTGTCCCTGATGCTGGGGCAAAGCCGCACAGCAGCCCTGCGATTTGGGAATTACTACCTCGCAGCCGTTGGCGCTCAGAACCCGCGCCGTGGCCTCATTCACTTCGCTAAAAAACAGCCGCTGCACGCAACCCAAGATCATGCCAACTCGGTAGCGCTGTTTGCCCTGTGCTGGAACCACGGTGGGCAGATTGTCTTGAAACGATTTGACGGTGACCTGGGGCAACAGCGACTCCATCGCCGCCAACCGGGGCGACAGCCGATCGAGCAGCCCGGTTGCCCGCACCAGGCGAGAGACTCCCAGCTTTTGGTATAGCCCCAAAGGAGCCAGCAGCATCCGCAGCCGATCGGGATACGGAAACAGCGAAAATAACAGATTGCGAAAGAGGCGATCGCCCAGGTTACGCGGGTGGTTACGCTCAATTTGGGGACGGGTGGCGCTAATCAACTGGTCATACTGTACGCCAGAAGGGCAGGTGGTGACACAGGCCAAACAGCCCAGACAAGAGTCAAAATGCTGCACCGATGTGGGCGAAAGCGGGGCGCGCCCTTCGTTGATAGCATCCATCAAGTAAATCCGACCTCGGGGCGAGTCGCTCTCTGTGCCCAATACCCGATAGCTGGGGCAAGTCGAGAGACAAAACCCGCAGTGGACGCAGGCATCAATTAGCTGCGGCTCAGGCGGATGCTGCGAGTCAAAACTTTTGTGAGATGAGCCTTCGGGCGTTTCTGGAGTCAGTGATGCGGTCATGATTCAGCACTAAAGAGAAAAAGGAAAAGGGCGATCGCAGCAGCTAAAGGCCGCCTACAAACCGACCCGGACTAAAAAGATTTTCTGAATCAAACTGGTGCTTGATCCGCCGCATTATATCCAGAGCATTGCCGGGATATCCCCACACATCCAGCTTTTGCTTGAGGGCGATCGGCGCTTCTAGCAGCGTCAAAAAGCCGCCTTGGGCTTGGCAAACCTGCCGCAGATCGAGGATGCCTTGGGCCGTGGCTTGGCATCGCAAGGTGCCTAAACCGCTGCTGGCATGGAGAGTGGCGATCGTAGGAGTTGCACCCGCAGCTAACGCCGTCAACTGCACCAGCGCTTCCACCGCTTGAGCAGGCAACACTCCTATTTTGCAGAAAATTGGCGCTTCTGGGGGGCGCTGCTCCATCAGTTCTTGCCATTGTTGCCATAGAGCGGCTGAGTCTGTGTCGGTGCAGCTTGTGCCCGATAATTGCAGCACGTGACCGATTTCGAGCATCTGTGCCGCCTGTTTTTCTACGCTGATCTCAATGCCCTGAAATCGCCCGATCAACCCCATTCCCTCACCCCGACCAAGCGCCTTGACTGCCCCTACTGAGAGCAGTTCGAGTCTCGTAGGCGTCAGACCAGAGGCCAACAGTGTAGCGCTGGCTTGGGCGATCGCTGCGGGTTCTCCGGTCAGCACGACGGTTTGCGAGGAGGTAGGCAGGGGATAGAGCCGAAACGTGAGTTCGCTAATAGCGCCCAGCGTGCCGTAGGAGCCAGTGAATAGCTTCATCAGGTCATACCCCGCGACATTTTTGACCACGCGGCCTCCGGCTTTAGCTCTCTCGCCATCCGTTCGCACGAGAGAAATGCCGATGAGGAAGTCTCGCAGGCCGCCATAGCGCTGTCGCAAGCTGCCCGTATCGGCCGCTGCCACCATGCCGCCCAATGTGGCGGTGTGGGCATAGGCAGGGTCTGCGGTGAGAAATTGTCCGGCTTTACCTAACAGAGCTTGCAAATCGGCAAACCGCATTCCGGCTTCGGCAGTGACGGTCATATCTCCTGCGGCATGTTCGATCAGCCGATTGATACGGGCGGTGCTGATGACTACCTGAATTCCTGTGGCTAGACCGCCCCAGTGCAGCTTGCTGCCGCTGCCACACAGCAACACCCGCCAGCGCTGACGGTGGGCACATGCGATCGCTTCAGCTAGCTCTGCCGCAGTTTGGGGATAAAGAATGCAGTCGGGATGTGTCTCTGGGGTGATTGCTTGGGCAATCTGAAACTGGAGACTGCGCGGCTGTGAGTCGGGTAGAGCCGCCTGAAAGCAGGCAGCGTCCCAGGCACAGACGGCATCTGCACCCAGAAGGGTTTCAAAGGTTTTGGCGATCGCACTCATGAGGTTCGGAGGTTCAGCGGTTGGGGAAACGGGTTAGCCCATAGCCTTTCTCTACCCTACACCTGATACCGTACTTCAGGACTAACGCCAACCCGGGTATGGCTGTAAACAGCGAGATAGGGAGGTTTGTGGTGGCGCATCACCATCTCCCAAGCGAAGGGACTAGAGCAGTTTGGATTTTGGAGAACCTGAATGGAGAGAAGCGTCATCAACCCGCTGGTGGAGCAAATCGGCAAAGTTTTGATCATTGCCTATCGAGAATCCACCGATCGCCTACAGGCAACCTTCGTCCAAGAGGGGTTTGAATGCGAGGTGCTGCGCCAGCCTGACAAGCCCGAGTATCAAACCTTTGCCTCTATTTATCGCTGCTTGCTCAATCACCAGCAAGCCTGGGTGCAGGTGGCTCAGTCTCAGCAGCCAACTCTGATTGTTGAAGCCGATTTTGTTCCGGTGGTGGGGCTGGGCAACCTGCCGCTGCCTTTTAACCCTACTCAGGCTGATGTTGGCATGGCATGGCTCTATACTTGCGCGCCTCAGCTGTATAACGTCACGGCTGATGGATTTGCCGATGGATTCTCTACCACTTCAGTGGCCTATGTTTTGACGCCTCAAGGAGCGATCGCCCTGCAAGGTTTCGTAGATGACATCACAGCTAAGCATGGCACGGGCTACTACAACTTCGATTCTGAACTTGATGGGTTTTTGCGTGCCCAAAATCTCAAGAATTACCTTCCCTGGCGCAACTATGGCGAGCATGGCGGCAAGGCCAATCCAGAGCATCGTCGTCATGGCATGAGCGGTCTGCATCGTGCCGATGTTCTGTGGCGCAGGCTGGCGTTTCTACCGGGCTATGCCGAATTGCCGCATTCCTATCTGCATTTTTTCTGGGCAAGGCTGCAAGCCCGACTCAAGGGCATCGCTCGATTGGCGCTTGGCAAATATTTACGTCCCAAAGTCCTCAGAAACTCCAGCCATCCCAGGCGGCTCCTTAGTTGGGCGATTCAACGACAGGTGAGAGGCTGTAGGTGAGGCGGCAGGTATGCCGCCTCAAAATAGCGCTACGCGCTTAATGCGCTATTTTTTGAAAGCCTCGCCACGCGAGGCTTTCAAAAATAACTAGGGAATATTACCCACTGACTCATTGCTTCGCAGGTTCAGGACATACTCAAGGGCTTCTTCTTGCGTCTCAAAGCCACCCGAGCTGGTGGCATCAGCACAGGTTTGGCTTTGTCGCCAATACTGAGCGTAGAAAGTATCGACATCCTGCCAAATTTCATAAACCCAGCGGGAGCTAGTAGTGCCGCTTGCCACTCGAAAACCTCTGGTTGAAAAGACCTGACAGGCCGTTTCAGCCAGCGGAGAGCTGCTCACAGGCGTCTCTGCGCTGGGCAAAGGAGCCGCAGTGCGGATAACTGGGCTGAAGGCAGCGATCGCCACAGGTGCCGTAAACTCAGCAAAGCCTAACCTAACCAGCGTGCCTTGCCAGTCGACTGAGTCGTCTGCCGACAAGAGCTGTACGCTTTCGGCCGTTGCCCCAGCCATCACGCCATTCTCACAGCCCGCAAAGGCAGCTGTTCCGGCCTGGTACGCAAATAGATCCTGTCTCAAAGCCAGCAGCCAAATTCGTTCGTTGGGCTGAATGTCGCTGCCCATCAGCGCTCCAGAAACCCCGATCGCCCGTGACCAGCTTTGGCTACACATGGCCTGCTGCAATTGCGATCGCCAAGTGGCATTTTGATGAGCCTGACTGGGCGCAGCGGTGGCGGGCTGGGCAGCCAAAGTCAACAGCCCAATCAGTTATGCGGCAAATTTGTTTCTCATAGACGAACCTCTGTCAGCTATTTCCCTCTTGACAGAATGCCCAAGTCAGAGATTCAGCTACCAGAAACAGAAAGCCTATGTAGGTCGGGTTTTGTGCCTCAACCCAACGCCCGCATGGGTTATGCTATCGCTTTTCTGAGATGCCGAAGGCTTTACCCATCCTACAGTTAACCACCCACTTATCACGTCCCAGAATGATTGCATCCAGGTTTAGGCGGTAGGAACCAGCGCCTGCCGCAGGGTTAGCACCTCGACCCCATCGGCTGTCACCGCGATCGTATGCTCAAACTGAGCCGACAGCTTGCGGTCTTTGGTGAGCGCTGTCCATCGGTCAGACATCACCTCGACTTCCCAAGACCCTTCGTTAATCATGGGTTCGATCGTGAACACCATGCCAGGGCGAATGCGCTTGCCTCTACCCTGAATGCCATAGTGAGGCACTTGCGGCGCAGTGTGGAAAATGCGGCTGACTCCATGCCCTACAAAATCGCGCACGACAGAGAACCCTTGCGCCTCGGCATATTCCTGAATGGCCGCACCAATATCGCCAATTTTGCCGCCCGGTTTGACTGCCCGGATGCCGCGCCAGAGGCATTCTTCGGTGACTTCTACGAGCTTACGGGCGATCGGTGAAGGTTCGCCCACAAAGAAAGTGCGGGAGGTATCGCCGTGGTAGCCGTCTACGAGCGGCGTTACATCAATATTGATGATGTCGCCCTCTTTGAGAATTTGCTTGGCACTGGGGATGCCGTGACAGACCACTTCATTAACGCTAGTGCAGATCGATTTGGGGAAGGGATTTTCGCCTCCCGCAGGGTATCCCAGCGGGGCGCTCTTAGCGCCCCGTTTCTGCGTCCATTCCTCGGCAGCATCATTGAGCGCTAGCGTGCTGACTCCCGGTTTCACCATAGGCTCCAGATAGTCCAGCAGTTCAGCAGCGACCTGCCCTGCCTGACGCATTTTCTCAATTTCTCGGCTGGATAATAATATAATTTGCTCGCTATCCATGAATTCTGTGGGGTTCCTTTGTAGGGTTCCGATGAACTGAACCTGTACTTCCCCTAATTTAGCTTTATTTTAGGGCGGTGATGAATTCAAGTTTTATCTGGCAGCAAGCTTGGCAGCAGCGCGATCGATTCTGGGTTGGCATTGTCGAGCTTGTGGGCAGACTGGCTCACAAGATGATGCTGAAAGGCTTCGCGGGTGTGGGCAAGGGCTTGCGCCAGCGCCAAATCTTCCTGCGTTAGCAAGCCAATGACGCGATGCGGCGATTCACGGGTGATCACCGGAAGCTGCTGGAGTCCTCGGGTTGCCATACGGGCGATCGCTTCAGTCAACAGCTCATCGGCATGAATGGTCAAAACTTTGGTGGTGCAAAGCTGCTCAATCGGCTGGCTCAGCAGCAGCGTATTTTCGGACTCTGACTTTGCCCGTGCCAACAGCCGATTGATGTCTTGCAGCGTCAGAATGCCCAGAAGCTCTTGATCATCTCCGACCACCAGCACGCTGCGATCGCGCCGTTCCAGGAGCGTTTGCACCACATTACCCAGCGTCAGCCCCGCAGAAAGCTGCAAAGGTGCCAGATGCATGGCCTCTGCCACGGTAATATCCGGCACTTCTAGCGGAGCGATCGCCTCGGCAGGCTGTGGCTCACGGGTGTTGTCAATCACCACCTGCGGCTGAAGATGTTCCATCAGCCAGATGCTTAGCCCCACAGCCGTCATCAAGGGCAGGACAATGCGGTAGTCGTGGGTCAGCTCAAACAGCAGCAAAATAGAGGTCAGTGGCGCACGCACGCTGGCTGCTAGCACTGCGGCCATGCCCACCATTGCGTAGGCAGGAGGAGAGGCAATATAGCCATGCAGCATGGGAAGGGCGATCGCTAAGACTTTGCCATACATTGCCCCCAAAGACGCACCCAAAAACAGCGCTGGGGCAAATACACCCCCCACAAAGCCGCTGCCAAAGCTCAGTGCCGTCATCAGCAGCTTCATGCCCAGCAGGGCTACCACCAGCGGCAGGGGAAACTGCACATCCTGCAACATGGACTCCACCGTTTCGTAGCCGACTCCCAGGATCTGAGGCAGCCACAGCGCCACAATGCCCAAACAAAGCCCGCCCATGACCGGATGCAGGGGCTGAGGAATTTTAGCCAGCCAGCGGAATCCGGCCACCTCGCCTTGAAAGCAGCGCTGGGAGAGTTTGAGCGATCGCACATACAGCAGCGACACCACGCTGGCCAACAGCCCCAACCCGACATACAGCGGCAGCTCCATCAGGCTGCGCACTTCATAGGCTGGTAGGGCAAAGGCAGGCTGAGAACCCAGCCCAATTTGGGCAATCCAGGCGGCGACCACAGCCGAGAGCAGTACCGTACTGGCAGCCGAAGCCGCAAAAGCCGTACGAGAAACCACCTCTAGGGCAAAAAATACGCCTGCGATCGGGGCATTAAATCCTGCTGCCAATCCGGCGGCTGCTCCTGCACTAAGCAACAGCCGCCGCCGCTCCTGCGAAACCTGGAGCGCCTTGCCCAGCAGCAGGCTAAAGTATGCACCAATTTCGACGCTCGGCCCTTCAGGCCCTAAAGACGCACCGCTGCCCAACGAGATCGAAGCGGCCACCATTTTGGTCACGGGGTTGAGCAGCATCACCTCACGGTTGCCCTGCACCACTTCCATCAGCTTAGCCAGCCCTGGCCCAAAATCCTGCATGCGCCAGCGCAGCAGCCCGATCGATAGCCCACCCAAGAACGGAATGAGCGCCAAAGTCCAATGCCCCCAAGCCGAGAAGAAGCTCGACACTTCCCCAAACATCAGGCCATGAATCGCATGAATCAACGTCCGAAACAGCACCACACCTGCGCCAGCGCCCATCCCAATCAGGACAGCCAGCAGCAGAATCGTCGTTTCGGGCTTGGGCTTGACGCGATTGAGGAGATCACCAATGGCGGCAGATTCGGCAGAGAGGGGCGATCGCTCCGGTGGCATCGCCTCTTGGGATTCGGAGGTCAGTTTCATTCGGCGGACGGGGCGAGAAATTTTATCTGCCTGTTCATATTGTGCGTGATGCCAAGGCAGAATTGGAGGGGGCTTTACCCATAAATTAACGGGAAAATTTAGCGCTAAGGAGCAGGAATTTCATAAAACCCAGAGTTTTGTAGAAAAATGGCTTAGCCGTCTTTACTACGAAACCGCTTAGAAGCTCATTATTCGTGATCCTAAGGATCGAAAATTAATTAATCTGGAATAGTTTTTTGGAAGTGCCGCGCGGAGCGCGGCACTT
>DATNPL010000037.1:0-2990 GCA_036703255.1 Coleofasciculaceae cyanobacterium
AGATGCTCTGGTGGCTCAAAACTGGACAAGTCACTCAGCATCAGCAGTTGAGTCAACGACTCGGTCGCAGTCCCGCCAGCATCACCCGGTGGTTGAGCAGATACCGTCAGGGAGGATTAGCCTGCCTATTAGAGGTCAAAACCGCGCCTGGAGCAGCGCCTAAAATCCAAGGTGAAGTGTTGGCAAAGTTGCAGCAACGCCTGCAATCGAGCGAAGGCTTCAGCAGTTACGGGGCGATTGTAGCGTGGTTGAAGCAAGAGTGTGGGGTGGACGTGAAGTACGACACGGTGAATCGGTTTGTGCGCGAGAAATTGCAAGCCCAACTGAAAGTGCCCCGTCCGGTGAGTGCCAAACAACGGGTAGGAGCGGTAGAGGGGTTTAAAAAAACTTCCAGCTAGTGCTGATGCAATTGCAGCGATCCTGGGGATCAAGCAGCTCAGATATCTGGCACAAGATGAAACTCGCATCGGGCGTAAAACAGAGACGCAACGAGTGATTAGCGTCAAGGGAGTGAAGCCCACCGTCAAAGTGGCTTGGCCACGAGAAGCGTTTTGGCTTTATGGGGTGGTGGAACCGCTCAGTGGATGGCAATGGACGCAGGAATATGGCAAGCTCAACCGTGAGAATTTTCAGAAGTTCCTCAACGACCTCTCCAAGCAGTTAGGCGATACCATTGCCGTGATGCAACTGGATCAAGCTCCGGCTCATTGTGCCCATGAGATAAAGTGGCCTGAGAACATCATTGCGATTCTTCAGCCTGCTCATTGCCCGGAACTCAATGCTATTGAGCGGTTATGGCAGCATCTCAAGGGGTTGTGGAAGGGGGAGAATTTTGCTTCTCTAGATGCATTAAGGCAACGGGTCACACAGGAGATGGAGCGGTTAAAGCCGCAGCAGATTCAATCGCTTACCTCCTTTGACCTTATTCTCGATGCCCTGTTGCAAGCTGCTTTTTGACAGAAGAGTTCTTTCTGCTCAGCCTCATTTCATATTGGCATTACTCAATTCATGTAGGCTGCGTCTTTTTAATTCAGCCATCAAATTACGCCAACATTTGAGGTGGTCTCCTCTCTGTATAACCAACTCAGCCGCATCCCGTGCCTGTTCCAGAATTCCAGCATCGTTTACCAAATCTGCCAGCGCAAAGTTGGGCATCCCCGCTTGAGAGGTGCCCAAGATTTCACCCGCTCCGCGTAGCTGCAAATCCCTTTCTGCAATCCAGAAGCCATCTTGCGACTGTTCCAGCACTTGAAGACGCTGCCTGGTTTCTTCAGCACTGGAGGTGCTAATCAGCAGGCAGTAGGATTTGGCAACGCCTCGTCCAACCCGTCCCCGAAGCTGATGCAATTGAGATAAACCAAAGCGATCGGCATGTTCAATCAGCATGACGGTGGCATTGGGGACATCCACACCAACTTCCACTACCGTGGTCGATACCAGGATTTGAGTTTGGCAGTGGCGAAATTGCGTCAGGGCTAGGTCCTTTTCGACACTGCTCATCCGTCCATGCAGCAAGCCAAGCCGAAACTCAGGAAAGATGGTTTCCTGCAAGTATTGGAATTCACTCACGGCTGACTTCAAATCCATTGTCTCGGAGTCTTCCACCAGCGGCAGAATGACGTAAGCTTGATGTCCCTGCATTACTTGCTCCCAAATCAGATCATGTGCTCTCGTTCGTTGTACCTCTGCAAACACCTGCGTTTGAATCACTTGTCTACCAGGGGGAAGCTCTGAAGTGACCCCCTCGCTTCGGACAGCAAAACCTGATTTCTAAGGTGACTTTCCCTTTATATCATATTCCTTCTTTTGTTGTTCATTCCATTCCACTTCATATTTACTTGGTGTTAAATATCCAAGTGATGAATGTATTCTCTTTTTTAAGTAGACTTCATCTGGAAACCTGCCTATCTGCTCACGAGCTTCCGCAAAATTACGATACTCTGATAAATCTACCTCCTCTTCCTTTATCGTTCTCATCAGCCGCTCTGCATACCCGTTCTGCCATGCCTCTCCTACTGCCGCCATGCTGATTCCAGCGCCAACTCCAATGAGTATCTCAACGTACTCATTGGCAGCATACTGTACCCCTTGATCTGAATGGTGAATCTCTGGCAGATGCCCTTCTAACCCCTTTTTCAATGCCGTGATGGTTAAGCTCACCTCCATACTTCGGGACAGATGCCAGCCTCGAATACTGCGGGTAAATACATCCATTAACACCGCTAGGTATACAAACTCTTGTTGCAGCCGGATATAGGTGATGTCTCCCACCCAAACTTGGTTGGGATGATCAATGACTAACTCACTGACTAAATTGGGATAGCGCCCAAATTCATGGTTGCTATTGGTCGTGCGTTGCCGCCGCTTCGGAGCTTTGCCACATAACCCTATCTCACTCATCAACCGGGCAATTCGCTTGTGGTTAACGCTGTGCCCTTCTCGTTTCAACTGTTGGGTAATTCGCCGATAGCCGTACCGAGGATAGCGTCCCGCCACATCGACAATTGCAGCTTTGATAGCGCTCTCGTCAGCCGCCTCTCTCTCCTGGTAATACAAATTCGAACGACTTTCGTCGCGCTTGCGCTTCGCCCATATTCCAACACCTCGCACACCATTGTGATCGGGTACACGCGAGCGCATCTGCTCCACTAGCGCCCGCTTTTGCCGTCGCTCAAGTACCCCGATGCCTTTTTTGCTATCTCCAGCTTCATCGTCAACTGCCCAACCAGACGCTCTAACTCGGCAATCCGCTCCTGGTCTTGGCTGCTTTGGGCATCGCGTTCAAACAGCCTGGGGGCTTGTTCAACAAATTCTTTGCGCCATCGTGCCAAGACATTGGCATTGAGCTTGTGGCTGCGACATACTTCGCTCGGTGTCTTTTCGCCACTAATCACTTCCAAAACAAGTTTCGCCTTAAATTCGGCGCTGTATTGACGACGGTGAGTTGCCATTGTTTTTCCCTCCATAGAACAAAAATACTACTCTTAGCT